>NZ_LT607733.1:3572500-3872500 GCF_900091445.1 Micromonospora echinofusca
CCATCGCCCGCCGTAACCGGATCGGCGAGCCGGTACCTCTACGAGTAATCCTCAACAGCTGCTGACCCTCCTGGTCACGGAGCCAGCCGAACGCGAACGAGTTCTGCCACCGCCACAGCCTGACCCGCCACCGCACTACCGGCCTGGCATGCCATACGGCGTGTCATCCGACGTCGCCAACGACGTGGGGCACCAGCGGTGGTAACGGAGAAGTAAGGTGGGCGGTGATCTTCATCAGGAACCGGCGTTTCGGCCTGCTCTGGACCAGCACGCTACTGTCCAACCTGGGCAACTGGCTGATGATCGTCGCCGTGCCGGTCTACGTCTACACGATGACCGGATCGACGCTCAGCAGTGGTTTCGCCTTCGTCGCGCAGACCCTGCCCGCGATCGTCTTTGCGCCTCTGGCCGGGGTGGTGGCCGACCGGTGGGACCGGCGGACGGTCATGGTCGGGGCGGACCTGCTGCGCATGGTCATCGTGCTGGCGCTGCTCGTAGTCGACGATCCGGGCATGCTGTGGCTGCTCTACACGGCGATGTTCTTCGAGAGCGCGATCGGGCATTTCTTCCAGCCCGCGGCCCGGGCGGTGGTGCCCGCCATCGTCGGTCGGGGCGGTGACCTGGAGGCGGCGAACGCCTGGAACACGGTTGCGGGCGGCATCGTCCGCCTCGCCGGCGCGCCCCTGGGCGGCGCGCTCTACGCCCTCGTGGGTTTCGACGGCCTGGTGCTAATCGACTCCGCGACGTACCTGCTCTCCGCCGTGCTGATCTTCGGAATGGGCCGGCTGCGGGTGGCCGACAATGGGCGCCAGCCGGACACTTCCTCCTGGTTGGCCGCCTTCTGGGAGCAGGTCCGGGAGGGCCTGGCTTTTCTCTTCAGGCACTCTGTACTCCGCGCGACGCTCATCGTATCCAGCCTCTTCCTGTCGGCCAACGCCGCTCTGAACGTGCTTCTGGTGCCGTACGTCCTCGACGTCCTTGGCGGCGACGCCGGCGACGTAGGCGTTCTGATGGCGGCACTCGGCGGCGGCTTCCTGGCCAGCGCATACGTCGGCAACGTACTGTCCCGCAGCGGGCTTCTCCGGCTGTCGTTCACCGGTTGCCTGGCGGCGATCACCCTCTGCTTCGCCGGGCTCTTCCTCATCCACCACTTCGTCGCCGCGCTGGTCTTCATCGCCCTGGCCGGTCTGCCCGGCGGCGCGCTGCTGATGCTGGTCCAGGTCCAAGTCCAACGCCAGACCCCGGACCGCCAACTCGGTCGGGTCGGATCCGCCTTCTCGGCCGCCGAGATGGCCGCGACCGTCGTCGGCGCGTCGGCGGGCAGCATCGCCGGACAACAACTGCCCCTCACCACCACCGTCTGGCTCGTGATCGGCGTGCTGGCGGCCAGCGCGGTGCTCGCCGCCGCGCTGCTACCCACCCGACCCGGACCGGCTGCAGCGAAACCGGAGGCTACAGCGGAACCGGCGATGGCGAAAACCGGTGACAATGGCTGACCGGCATTCATTACGGCTTCTCGCGTCGATCACCGCGACCCAATGGAGCCCACACTGACCTACTGGTGGTCCCGGCTGGCTCTGGAGCCCTCCCCCGCGATCGCCTTATACAGGCAGCTCGTCCGGCCTCCTGAACCTCCTGGTGACCCAGCCGCCGCGCAGAGAACGGGTTCTGCCGCCGCCACAGCCTGAATGCACCACAATGCCGGCCTGGCGACCAGACGGCATGTCAACCAACACCGTGAACGTTCGTGGCCACGGCACTAGACAGGTTCGACAAGACCTAAGCCTCCCTAAGGGACGTCTCGTAACTGGGTGGAGGCGTTGCCCGGCACCGGCCCGGCGTTCAGCCGGCCAGGATGATGTTGTGGAGGTTAGCGATGCCGGACGCGGCGTCGGTCAATGTGTGGGCGGCGCGGCGGTAGTCGCGCAGGATCTTGAAGCACTTCATCCTGGCCAGGGCGTGTTCGACCCCTGCTCGGACGGTGCGGTGTTCGACGTTGAGGGCTTCCTTCCAGTCCGGCAGGTCGCTGCCGTCGGTGGGCTTGCGGTACGGGATGATCACCTCGGGGTTGCCGCGGTAGCCGCCGTCGGCCATCACCGGCCGCCCGTCGAGCTTCTCGGCGATGCCTGAGGTGCGGTAGACGATGGTGTCGTTGCGGTTGCCGGGCTGCGGGTCGCCGACGGCGATGACCAGGCGGGTGCTGGCGTCGATGGCGACCTGCAGGTTGGTGGAGTAGCGGTAGTTCTTGCTCCGGGCGGCCAGGCGGTGATCGCGGGTGGGGACCAGCGTCCCGTCGACGATCGCGATCTGCTCGACCGGCCGCTTACGCACCGGCGCCAGGGCCAGCAGCGGCGCGAGGGTGTCGATGACCCGGTGCGCGGCGGAGTGCGACACCCCGAACAGCGGGCCGATCTGCCGCATCGTCAGGTTCGTACGCCAGTACGCGGCGACCAGCAACACCCGATCCGGCAGGTCGAGGGCCCACTGCCGGCCCGGCCGGCCGTCGGCGATGCCGTCACCGCCGCGCTCGGCGACCAGTCGGACCAGCGAACGGAACTGGGCGGGCTGCAGCCCGGTGAACGGGAAGATCCACTCCGGGCGGGCTGCCGAGATCACCTGCACCCAGGCATCTTGACCGACCATCCTCAACGGACAGACACCGGGGTTACGAGACATCCCTTAGATCAAGCGACCGTCTCGTACGTGCGATGCCGTCGACACCGACCGCACGAGTCGATCATGAATTGGGACCTGTTGCTGTCGCCGGCGCATCGAGCCCTCTCCAAGCCTGACCTTGAAGCCGATGGTGGGATCCTGCACGCACCACGTGAACGTGCGAGTCATTGCCGACGTCGACAGTCGGCTTGGGTAGGCGTCACCAACATTGCCGGGCTCGACGCATGATCTGTCAGCCGCCCCGGGCATGGCATCAGCGACGCGCTGACCAACACACATGCTGCAACGCAGCAGACAAGGGACATCCGGATACCCGCAGTGGCATGCGTCGTTCAAGCGGACGCGGTTCGGGGTCCGAAACGGTCGCGCCAGCAGAAGGGCGGTCGACCGAACAAGCGCGAAGATCCGTGCCTGCGCGATCAGGCAACGCCACGTTCAAGATCCGGAAGCAAGCTGTCCTGCTACCCAGGCCAGGCAACGAAGATCGTGCTGGCCGTACTCGCGCTGCACCACGTGGAGATCAACCGTTGCGCGAGATGAAAGTGGCTGTGAGAGTTGTCGTTGTCTGGCCTGGGGCTGGCTGGCAGGGTCAGCGTCATGACCGCGGGCTGGGTGTGGCTCATGAAAATGGTGGCCCCACAGGGTGCTCTCAGTGAGATCTGCCCATCCGGTCCGTGGTCGGGCGTCGGCCCTGCCTCTCTCGGTGGCTTGATCAGAAGCTTGCCCGACCCGTTGCAGCGGATCGTGGCTCATCACAGTCCTGCCTCGAGAACACACTCCTGGGCCGACGCCGTCACGACGTCTCCCCGGGAAGGCAGTACGCCGCAATGGCCATCGTCGCAGACCAGTACGACTTCGTCATCGGCGTGGACACCCACGCCGCCTCCCACACGCTCGCCTTGATCACCGCTGGCACCGGCGTAGTCGGGCAGCAGGCTCAGTTCCCGACCAGCCCGTCAGGGCTGCGCCGTGCCGTCGACTGGATCGAACGCCACACCCACCAGGCGCCGACGCTGATCGTCATCGACGGCGCCGGTTCCTACGGCGCCACCTTCACCGAGCAGCTTTCTGTAGCCGGCTTGACCGTCGCCGAGGCCCCCGACGTTGCGGCCACCACCCGGCGTCGCCGTGGCAAGAGCGACGCCGTGGACGCCGTCGCGATGGCCCAAGCAGCTCGCAGCCTCGACATGAACGAACTGTGCTGGCCACGCGCCGGCGGCGATCGCACAGCACTGCGCGTCCTGACAGTGGCTCGCGAACAGATGAGCGGCGAACGCACCCGCGCGGTCAACGCGCTGACCGCGCTGCTGCGCACCGTCGACCTCGGCATCGACGCCCGCCGCGCCTTGACCACCACGACGATCGCCGCCGTCGCGGCCTGGCGCACCCGCAGCGACAACGCCACCCTGGCCGTCTGCCGCGCCGAGGCGATCCGGCTGGCGCGTCGCATCCGCGCTCTCGACGCAGAACTCGCCGCCAACCACACCGCGCTGCACGAAGCTGTCACCGCGCAAGCGCCACAACTGCTCGCCCTGCCAGGTGTCGGCGCCGTTGTCGCCGCTACCGTTCTGCTGGCCTGGTCCCACCCTGGCCGCGTTCGCTCCGAAGCCGCGTTCGCTGCCCTGGCCGGCGCCTCACCGCTACCGGCCTCATCAGGCAATACCACCCGCTACCGGCTCAACCGCGGCGGCGACCGACGCCTCAACCGAGCGCTCTACACCGTCGCGCTGGTCCGCATGGGCCACGACCCTCGCACCCGCGACTACGTGACCCGCCGCACCCGCGAAGGACGCACCAAACGCGAGATCATGCGCAGCCTCAAGCGCTACATCAGCCGGCAACTCTTCCGGACCCTGAACGGCGCCCACCCAGCCACCAGCACCACTTGACAGCTATAGAAGCATCTCACTCGCTGCCGTTGACGCTGCAGCGGCTCGGCTGCGGCCGATAACCGGTTGCCGCGCGCGGCCGGCATCCGCAATCGTGTCGGCCATGACGTTCTGACGGGCAGCACCCCCATCGCCGAGGCGCGCGGCACCGACCGGTGTCGTGGTGCCGTCCGTCCATTGCCGTTCACGCGAGAAGCGAGCGTCCTTGTCTCAGCACCAGTTCCTGCCGCAGTCCGCCCCGGCCACCGTCGCCGTGTTCGCCTCCCCCACGAGCTGGATCGAGTCCGACGCCCTGGCGCAGTGCCGACAGGTGGCCGCCCTCGACGGCATGGTCCACGTCGCCGCCATGCCGGACCTGCACCCGGGCAAGGGCGCCCCCATCGGCGCCGCCATGGCCTCGACCGTGCTGTACCCGTTCCTGGTGGGCTCCGACATCGGCTGCGGCATCGCCGTGTTCCCGATCAGGCTCAAGCGTGCCGTGCCGGAGCGGCTCGCCGCCCGCTTCCCCGACCTCGACCGCCCGCTCGACCCCGAGCGGGACGCCGACGACCCCGCCTGGGCCGTCCTGCACGGCGACATCCCCGCCGGGCACACCGAAGGACTCGCCACGGTCGGCCGGGGCAACCACTTCGTCGAACTGGCGCGCGTCGGGACGGTCTTCGAGCCGGGCCACGCGGGCCGCCTCGGGCTCGACGCCGGCGACCTCGTGCTCGTCGTACACTCCGGTTCCCGAGGGCTGGGCGAGCGCATCCTGCGGGCACACACCGAGACCCACGGCGCCGGCCCCGCCCCTGACCCGGCGGCCTACCTGGCGGCGCACGACGACGCCGTACGGTGGGGCTCGCTCAACCGCCGGCTGCTGGCCGCCCGGGTCGCCCACGCCCTGGGGGCCGAGCCCACCGCGCCCGTCGTCGACCAGTGCCACAACCTGGTGGAGGTTCGCGACGGGGTCTACCTGCACCGCAAGGGTGCCGCACCGGGCGACGGCCGCGACGTGCTCGTCGCCGGCACCCGGGGCACCCCCTCCTACCTGGTGGCCGCCCATGCCGGCCCGGAGGCCAACCACTCGGTGGCGCACGGCGCGGGTCGCAAGATGTCCCGCGCGGACGCCCTGCGGCGCAGCCGGGCCAAGCACACCGTCGAGGAGCTGCGCCGCACCCCCGTGGGTTCGCTGGTGGTGTGCGGCGACCGCCAGTTGCTCTTCGAGGAGGCGCCCACGGCCTACAAACGGATCGAACGCGTGGTCGACGACCTCGTCGAGCACGGTCTGGCCACCCCGGTGGCCACCACCGTCCCCCTGGTCACCTACAAGACGCCGGACGTCGGGTCCGCCGCCCGGTCGGACCGTCGGGACGACCGCCGCAGGCGGGGCCGGCCGTGAGCACGCACCTGCTGATGTCCGCCGGGCGCGGCCCGCAGGAGTGCGCCTGGGCGCTGGCCCGGCTGCTGCGCCGTCTCGAGGCCGACGCCGCCCGGCAGGGCCTGACGACCCACCGGGTCGAGACGGTGCCCGGCGACCGGCCCGGCACCTTCCGGTCGGCCCTGATCCGGATCGACGGAGGCGACGCCCAGGCGTTCACCGCCTCGTGGACCGGCACCCTGTGCTGGCAGGCCCCCAGCCCCTACCGGGCGGGCACCGGCCGGAAGAACTGGTACGTCGTCGCCCGACCGTGCCGGCTCGACAGCCCGGTCACGACGTTCGCAGAGGCGGACGTCGACATCGTGGCCTGCCGCACCGGCGGGCCGGGCGGCCAGCACCGGAACAAGGCCAGCACGGCGGTGCGCGCGACCCACCGACCCTCGGGCCTCGTGGTCGTGGTCGACACGGAACGGCAGTTCAGCCTGAACCGCCGCCTCGCCCTCCAGCTGCTGCGGCAGCGCATCGCGCGCGGCGACGAGGCCGCGGGGCGCGCCGTCGTCGCCGCACGCTGGCGCATCCACGACGAACTCGTCCGTGGCGACCCCACCCGCGTGGAGCGCCCGGAGCCGTCGGAGCGGGAGGCGGCCCCGACACGTCCGCTGCCGACCCGACGGGGCCGGGCGGCCGCGTCCTAGGCGAGGCAGGCGAGCAGGTCCCGGTATGCCTCGTCCTCCCTGCCGTGCTCGCTGCGCACCACCCGCGTGCCGGGCCGGGCGGCCACGACCGTGAGCAGCCGGTCGTACATGGCCGCCAGCTCCGTGGCTCCGCCGTGGCGGTCGAGCAGGCGCTGGGCGTCGAGATGCGCCGGGTCGCTGGAGGTACGGCTGCGCTCGGCGAAGCGCCGCAGCGCGTTCTCCTTGTCGTCGAGCAGCACGATCTCGTGGAAGTCCGCGCCGGTGTCGTGCGCGACGCGCTCGGCCTGCTCGATGAACTCGATGCGGCCGAGGAACTGCGGGACGATCACGTCGTGGCGGCCGGCCAGGTGCGCCCGGGCCGCCGCCAGGGCGACGGTACGGGCGAGCAGGCCGGCGGGACCGGCATGGTCACGCCACCGGCCGATGAGGTCACGGATCCGGTCGATGTCGAGGTCGAGCGCGAGCGGGTGATCCTCGACGTAGCGGCGGGCCAACGTCGACTTGCCGCAGCCGGGTGGCCCGTTGAGCACGATCAGGCGCGGCGCCGACGCGGCGGCCGGCGGAGCCTGCGTCACGGCGTGCCTCCTCGCTCGGCCCGGCGGAGCCCGTGGCGCCGCCCGTACGGACGCCCACGATCGTACGGGCGGACGCGACGCGGCGCGGGCCGCCCCGGTCCGGGACGGCCCACGCCACGGGTGGCGGTCAGGAAGCGTCGGTATCGGTGGGCGCCGGTCGTGCGGTGGCCGACACGAGGGCGCGCAGTTGCGGGGCCATCGTGGCGCTGTCCGGTTCGCGCCGCAGCTCGCGGAGCAGCCCGACCACCATCCCGACCATCACGAACAGGAACGGCAGGGCGGCCAGGATCGTCAGCGACTGGAGGGCGGACAGCCCACCCGCGAGCAGCAGCACCGCGGCCACCAGGCCGGTCAGGACACCCCACATCGAGACCAGCCAGGCCTTCGGCTCCAGGTTGCCGCGCGAGGAGAGCGTGCCCATCACCACCGAGGCGGCGTCGGCGCCGCTGACGAAGAAGAGCGCCACCAGCACCATGACCAGGATCGCGGTCACGGTGAAGAACGGGAACTCCCGCAGCACCGCGAAGAGCGCCGCCTCGGGGCTCTCCTTCACCGCGGCCGACAGGTCGGTGCCACCGAGTTGCAGGTCGACGGCGGTGCCGCCGAACACCGAGAACCAGACGACGCTGACGAGGCTCGGGACGGCCACCACACCGAGGATGAACTGACGGATGGTGCGGCCCTTGGAGATGCGGGCGACGAAGGCCCCGACGAACGGGGTCCAGGAGATCCACCACGCCCAGTAGAAGATGGTCCAGCCGGCCATCCACTGCTCGCCACCGAAGGCGCCGGTGCGGAAGCTCATCGGAACGAGGTTGAACAGGTAGCCGCCCGTCGACGCGGTGAGCGTGTTGAGGACGAAGACCGTCGGGCCCACCACGAGCAGGAAGAACATCAACGCCACCGCGAGCACCATGTTGGTGTTCGACAGGAACTGGATGCCCCGCTTGACGCCCGTGACGGCGGAGACCACGAACGCCACGGTGAGCGCCGCGATGATGCCGATCGCCAGCGGCGTGGACTTCGGCACGTCCCAGAGGTTGGTCAGGCCGCTGTTGATCTGGAGGGCGCCGAGACCGAGGGAGACGGCCGACCCGAACAGCGTCGCGAGGATCGCGAAGACGTCGATGGCCCGGCCGGGCCCACGGTCGGCGCGCTCCCCGATGAGGGGGAAGAAGGTACTGCTGATCAGACCGCGCCGGCCCTTGCGGAAGGTGAAGTACGCCAGCGCCAGGCCCACGACGGCGTAGATCGCCCACGGGTGCAGTGCCCAGTGGAACAGGGAGTACTCCATGGCCACCCGGGCGGCCTGCGGGGTGTTCGGTTCGTTGAGGCCGCGCGGCGGGGTCGCCAGGTGCGACAGCGGCTCGGCGGCGCCCCAGAACATCAGGCCGATGCCCATGCCGGCGCTGAACATCATCGCCACCCACGAGACGGTGGAGAACTCGGGCTCGTCGTCGTCGCGACCGAGCTTGATCCGGCCGTACCGGCTGCACGCCAGCCAGATCGAGAGCACCACGAAGCCGGTGCTGGCCAGCACGAAGACCCAGCCGAACGAGCGGACCACCCAGTCGAGCGCGGTGCCGCTGACCGAGGCCAGGTTGTCGGTGGCGACGATGCCCCACGCGACGAAGAGGACGGACACCACGGCGGCGACGCCCAGCACCGTCCGGTCGATGCCCTGCCGGGGGTGGCCCGGTTCGGGGGGTGCGCCGTCCGGCGGGGTGTCGTCGGTTGCCGGGCCTGTGGCGGACACGGTCATGGTCTGTGGACCTCCGTGGGCGTCCGGGCGCGCAGGGCGCGTTGCCGGCGCCGCGCGCCGGTCGGCCCGCATCTCGGGTTGTCCCGCGCCCCGTCTGGGCGCCCGGGAACTCGGACAGGTGTCGCTGAGCGCGCCGACGTCCACGGGCGGCTGGGGAGCCGGCCGAAGTTCGACTGCCAGGGACGCCGGCGACGACCGGCGATTACTCTCGGCGTCGATGGTGGAGGAAACCCTGCGGTCCCATGACAGTGCTGTGACAAAACCCGGGGCGGCTCGCGAAGGTGGTGGTGACGGCGGCCGGTCGAGCGGGCACAGTGGGGCGGTGACGACCGACATCCGTACGCCCCTGGCCCGCTACGCCGACCGCCTGCACGCCGTGACCGGCGACGGGCACCACGTCGCCTCCCCGCTCGGCGCGTGGCTGCTGCTGGCGCTCGCCGCGCCGGCCGCCACCGGTGCGACCCGCGCGGCGCTGGAGGAGGCGCTCGGCACCGACGCGGAGAGCGCCGCCACGGCCGCCCATGCCCTGTTGACGGCGCCGCATCCGCTGGTGCCCTCGGCGACCGCGTTCTGGCACCGGTCGGGACGCGCGAGCGCCGGGCTCGACGGGTGGCGGGGGACCCTGCCCGCGTCGACCGCGACCGGGGCACTGCCGGATCAGGCCGGGCTCGACGCGTGGGCCCGCGAGCAGACGCTCGGGCTCGTGGAGGCGTTCCCGCTGACGGTCACGCCGCAGGTGCTGCTGGTGCTGGCCAGCGCGCTGGCCACCCGGGTCTCGTGGGCGACCCCGTTCGAGGTGGCACCGGCCGACGCGCTCGGGTCCGGCAGCGCCTGGGCCGGTGCGCTGCGCCGGGTGCTGCGCAGCCCGCGGTACGGCCACCGCTGCTGGATCGCCGACACCACGCGGGCCGGCACCGTCGCCGTGCACGCCGCCCCCGCCCGGCCGGCGCGGACCGCCGACGGCGCGGCCGGGTTGCTGGTGGTCTCCGTCGTCGCGGCGCCCGACGTGCCGGCCGGGGACGTCCTGGCGGCGGCCCACGAGCTGGCGGCGGTCGCCGCCGACACGCCGGAGGGGCACCTGCCGGCACGGCGTTCCCTGTTCGACGTGCCGCTGGGCGAGGGCCCGCTGTGGACGCTGCGCGAGGAGCCGACCCGCACCAACGCGCCGGAGGGCCGGGAGGAGCGGGCGACGGCGGTGCTGCCCTGCTGGTCGGCCCGCAGCCGGCACGGGCTGAGCGCGCCCGGCCTGGGTTTCCCGGCCGTCGCGCGGGTGTTCGGGGAGCTGCTGGACGAGCCGGGCCTGGAATTCGAGGCGGCCCAGGCGGCGATGGCCCGCTACGGCCGGTACGGCTTCGAGGCGGCGGCCGTCACCGGGTTCGCCGCGACGCTCAGCCTGCCGCCGGAGGGGGTGGCCCGGGTCGCGGAGCTGCGCTTCGGCCACCCGTACGCCGTGGTGGCGGTCGCCACCGACGACCGGGCCGGCGGCGGGACGCCCGGCCCGTGGCACGGCGTGCCGGTCTTCTCCGCCTGGGTCGCCGATCCGGAGGAGCTGCCGGAGGCCGACGTCGCCGACCGCTACGAGGACGCCTGAGGCGGGCGCCGGGCGGCCGTCAGGGGGTGTGCGGCTCGGCCATCGCGACGGCGATCCTGCGGGGGCCGGTGAACGGCTCCCGCCCGTGCGCGGCGGTCATGTTGTCCACGACGAGCACGTCGTCGCGCTGGTAGTCGAAGCGGACGCTCGCCGCCCGGTACGCGGACCGCAGGTGCTCCATGACGTCGGCGGGGATCTCGCCGCCGTCGCCGTAGTAGGTGTTGGCCGGCAGTCCCTCGGTGCACCGGGGTGGCGCCCTGCGTGCGCGGCGGGGGTGAGGCAGTGGAAGAACAACGTCAGCGGCCAGCGGGCCTGGTACGAGTTCTCGTTGTGCAGGAAGATCTCCTCGTCCGGCGGGTAGTCGGTCGAGGTGTAGACCCGCCCGCCGACGTCGCGGACGGCGGCGGGACGGTGGTCCTGACGGCTCGTCGCCCGTCGGCGGGACCGTGGTCCTGACGGCGACGGCCGTGGCGGGCGGCTCACCCGTGGCGGCGGGTGGGCATGTCGGCGTGGGCGGCGGCGAGGTCCGCCCGGATCGCGGCGAGCAGCTCGGGCAGCCGCTCGTTGAGGAAGAAGTGCCCGCCGTCGATCTCGCGCAGGGTGAAGCCGGCGGCGCTGTGCTCCCGCCAGCCGTCGCTGTGCTCCCGGCTGACGGTGTCGTCGCCGCGGCCGGCGAACGCCACGATCGGCATCGGCAGCGGCGCCTCGGGGGTGTAGCGGTAGTCGTCGACCTGCGCGAAGTCGGCGCGCAGCAGGGGTAGCAGCAGCTCGACCAGCTCGGGGTACTCCAGCAGCCCGGCCGGCAGCCCGCCGCCGGCCTCCAGGCGGCGCAGCAGCTCGTCGTCGGCCACCCGGGACAGCCCATCGAAGTGGCTGGGGGCGCTGACGTGCGGGGCGCGGGCGCCGCCGACGTAGAGCCGCAGCGGCAGCGGACGTCCGGCGCGGCGCAGTTCGCGGACCACCTCGAAGCCGACCCGGCCCCCCATCGAGTGGCCGTAGATGGCGTACGGGCCGCGGATGCGCTCGGCGATGGCGTACGCGACGTCGGCGGCCCGGAACACGGGGTTCTCGCTGATCCGGTTCTCGCGGCCGGGCAGTTGCACCGGCAGCACCTCGACGTCGGGGGCGAGCCCGTCCTGCCAGCGCCGGAAGACGCTGGCGCCCCCACCCGCGTAGGGCAGGCAGAACAGTTGGACCGGCGCCGAGCGCCAGTCGCCGGCGGAGAGGAACCAGGTCACCGCGCGCCTTTCGTCGAAGGGGCCGTTCCGGTGGCGCTGTCGCCGGAACGGTGACGTCCGGTGCGGTGCGCCGGACCGACCCGGGGCGCCGCGGCCTGCGGGGCACGGGCGGGCGGACTGCGGTCGGCCGCTCGCCATGCTCCCGGGGGCCTCATGATCTGCCTATACCGTCACGTCGGAAGCAGCATAAGGCGCGATGCCCGACCGCGATGATCCGCGTGCCGGGCGGGTGACGGGGTGGCTGGTCAGGCGTCCGGTCGGGGGATCGGTTGGGTCATGCCGTCGAAGTCCCGGGGCAGTCGGGCCACCATGTCACGGAACTCGTCGACGGTGACCGCCTCCCGCAGGGTGGCGAAGACGGCGCCGGTGCCGGCCCGGGCGGTGGCCTCGTCCACCCCGGCCCGCTCCCCCACCCGGCGTACGAAGTCCGCCGGCCCGGCCGCGCCCGCCGGGGTCTCGCCGGGACCGGGGTCGCCGAGATAGCCGTCCAGGTCGTCGGGGAGGCGGCCGGCGGCAGCGCCGCTCATCCGTTCCACCATCGTCTGCAACACGGCGCGGGCGATCGTGGCGGACTGCGCGGTGGGCAGTCCCGCGCGGCGGGACACCGCGTCGACGAATAGGGGGAACCGCACGGCAGCCTCCTGTCGTCACCGGCCCGGCGGATACCCGCCCCCGGTGCCGGCAAACGGCGCCGGGCGTCGGGGTGCGGCGCGCCACCCTCGCTTGACGCCGGCGCGGTAACTCAGCAAGTATTGAGTCAATGGACGCTGATGCTTCGCTCACGACCCGCGCCCGGATCCACGCCGCCCTCGGCGACCCGGCGCGCCTGGCGATCGTGGACGCGCTGCTGCTGGGTGACTCCTCCCCCGGCGAGATCGCCCACGCCCTCGACCTGCCCACCAACCTGGTGGCCCACCACGTCAAGGTGCTCACCGACGCCGGCCTGGTCAGCCGCACGCGCTCCGAGGGTGACCGGCGTCGCGCCTACCTGCGGCTGCGACCCACGGTGTTGTCGACGCTCACCCCGCCGCCGCTGGCCGACGTGGGCCGGGTGGTCTTCGTCTGCACTCACAACTCGGCCCGCTCCCAGCTCGCCGCCGCCCTCTGGACGCGGCGCACGCACGCCCCGGCCGCGTCGGCGGGCACCCGCCCGGCCCGCCGGGTGCACCCCCGCGCCGTGGCGGTGGCCCGCCGCCACGGGCTGCGTCTCGACCCGGTCGGCACCGCCCACGTCGACGACGTCGTACGCGCCGAGGATCTGGTCGTCGCCGTCTGCGACAACGCGCACGAGGGCTTCACCGGTGCGGCCCGCCCCCGCCTGCACTGGTCGGTGCCCGACCCCGTCCGCGTCGACACCGACGAGGCGTTCGAGGCGGCGTACGCCGAGATCGAGGCCCGGGTCGAGCGACTCGCCCCCGCCGTCACCCCGCGATGACCGCCGCCCGCACCGACGGCCCGACCGACGTGGCCGCCGGATACCGTCCGCCCCCACCGACGACCCGAACGGGAGCCCCGTGAGCACCACCACGTACGACGATCCGGCCGAGACGGCCGTGGTCGGACGCCTGTCCCGCCTCGACCGGTTCCTGCCGGTCTGGATCGGCCTCGCCATGGCGGCCGGCCTCCTGCTCGGCCGGCTGGTGCCCGGCCTGGACAGCGCGCTCGACGCGGTGCAGATCGGCGGCGTCTCACTGCCCATCGCCCTCGGCCTGCTGATCATGATGTACCCGGTGCTGGCCAAGGTCCGCTACGACCGGCTCGACTCCGTCACCGGCGACCGGCGGCTGCTGGTCTCCTCGCTGGTGCTGAACTGGGTCGTCGGGCCGGCGCTGATGTTCGCCCTGGCCTGGATCTTCCTGGCCGACCAGCCGGAGTACCGCACCGGCCTGATCATCGTCGGCCTGGCCCGGTGCATCGCCATGGTGATCATCTGGAACGACCTGGCCTGCGGCGACCGGGAGGCCGCCGCGGTGCTGGTCGCGCTCAACTCGGTGTTCCAGGTGCTCGCGTTCGGCCTGCTCGGCTGGTTCTACCTCGCGGTCCTGCCGGGCTGGCTGGGCCTGGAAGGCGCCGAACTGGCCGTGTCGGGCTGGGACATCGCCGGCAACGTGCTGATCTTCCTGGGCATCCCGCTGGCGGCCGGCTACCTCACCCGCCGCCTCGGCGAGCGGGCCCGGGGCCGCGACTGGTACGAGCGCCGGTTCCTGCCGAGGATCGGCCCCGCGGCGCTGTACGGGCTGCTCTTCACCATCGTCGTCCTGTTCGCCCTACAGGGCGAGGCGATCGCCGACCGGCCGCTGGACGTCGCCCGCATCGCCCTGCCGCTGCTGGTCTACTTCGCGGTGATGTGGGCCGGCTCGTACGCCCTCGGCCGGGCGGTCGGCCTCGGCTACGCGCGCACCACGACGCTGGCCTTCACCGCCGCCGGCAACAACTTCGAGCTCGCCATCGCCGTCGCGATCGGCACCTTCGGCGTCACGTCCGGGCAGGCCCTGGCGGGCGTGGTCGGGCCGCTGATCGAGGTGCCGGTCCTGGTCGCCCTCGTCTACGTCTCGCTGTGGGCACGCCGCCGGTTCTTCCCGTCACCGGCCCCGGGCCGGCCGACCGTCTCCGCTTCCCGCTGAAAGGAAACACCGCCGTGAGCGACAAGCCCAGTGTCCTGTTCGTCTGCGTGCACAACGCCGGCCGTTCGCAGATGGCCGCCGGCTGGCTGCGCCACCTCGCCGGCGACGCCGTCGAGGTGCGCTCCGCCGGCTCGGCGCCGGCCGGGACCGTCAACCCGGCCGCCGTCGAGGCGATGCGGGAGGTCGGCATCGACATCAGCACGCAGACGCCGACCCTGCTGGAGTACGCCACCGCCGAGTCCTCCGACGTCATCGTCACCATGGGCTGCGGCGACGCCTGCCCGGTCTTCCCCGGCAAGCGCTACGAGGACTGGCAGCTCGAAGACCCCGCCGGCAAGGGCGTCGAGGCGGTCCGGCCGATCCGCGACGAGATCCGGGCGCGGGTGCAGCGGCTGTTGCGGGAGCTGGTGCCCGCCGGCTGACCGGGGCCGGGTGCGCTCAGCCGACCGGGGACGGGTCGGGTTGAGCTGACGGGGACGGGTCGGCTCAGCCGGCCGGGTCGTCGGCGAGGACGTCGAGCAGCAGCGCGGCCGTCCAGCCGAAGGCCGGCGAGCCGAGCCCGGCCCCGGTGTCGGGGTGGAAGTACTCGTGGCAGCCGGCGCCGGCCACCAGCTCGATCATCGAGTCGCGCAGGCCCGCGGCCAGGTCGGGGCGGCCGTGGCGCAGCAGTCCCCGGCGTACCAGCCAGTTGACGTTCATCCAGCTCGGCCCGCGCCAGTAGCGCAGCGGCTCGAAGTCCGGCGCGGTGCGGTCGTGGCTGGGCAGCGGCCGGTCCATCCGGGCGGCCAGCCCGAAGCGCGGCGAGCACGCCTCGGCGAGCAGCGCCGACACCTGCCGCGCGGGCAGGTCGGGCAGGACGAGCGGGGCCAGGCCGAGCACCGTACGGGCCGGCACCAGCCGGTCGGCGCGCAGGTCCCGGGGCTGGAAGGTGCCGGTCGTCGGGTCGTACAGCCGGCGCACCAGGGCCTCGGTGATCCGCGCCGCGCGTTCCCGGTGCGGGCCGGGGTCGGCGCCGGCCAGCGGCGCGATCCGGGCGAGGGCGTGCTCGGCGGCGCCCATCGCGGCGTTTACCAGCGGGCACTCCACCAGGAACGGGTGCCGGGCGGCGAGGTCGTCGTCGCGGTAGCGGCGCTCGCGGTAGGACGCGACGAGCGCGACGTAGCGCGCGTAGTCGAGGTCGGTCGGGCGGTGCGCGGCGTCGGCGTGCGCGGTGTCGTGCCGGCGGTACGCGCGCATGACGGCCGCGTCGGCGGGCACCGCCGCCAGCGGGGCGTCCCAGGCGGGGCTGTTGTCCAGCCCCGACTCCCACGGGTGCACGACGCAGGCCAGCCCGCCCCCGCCGACGTCCCGGCGGGTGGCGAGGTAGCGCTGCTGGGCCACCAGCCGGGGATAGAGCCGGCGCAGCGCGGCCCGCGCCTGCTCCGAGGGGCACCGCCGGTACGCCAGCCAGGCGGCGGACGCGTGCACGGGTGGCTGGACCAGGCCGGAGGTGGCGGCTGCCGGGGCGCCCTCGGCGAGCCCCGACGCCCAGAACTCGGGGCCCGGAAAGTACGAGCCGACGGGCAGCGCCGGGTTGAACACGATGTGCGGCACCCGCCCGTCGCGCCACTGGGCCCGGAACAGGCTGGTCAGCTCCCGCCAGGCGCGCTCGGGGCGCACGTGGGACCAGCCGATCGCGATGAACGCCGAGTCCCAGCTCCACTGGTGCGGGTAGAGGGTGCGCGAGGGCACGGTGTGGTCGTGCTCCCAGTTGGCCTCGAGGGTGGCGACGGCAAGGCGGCGCAGTGCCCCGACGTCGCGGGCCCCGGCGTCGGCGGTGTACGCGCCGCCGGCGGTCCCGGTGCTCACGCCGCCGCCTGCCGGGGCTGGGCGTGGCGCAGCACGGCGGCGGCCTGGTGCAGGGCGCGTACGGGGTCGCCGCGCAGCCGGCACTCCAGCGCCAGCCAGCCCCGGTAGTCGATTTCCAGCAGGGTGCGCACCAGCGCCGGCCAGTCGAGGTGCCCGGCGCCGGGCTGGAACCGGTTGGAGTCGCTGACCTGCACGTGCCCGAGGTACGGCGCGGCGGCGCGCAGCGCCCGGTGCACGTCGTCCTCCTCGATGTTCATGTGGAAGGTGTCCGCCACCACCCGCACCGAGGGCAGCCCGACCATCGCGCAGAGGGCGACGGCGTCGTCGAGCCGGTTGACCATGTGGTCCTCGTACCGGTTGAGCGGTTCCAGGAAGAGGGTGACCCCCTCGGCGCGGGCGTGCTCCCCCAGCTCGCCCAGGGCGTCGACGAGCACCTGCCGGTCGCCGGCGGGCGAGCGGGGCGGCTCGAACGGCGGCAGCCGCCGGGAGAACATCCCCCAGGCGGCCGGGGTCAGCGCGCCGACGCCGCCCAGCTCGGCGATCACCGAGAGCTGGGAGCGCAGGTTGCGTACGGCGTCGCGGGAGCGCTCGGGGTCGAAGTCGCCGATGAAGTGGTCCATCTCCACGCAGACGGTGGGCATGACCACCCCGGCGGCGCGGGCCCGGCGCAGCTCGGGCAGCCGGCGGGCGAGGCCGAGGTCGCCGGCGCCGCGCAGCTCGATGGCGTCGTAGCCGAGCGCGGTGGCGAGCGCGTACTTCTGGATCAGGTCGGTGCCCGGCAGGAGCTGCTCCTGACAGGCCAGGGGAATCGTCATGGGAACCTCAGCACGACTTGGAGGGCGTCAGCGTCACCGCGGTCGAGCAGCGCCAGCGCGTCGGCCACCGCGCTCGCGTCGACGACGTGGCTCACCAGCGGCAGCGGATCGACGCTGCCCTCGGCCACCAGGTCCATGAAGGTGTGTGCGACGCGGGCCCCGGTCCACCGGCCGGCCATGCCGGGCGCCGGGGTCGGCCCGGAGACCTGGGCCGCCACCAGCTGGATCCGGTTGTGGTGGAACTCCTCACCCAGGCCGAGCCCGTCGGCCTGTCCCTGGTAGAAGCCGGCGGCCACGACGCGGCCGGCGTGGGCGGTGGAGCGGATCGCCTCGTGCAGCGCCGGGTACGCCCCGGACAGCTCCAGGCAGACGTCGGCGCCCCGGCCGCCGGTGGCCCGGCGCAGCACGGCCGCGGCCGACTCGGCGCCCGCGTCGACGGCGATCCGGGCGCCGAGCCGGGTGGCGTGCGCCAGGCGGGCGGGCACCCGGTCGACGGCGACCACCCGCGCGCCGGAGAGGACGGCGAGCCGGTTGGCGAGCAGCCCGATGACGCCCTGCCCGAAGACCGCCACCCAGTCGCCCAGGTGCAGGTCGCCGGCGAGCACGGCGGTGAGGGCGATCGCCCCGGGACGGGCGAAGACCGCCGCGAGGGGATCCAGGTCCGGGGGCAGCGGGTGCACGGCGCCGGCGGGCACGACGGCCTCGGCGCGGTGCCCCCAGATGCCCCAGACGACCTGCCCGGCCCGCCGGTCGGGCACGTCGGGCGCGACCTCGACGACCTCGCCGACCTCCTCGTAGCCGAAGCCCACCAGCGGGTACGGCACGGTGCTCTGCCGGGGCACGAACATCCGGCTGACGTCGTCCCAGTCCTTGCTCAGCCGGGGGTTGCTGCCCCGGTAGAGGGTGAGCTCCGTGCCGGCCGAGATGCCGGAGTAGCGGGTGCGGACCCGAACCTGGCCGGGGCCGAGCGGATCCGGGGGGCAGGGCTCGAGGCTGATCCG
Organism: Micromonospora echinofusca; assembly: GCF_900091445.1. NCBI lineage: Bacteria > Bacillati > Actinomycetota > Actinomycetes > Micromonosporales > Micromonosporaceae > Micromonospora > Micromonospora echinofusca. The sequence goes on from NZ_LT607733.1 coordinate 3,590,575, forward strand.
TCGGGGCCCGGCGAGTGAGACAACCCAGTTGACCATGAGTCACATCCCGGTAGCACTGGGCTCCATCGTAGGCAATAAATCGGCATATGTCTTGTAATTGATCAATCGAAGGGGTTGAATCCGTTCCATACCCTTCGAGAGGAGTGCCACCGATGTCAGCACCTCCGATGCGGATACTCGCCGCGACCCTGATCATGGCAGTCACCGGGGCCGGCCTGCTGGCCTGCGGCGACGGAGAATCCGACAGCAGCAGCAGGAAGATCACCGTGTGGAGCCTGGAGGACGTGGCCGACCGGGTCACCGCCACCAAGGCGATCATCGCGGACTTCACCGCCAGCACCGGCATCGCCGTCGACCTGGTCACCGTCAACGAGGACCAGTTCCCGTCCCTGATCGCCTCCAGCGCCGCCGCCGGCGAACTGCCCGACGTCGTCGGCTCGGTGTCGCTCGCCGGCGTCCGCACCCTCGCCGGCAACGAGCTGCTGCACGCCTCGGCGAACGCGGAGGTCGTCGAGAACCTCGGCCGGCAGACCTTCTCGCCGCGCGCCCTGGAGCTGACGGCGGACGACGGGAAGCAGCTCGCCGTGCCCAGCGACGGCTGGGGCCAACTGCTCGTCTACCGCAAGGACCTGTTCGCCGCCGCCGGGCTGCCCGCCCCCGACACGTACGAGAGGATCGCCGCCGCCGCGACGAGACTCGACACCGGTGGGGTCGCGGGCATCACGGCCGCCACCGCCCCCGGCGACGTGTTCACCCAGCAGACCTTCGAGCACCTGGCGTTGGCCAACAACTGCCAGCTCACCGACGACTCCGGGGCCGTGAAGCTGGACTCGCCCGAGTGCGTCGAGGCGTTCCGGTTCTACGGCGAGCTGATGCGCACCAGCTCGGTCAAGGGCGCGCAGGACGTCGACACCACCCGGGCCACCTACTTCGCCGGCAAGGCGGCCATGCTCGTCTGGTCGCCGTTCATTCTCGACGAGCTGGCCGGCCTGCGAAACGACGCCAAGCCGACCTGCCCGCAGTGCCAGGCCGACCCGACGTTCCTCGCGAAGAACAGCGGCTTCGTCACCGCGATCAAGGGACCGAACGGCACCGAACCCGCCCAGTACGGCGAGATCAGCTCCTGGGCGGTGCTCGACGGCGCCGCCGCCGACCCGGCCAGGTCCTTCGTGGAGCACATGCTCGGCGACGGCTACCCGCGCTGGTTCGGCATGTCCCCCGAGGGGCGCTTCCCCGTCCGCAAGGGCACCGCGGCCGAGCCGGAGAAGTTCCTCACCGCCTGGAACACCAGCCAGGCCGGGGTCGACACGAAGAAGCCGCTCGCCGAGGTCTACGGCGACGAGGTGCTCGCGAGCCTGCGCCGCAGCCCCGACACCTTCCAGCGGTGGGGCCTGACCCAGGGCCAGGGCAAGCTCGTCGGCGCGATCCTCGGCGAGCTGCCGGTGCCCAAGGCCCTGAACGACGTGGTCGCCGGCAAGACCGACGCCGCCGCGGCCGCCGGACGGGCGAAGAAGGACGTGGAGGCGATCAAGGCGGGCGTCAATTGACCACCGCCCCACCGGGCACCGGCCGCTCCCCCGCCCGGGAGCGGCCGGCCCCGGCCCGCCGCCGACCGCTGACCCTGCGCCGCCGCGAGTCCCGCGCCGGGCTCGCGCTGGTCGCCCCGACGCTGCTCGTCGTGGTCGCCGTCATCGGCATACCCATCGTCTGGACCGTCGTGCTGGCCTTCCAACGGGTACGCCTGGCCACGCTGCGCCGCACCGGACTGTTCGGCGAGTTCACGATGGACAACGTCGAGCGGGTGCTGAACACCCCCGGCTTCGCCGACACGCTGTGGACCACGCTCGTCTACGCCGTGGCCAGCACCGTCGGCTCCATCGTGCTCGGCCTGGTGGCGGCGCTGGTCGTCCGCCGGCCGTTCCGGGGCCGCACCCTGGTGCGCGCGTCGATGCTGCTGCCGTACGTGGCGCCGGTGGTCGCGGTCACCTTCGTCTGGCAGGTGATGCTCGACCCGCAGCTCGGCATCGTCAACGACTGGGGCCGGCGGTTCCTCGGCTGGGACACCCCGGTGCCGTTCCTGTCGCAGGAGTCGACCGCCCTGGCCACGGTCGTCGCCTTCGAGGCGTGGCGCTACTTCCCCTTCGCTTTCCTGTTCCTGCTCGCCCGGCTCCAGGCGGTGCCCGGCGAGCTGGAGGAGGCCGCCCGGGTCGACGGCGCCACCCCCACCCAGCGGTTCCGGCACATCCTGCTGCCGCAGCTGCTACCGGTGATCGGCCTGCTGGGCGTGCTGCGGTTCATCATGACGTTCAACAAGTTCGACGACGTCTACCTGCTCACCGGCGGGGCCGCCGGCACCGAGGTGGTCAGCGTCCGGGTCTACGAGTTCCTGACCGCGCGTACGGACATCGGCGCGGCGGCGGCGCAGGCGGTCGTGCTCGCCGTGGTGCTCATCGTGTTCGTGGTGGTGTACCTGCGCTTCTTCGGCGGACGGAGGGACGGCTGATGGACCGGGACCGGATCGAGACGGTGGGCCTGCGCTGGCTGCGCCGGCTGGTGATCGCCGCGTTCCTGCTGGTCACCGTCTTCCCCTTCTACTACATGCTGGTGCTCTCGGTGCGCCCCATCGAGCGGCTGCTGCTCGACCCCGGCTCGCTGGTGGTGGGCCTCGGCGAGCTGACGTTCGACACGTACGCCGAGGTGGTGAAGGCCGTCGACGACGGCGGCCAGGGTTTCCTCACCTTCATGCGCAACAGCGGGCTGGTCGCCGTCGCCGCGACGCTGCTGACGCTGGCCGTGGCGATCCCCGGTGCGTACGCGGTCGCCCGGCTGCGGTTCTTCGGCCGGCGGCAGGTCGACTTCCTGTTCCTGGCGGTCTACCTCTTCCCGTCGATCGTCATCGCCATCCCGCTCTTCGTGGTCTTCACGCGGGCCGGGCTGCGCGGCTCCCTGTTCGGCCTGGTACTCGTCTACATCTCGCAGACGCTGCCGGTGTCGGTCTACATGCTGCGCAACTACTTCGAGACCATCCCGGTCAGCCTGGAGGAGTCGGCGGCCATCGACGGCGCCGGGCGGCTCGGCATCATCCGCCGGGTCAGTCTCCCCCTGGCGGCGCCGTCCATCATGGCCGTCGCCCTGTACGACTTCATGATCGCCTGGAACGAGTTCCTCTTCGCCCTGCTGTTCCTGGTCGACAAGCCGAACCGATGGACGGTGTCGCTGGGGCTGGCGCAGCTCTCCGACGGCGTCGAGGTGCCGAAGACGGTGCTGATGGCCGGCTCGGTGATCCTCACCCTGCCCATCGTGATCCTCTTCTTCGCCAGCGAGCGCCTGCTCACCGAGGGGCTCACCAGCGGGGCGGAGAAGGGCTGAGGCGGCGGGCGGGGTTGCCGCGCGGTGGGGCGCTGACGGAGGATGTGCCGGGTGGATGCCCCTCCCGGCGCGGTCCCCGACGACGCGCCCGCGGCTGCCCCGCCCGCGGTCGGGATGCGGCTGCGCGACGTGGAGCCGGGCGACCTCGACGCGTACGTGCGGATGCGCTGCGATCCCGTCGTGATGGCGGAGCTGGGCGGTCCGCAGCCGCGCGAGCGGGTGTCCGCCCAGCTCCGGCGCGACCTCGAGACCGTGCGAAAGGGCAGCGCCTGGATCAAGATGATCGTCCCGGACGGTGGCACCGAGGTGGCCGGGACGGTGACGGTGTACGCCCACGGCGGCGTCTCCGAGATCGGCTGGATGGTCGTGCCGGAGTTCCAGGGCAGGGGCCTGGCGGGCAGAGCCGTCCGCGCCGTGCTCGACCTGGCCCGGGCGGAGGGCCGCTGGGGCCTCATCCACGCCTTTCCCGCCACGACGAACGCCGCGTCGAACGCGATCTGCCGCTCGGGCGGCTTCGCCCTCGTGGGCGAGGAGCAGACGGAGTTCGCCGGCCGCCTCTTCCGCACCAACCACTGGGTGCTCGATCCGTCGGCCCGCGTCGACGGCTAGGGCGTCGCTGTCCTGGCGGCGTTCCGGGCAGGCGGAAGACCTGGAAGGCACGCCGAGCTGATGAACCGCTGCCGCCGGAACAGCTGATACCTGTGCGGTATAAGAATGCCTGTGTGGTATCGGGCGAGCGGACCGCACCGCCGTCGGCGACGGCCCGCCGGGCAGGCGGGCACCGCGTCGCCGGCGGAGGTCCCCGTCCGCCCCGCCGCCACCGGAGCACCGGGGGCCCGGCTACGGTGGCGGCATGGGAAACCCGACCCGTTGGGAGACCGAGACCGGTCCGGAGCACTCGCAGTGGTACATCGACCGGTTCCGCCGGCTGGCCGCCGACGGGGCCGACCTGGCCGGCGAGGCCCGGCTGCTGGACGCGATGGTCGCGCCCGGATCCCGGATCCTCGACGCCGGCTGCGGCACCGGCCGGGTGGGCGCGGCGCTGGCCGCCCGGGGGCACGCCGTGGTCGGGGTGGACGCCGACCCGGCCCTGGTCGAGGCCGCCCGCGCCGACCACCCCGGCCCGCGCTGGCTGGTCGCCGACCTGGCCGAACTCGACCTGACGGCGGCCGGCGAGCCGGAGCCGTTCGACGCGGCGGTGCTGGCCGGCAACGTGCTGGCCTTCGTCGCCCCCGGCACCGAGCGGGAGGTGCTGCGCCGCGTCGCCGCCCACCTGCGCCCCGACGGCGTGCTGGCGGTCGGCTTCGGCACCGACCGGGGCTACCCGCTGACCGGCTTCGACGCCGACGCGGTCGCCGCCGGCCTGCGGCTGGAGCACCGCTTCGCCACGTGGGACCTGCGCCCGTGGCGCGACGACGCCGACTTCGCCGTCACGGTGCTGCGCCGCCCCGCCGACTGACACCGGGCGGGGCCGCGACCGGCCGGCGCGGCCGTTCGCCGTCGACGCGAGGCCGCACCGGGGCCGGTGGGTGCCCGCCGGTGGACAGGCGCGCTCAGGCCGGGGCGGCGACGACCCGCGCGGCGGCCGGGTCGAGCGTGGCGCCGGCGGGCACCATCGCCACCAGGCCGGCCGGCAGCCGCACCGGACGCACGTCGCGGTAGCCGAGCGCGCCGAGCACGTCGCCACCGGCGAGGACGTAGCGCCGGCCCAGGTCGGTGACCACGGAGATCGCGCCGCCGGTCGCGCCGGGCGCCGCGACCGCCTCGACCACCGCGCCCCGGCCCGGCTCCACCACGACGTGGTCGGCGCGCACCCCGCCACCCGCCGCCGGTGCGGTGCGCGGCGCGGCGGCGAGGTCCGGCAGCCGTACGCCGAGCCGGACCCCGGTGACTCCGCCGTCGTCGCCCACCCGGGCGCAGAGCGCCGCCCCGTCAGCGGCGGCGAGCCGGGGCGGTGCGGTCGGCGGGGCGGTCGGTCCCGTCGGGGCGAGGTCGGGCAGCTTGGGCAGCGCCGCGAACCGCCCGAGCGTGATCGGCTCCGGCTCGCCCTGGCCCGTGCGGGCGAGCAGCAGGCCGGCCTGCAACTCGGTGATGCCGGCGAGGCCGTCGCGCAGCGCGACGGCGTACTGCCGGCCGCCGCCGGAGTTGCGCACCAGGTAGACGTCGCCGATCCGCGCCCCGGACACCCGCGCGGAGCGCTCCCCCTCGTCGGGCAGGGTCAGCGGGGCGAGGTCGGCGCCGGCGGGCAGGCTGTTGAGCAGGGCCGGGGCCACCGGGACCGCTCGGGCCCGGGTCGCGGCCAGGGCGGCCAGCACCCGGTTCGGGTCGCGCACCAGGTGGCGGCGCTGGTGCCAGACGAGGTGCAGCCCCCCGTCGGGATCGCGCAGCAGCAGTGCGTCCTCGCCCAACTCCCGGCCCTCGCCGACCGGCACGCCGATCAGCAGCGCCGAGCGGGGCACCGTCCGGTCGGCCTCGGCGGCGACGGAGCAGACCGTCCACGGCGCGGTGGACAGCCGGCCCATGGCGGGCAGCGAGTCCGGGGCGTCGGCGATGCCCAGCGGCAGGCCGCGCGGCACCCCGTCGATGGCGCGACGGGAGACGAGCACCGTCTTCGGCCGCTCGGCACCGATGATCAGCAGGGCCGAGGCGTAGTTGAGCACCGGGTGCAGCTTCTCCTCCCGGTAGACGAACCGGGCGCCGGACTCCTTCTCCACGATCACCGCGCCCGGGTCGCGCCAGCTGCTGCCGCCCCCGGTGAAGAGGCCGTAGAGGGCGAACCCGCCCAGACCGATGGCCGCGACCAGCACGCTGGCCAGACCGGCGCCGGCGAGCCGCCGGAACGGTGACTGCGCCGGGTCGGTCTCCCGCATCACCAGCGCGGCGACGGCCCGCTGGACGGTGAACTGGTACGAGTGCAGCTGGTCCTGCCGCGACGGCATCGCATCCCTTCCGGTGGGGCGTTCGGGGCACAGGATAAGCGTTGCGTCGATGCCCCGAGGACCCTGCGTGGCGGCGGCGCCCAGATTCCCGGTGTCGGGCCCTGGCGGTGCGACCAGGATCACCGCGCGGAGGCGGACGCCTCTCGCTCGGGGGGATAGCATGGGCACGTACGGGTACCCCCCAGGGTATGCTCGGAGAGAGCGAGGAGGCACGCGGTGAAGCTGCGACCCGAGATGACGAGCGAGGCCCTCACCCGCCTGAAGCGGGCCCGGGGCCAGCTCAACGCGGTCATCGAGATGATGGAGACCGGCCAGGACTGCCGCGAGGCGCTGACCCAGCTCGCCGCCGTGTCGAAGGCGATCGACCGGGCCGGCTTCAAGATCATCGCCTCCGGAATGCGGCACTGCACCGCCGCCCGCGAGCGGGGCGACTCCCCGGAGATGACCGAGGAGGAGCTGGAGAAGCTCTTCCTCGCCCTCGCCTGACCATCGCCGAAAGAAACGCACCGCACACGTTGCGTGACAGCGACGTGTGCGGGTAGACAGAGTGCACGCGTCAGCACACCCGACGTGTGTCCGCCGCATACCCCCCGGGGTATTTGATCCCACAAGGAGTACGGCAATGGCAGTTGAGGTGTCCGTCATCGCGACGTCCTCGCTCGGCGACCGCAGCTACCTGGCCTCCGACGGCACGGTGGCGATCGTGGTCGACCCGCAGCGCGACATCGACCGGATCCTGTACCTGGCCGGCGAGAAGGGCGTACGCGTCACCCACGTGGTGGAGACCCACATCCACAACGACTACGTCTCCGGCGGTCTGGAGCTGGCCCGGCTGACCGGTGCCCGCTACCTCGTCGCCGCGGACGACGAGGTCGACTTCGACCGGACGCCGGTCGCCGACGGCGACACCGTGCCCGTCTCCGGCGCGCTGCGGCTGCGGGTGCTCGCCACCCCGGGACACACGTTCCACCACCTGTCGTACGTGCTCGACGAGGCCGACGACTCCGGCTGGCGCCCGGTCGGCGTCTTCACCGGCGGCTCACTGCTCTTCGGCACCACCGGGCGCACCGACCTGCTCGGCGAGCAGCACGCCCACGTACTCGCCCACCACCAGCACACCTCGGCCCGGCGCCTGGCCGACCTGCTGCCCGACGGCGCCGAGGTGTGGCCCACCCACGGCTTCGGCAGCTTCTGCTCCGCCAGCCAGTCCGACGCGCCCGAGTCGACCATCGGCCGGGAGAAACGGGCGAACCCCGTGCTGCGGCTGGCCGCCGACGACTTCGTCACCGAGACCCTCGCCGGGCTCGACGCCTACCCGGCGTACTACGCCCACATGGGCGTGGCGAACCTCGCCGGCCCGGCGCCGGTGGACCTCACCCCGGTCGCCCGGGCCGACGCCGCCGAGCTGCGGGAGCGGATCGCCGCCGGCCAGTGGGTCGTCGACCTGCGCCACCGCAAGGCGTATGCCACGTCGCACCTGGCGGGCACCGTCGCCCTCGGACTCGACGGCCCGATGTCGACCTGGCTCGGCTGGCTCATCGACTGGGGCGCACCGCTCACCCTGCTGGCGGAGACCGAGGAGCAGGTCGCCGACGCCCAGCGCGAACTGGTCCGCGTCGGCATCGACCGGCCGGCCGCCCAGGCCACCGGCGACCCCGACCGGTGGTCCACCGAGCCGGGGCAGCTCCGCGAGCTGCGCATGGCCGACTTTCCCGCGCTGGCCGCCGCCCGGGCCGGCGACACCCCGGCGGGGCTGCCCGCCCCGGACGTGGTGCTCGACGTCCGGATGACCAACGAGTGGACCGCCGGTCACGTCGAGGGCGCCGTGCACATCCCCCTGCCCGACCTGCCCGGGCGCCTCGCCGAGGTGCCCGCCGGCACCGTCTGGGTGCACTGCGGCTCCGGGTACCGGGCCACCGCCGCCGCCTCGCTGCTGGCCAACGCGGGCCGCGAGGTCGTCGTGATCGACGACAAGTTCGGCCGGGCCGAGGCCGCCGGGGTCGCCACGAGCCCCGGCGACGCCTGACCGACGCCGCACCGCCGGCCCCCTGCCGTACGGGCCGGGCCGCTACCGGTCGTCCGCACGGCGACGCGCGCCCGCCGCCGAACGGCGCCGATCGACGGCGGTCCGGCTCACCCAGCCCGCCCGCGGGCGAGCCGTCCCTGAACCAGGAGACATGACCACTTCACCGAACGCCCTGCCCGCCACCCTCGACGCCGCCACACTGCGCGAGCTGGTCGACTCCGGCCGCGCTCCCCGCATGCTGGACGTGCGCACCCTCACCGGCGCCGGCCTCACCTTCGCCGCCGTCACCGACACCCGCGCGCTGGGCATGCTGCTCGGCAGGCTCCCCTACGACCGGGGCGCGAGCTGCGACGTGGAGACCGTCGTCGGTCGGCTCGGAGACCACCCGACGCCCCGGCCCCTGCCGTGACCGGCAGCCTCGCGCTGACCGTCGCGCTGGCCGTCCTCATCGGGGTGAGCCTCGGCCTGCTCGGCGGCGGCGGGTCCATCCTCGCCGTGCCGCTGCTGGTCTACGTCGCCGATCTGCCGGCCCGGGAGGCGATCGCCACCTCGCTGCTCGTCGTCGGGGTGACCAGCGCCGTCGGCGCGCTGCCGCACGCGCGGGCCGGCCGGGTCCGGTGGCGCACCGGCCTGCTCTTCGGGGCCGCGGGCATGGCCGGCGCGTACGGCGGCGGGCGCCTCGCCGCGTTCGTCCCGGCGGCGGTCCTGCTCACCGGCTTCGCCCTGATGATGCTCGCCACCGCGACGGCCATGCTGCGGGGCCGGCGCGACGGCCCGGGGCGGCAGCGGCGTGAGCTGCCCGTGGCGCGGGTGCTCCTCGACGGCGTCGTGGTCGGACTGGTCACCGGGCTGGTCGGCGCGGGCGGCGGGTTCCTGGTGGTGCCGGCCCTCGCGCTGCTGGGCGGCCTGCCGATGCCGGTCGCGGTCGGCACCTCGCTCGTGGTCATCGCCATGAAGTCGTTCGCCGGGCTGGCCGGCTACCTGTCCACCGTCGCCATCGACTGGGGCCTGGCCGCCGCCGTCACCGGCGCCGCCGTGCTCGGCAGCCTCGCCGGCGGCCGACTCGCCGGGCAGGTCCCGGAGGACGTGCTGCGCCGGGCGTTCGGCTGGTTCGTGGCGGCGATGGGCGTCTTCGTGCTGGCCCAGCAGTTGCCCCAAGATCTGCGGGCGGACCCGCTGCTGTGGACCGTCGCCACGACCACGGTGGCGGTGGCAGTGGTGGTCGCCGGGGTGCGACGGATACGCCGGCGGCTCCCACCGCCACCGGCGTCGTCTGACTCCAATACGACTGGGAAACGACAGGACTCGATGTAGGAACTACGCTGGCGCTGGGTGGACGTTCGAGCAGGTAGTCGTCGGCCCGGGGCGCGCACGGCGCTCCCGATCCGCCCTGGGGTGAGCCCGATGCGACTGAAGGACGGGACGCCGTCATGAGCGCGTGGCGACCGGGTCCGTCACCACTGCGGCCCGCAGGCGCCACCGAACGCGAGCTGCGCCGGTTGGGCCGACGATACGCAGTCGTCATGCGCACCACGGCGCTGTGCTGTGTGAGCGGCGCCGCGTTGTTCCAGGCGACCCCCGACCGGCGCGCGCTGGTCGCGGGCGTGGCCACCGGGCTCGCCGCCTGGAGCGTGGTGTACGTCCGCTTCAGCTCCCGCGGGTGGCTACTGCCGGTGGACACGCTGGTGATCATGCTGCTGTGCCTGGCCCAGCGCTGGACCGTGCCGCCGGACGCGGCGGTGGACAGCACGAACTGGGTCCTCGCCGTCGTGACGGTAACGGCCATAGCGCACCAGTGGCTCACGACCGCGGCCGGCGGCGTACTGCTGACCATCGCGGTCGTGGTGGCGCATCTGGCCGGCAACGCCCTTGCCCTGCCCGAGACCTGGTCGGGCACCGTTTCACTCGGCCTGTGGACCTTCGCGGAGGCCGGCCTGTCCAGGGTGCTGTTCCTGCTCGTGCGGGCCGGAGCCCAGCAGGCTGACCGGACCGTCGCGGCGAGCGAACGGGCCCGGCGCGATGCCGCGGTCGCGGCCGCCCGACGTGCCGACGAACGGGAGCACCTGGCGATACTGCACGACACCGCGGCAGCCACCCTGCTCGCGGTCGGCACCCGCATGGTCGACGGCACCGAGCCGTGGCTGGCCGAGCAGGCCGCCCGCGACCTGGAGATCCTCGCCGCGCAGCCGCACTTCCCCGACGGCGACACGGACCTGGTACGGCTGCTGGACCAGGTGGCGCGGCACGCCCCGGTCGCGGTGGAGGTGCGCTTGCCGGCGGCCGTGCCGATGCCGGCGATCCGCGCCACGGCGATCAGCGCGGCGGCTCGGGAGGCGCTGACGAACGTGGCGCGCCATGCCGGCGTCGACACCGCCGTACTGGTGGTGGGGCGGGCCGGGGACCGGATCCTGGTGGAGATCTCCGACCAGGGCAGGGGCTTCGCGCCGGAGCGGGTACCGCCGCATCGGCGCGGGGTGTCGCAGTCCATAGCGCAACGCATGGCACGGGTCGGCGGACGAGCGATCGTGACGTCGCGTCCTGGCGCCGGCACCCGGATCTTCCTGGAGGTCCCGGATGGCTGAGCCGGTTTCCCACCTCATGGCGGGGAAGCTGCTGCGCGGCCTACGCCTGGCCACGCTGGCGATCACGGTCACCACGCTGTTCGGTTTCGCCCTGCCGTTGCTGGTCACGGGCTGGGAGACCTACAGCAGCCCGGCCCGGCAGGTGCTCGCCTTCACGATCCTCACTGTGGTCGCCGTCGTGGCCGGGGTGCGAATCCTGCGGGACGAGCCGCTCGGCCGGCCGCGCTGGGTGCTGGTGGCGGCGGTGATCGCGGCGGCGGCGCTGGCGACCACCGGAATTCCAGCCGCCGAACTCATGTCGGAAGAGGAATGGTCCTACGGCGTCATCGGCTGGTTCGGGATCCTGCTGCTGGTGGACCGCAGCGTCGTGGGTGCGGCCGTCTTCCTCGGCGCGTACACGGTCGCGAGCTTCGCGCAGTTGGCGCTGGTCGGGCAGGGGCACGAGACCGCCGACCTGGTGGTCGTCACCGCGATCATGTTCGGTTGCGAGCTGCCGGTCCTGGCCGGCGCCATGGCGCTGCGCAGTCTCGTGGCCGCCTCGTCAGCCGCCACCGCCGACGCGGAGCGGGTGCGGACTGCCGAGGTCGTCGCGGAGCACCTGCATGCCGACCGCCGGCTGAGATACGCGGACCTCGCCACCACGTCCATACCGCTGCTGGCCGACCTGACGACCGGTTCGGTGGACCTGGGCGACGAGCGGGCCCGCAGCGCCTACGCCGTGGCGGCGGCACGGTTACGCCGTCTGTTCGCCGAACATGACGAGGTGGCCGATCCGCTGTTGCACGAACTGCGCGCCTGCCTGGATCTGGCGGAACGCCACGGAGTCGCGATCTACCTCGGGACGTGCGGGGAACGGCCGACACCACCACTGGCGGTGCGTCGCGCGTTGACCGAGCCCGCGTTGCGCATCATGCCGAACGTCACCTCCGAGGTACGGGTCACGGTGCTCGGGTCGGCGACCGGCGTCACGGTGAGTCTCCTCGCCGACGCCGATGCCAGCGAGCCCGCCGACAGCGATCCGGCAGGCGCCGCCGTCCACAGCGGGGTGACCGTCACCCGACTCGTACACGGTTCGAAGGTGTGGGTGGAGGCCACATGGCAACCACAGGGTTGAACACGGTGGTGGTCATCGACGACCACCCGGCGATCATCTCCGGGATCGAGGCGTGGTGCGGCGCGGCCGAACCGCCGGTCCAGGTCGTCGATTCCGGCAGGACACCGGCGGTGGCCTGGACGGATCCAGGCCTGTCCGCCGACGTCATCGTGTTCGACCTGCTGCTCAACGGGCAGGTCCCGGCGTACCCCGACCTGCGGCGGCTCGTCGACGCCGGCCGTCGGGTGATCGTCTACACCATGCGAGAGGACCGCGACACCATCCTCACCTGTCTCGACCTCGGCGCACTCACCTGTCTCGCCAAGACGGAGGGACCCGGTCACCTGGTCCCCGCGATCCACGCGGCCGGCCAGAACCTGCCCTACACCTCCCCGTCCATGGCCCGCGCCATCAGCACGGACGCCCGGCCCGACCGGCCACGACTCACGCCGAGGGAGGTCGACGTGCTGGTCAGCTGGTTCGCCTGTGAGTCCAAGGAGATGGTGGCCCGCAAGCTCGGCCTGTCCGTGCGTACGGTGAACAGCTACATCGACCGGGTCCGCATCCGCTATGCGAACGCCGGACGTCCGGCCTCCACCAAGGCGGCGCTGGTCGCCCGGGCCATTCAGGACGGCCTGGTCCGGCTGGACGAGTTGTAGCGAAACCGACCCGGTTCGTGGGTCGAACGACCGTCACGGCGTCCCTGTGCCCAGCCCTAGCCTGGGCACAGGGACAAGGGAAACGACGCCAGGGTCCCTGATCGAAAGAATGGGTCGTGGGCACGGCGAAGCGGGCCGCCGCAAAGACCGGACCAACCGGTCGGGAGGATTCACCCGTCCGGCATCGGCACGTCGGAATTGGCATTCGCCCCCGTCAGCGCCTACGACCTGTCGTCACCCAATCGGTACGCGCCGGAAGGTGGTACGTGAAGAGACCACGCGCAGCCCGGCGACAGATCACAGGAGGAAGACATGACCGCAACGAGAACCACCCGTCGCGCGTGGCAGGCATTCGGGGCGCTGATGTCCGCGCTGGTCCTGGTCGTGGGGGCATTCAGCGCACCCGTGCAGGCCCACAGTACCGACGACTGGACCGCCGTCAGCGGTCCGGGCACCAGCAATTGCCGCTACCCCGACAGCAGCCGGACCGGGGTCTATGCGGACTTCGACATCTGCTGGTCCGGCTCAACCGTCTGGGTGAGAGCCTTTGCCATGGACACCGTGGACGGGGATGGCTGGTGCGGCATTGCCCAGATCAGCTACCTGATCGACTCGAACCGCAACGGCGTCTACGAAGACCACCGACACGTGCGGTCCACGGAAACCGACTGCAACGCACCTTTCGGCGACCTGTCGGGATGGTACAGGTCGAACTATCCGACCACCCAACTCTGGGGCCGGGCCTGCGTCGGTTACAGCAATGGGGATTCCTACGCGTGTGACAGTTGGCGCTGACCCGGCTGACATCTCAGGCTTAGACGTCCTCACACAGCACGACAGATTGTGGCAGCTGCGCCCTCGCGGAGCCTCCCGGGGTCAGGCTCCGTTTTCCACCGTCCTGGCGGAGAACGGAGCCTGATTCGTCTGTCCCCCGGGTGTCACCGCACTTCTCAGGGGCGCAGGATCAGCCGGATCGGGTTGCCCTGCTTGGTCTGCACCCGGCGCACCGCCTCCTGGGCGTCGGCCAGCGGCAGCACGTCGCTGATCGACGCCGCCAGGTCGAGTCGCCCCTGCCGGGCCAGCGACACCAACTGCTCGACGTGCTCGCCCTCCGAGCCGTAGTGGCCGAGCACCGCCTGCTGGAAGTAGGTGAACGGGCTGTCCGACGCGATCGTCACCGGCTTGTTGGCGATGCCCGCGAGCACCAGCCGGCCCCGGCGGCCCAACACGGTCAGCGCCTGCTCGCGCACGGCGGTGACGCCGGCGAAGTCGAACGCCACGTCCAGCCCTCGCCCGCCCGTCAGGTCCAGCACGGCGTCGCGGAAGGCGGGGTCGGCCGGGTCGAGCACCGCGTCGGCCCCCAGGGCCACCGCCCGCTCGCGCGCCGCCGCCAGTGGCTCCACGGCGATCACCGGGGCCGCGCCGACCAGGCGGAGCAACTGCACGGCGTGCGCGCCCAGCCCACCCACGCCCCACACCCCGACCGCCTCGCCGGGGCGGGTACGCGCGGTGTCCGTCACCGCCGCCCAGGGGGTGGAGACCGCGTCGGGTATGACGCAGGCCTGCTCGAAGGGGAGGTCGTCCGGGATCGGCACCACGGTGCTCTCGCTGGCCACGGCGTACTCGGCCCAGCCGCCGTCGTAGTCCACGCCCCGGGTCAGCACGGTGCCGCGCCGGTCCCGCTCCCCCGCCTGGAGCAGCACCCGCTGACCGGGCTCCCAGCCCTCGACGTCGTCGCCGAACGCGTCGACGACCCCGGCCACCTCGTGCCCGAGGGTCACCACGTCGCCGGGCAGGTACAGCGGCGTGAGGGTGCCGTCGATCAGGTGCACGTCGGAGAGGCAGACCCCGGCCGCCTCGACCCTGATCCGCACCTGCCCGTCCCGCGGTTCGGGCACCGGCACCGACTCCATCCGCAACGCCCGCTCCGCCAGGTGCAGCCGTCCGGCCAGCATGTCCGCCACCGCGTCCTCCCTGTCCGGCCCCCGTCGGCGGCCCTCGACGGGCACGCATACCCGCCCGGGCGGCAGGAATGCGCGTGCCGGCCGCCGGGACCCGAGGTGCCGGCGGGTAGCATCCGGGCCCGTGGGCGTGCGATTCGAGGAACTGGCCTGGCGGGAGACCCCGATCGGCCTCATCAGCCTGCGTCGGCGCCGCGACCCGCAGCTCGACGTCGAGGTGTACGAGGTCAAGCTCGACGACGAGTTCCTGATGTCGAGCCTCTTCCCCGTGGCGGAGATCGAGCTGGCCCGGCTGGGCCTGGCGCCCCTGTCCGGGCAGGGCCTCGACGTGGTCGTCGGCGGCCTCGGCCTCGGCTACACCGCCCGCACCGCGCTCTCCGACGAGCGGGTCGGCTCGCTGCTGGTGGTGGAGGCGATCGAGGACGTCATCGACTGGCACCGGCGCGAACTGCTCCCCTTCGCCGCCGGGCTGGCCGCCGATCCCCGTACCCGGTTCGTGCGGGCCGACTTCTTCGCCGCGGTCGCCGACGGCAGCGGGTTCGACCCGCGGGAGCCGGGGCGGCGGTTCCACGCCGTGCTGCTCGACGTCGACCACTCGCCGCGCAACGTGCTGCACCCGAGCCACGCCAGCTTCTACACCCCCGACGGACTGCGCCGGCTCGCCGCCCACCTGCACCCGGACGGGGTGTTCGCCCTCTGGTCGGACGACCCGCCCGATCCCGACTTCGAGGCGGCGCTGAGCGAGGTGTTCCGCACCGCGCGGGCGCACGTCGTCCCGTTCGCCAACCCGCTGACCGGGGGGCGCTCGGCCAACACCGTCTACGTCGCCCAGCGCTGACGCCGGCAGCTGCCTGCTGGGCGAGCACCGCGGGAACCGGACGGCCCCGCCGATCCACCTGGCGCCCCGCCAAGCCGAGGCACCGGCAACTCGCCGAACTCAACGACCGCCCGCCGCAGGCTGATCCGGACCGGCGCTTCCGCATGGGCAACGCCCGTCCGCTGCCCCTGACCACCCTCCCGGGCCCTTCCCGCCGACCTCGACCCGAGATCTTGGGCACTTGCCGTTACCCGGGGACGGAAACTGTCCAAGATCTGCCCTGCCGGCCGCCGCGATCGAGGTCTGGTGCCTTCCCGCCTGGCCGGGCCCGCACTCGGTGGGCACCGCAGGGAACCGGGGGGGGAGGCCGCGCTGCCACCGGCGTGGCGCGCCGAGGAATTCGCCGGCCGCGGCGGCATGGCCGGGTGCGGGCCGGGAAGGCGGGCGGGTGGGCCGCGACCTCGCGGCGGGAGTCACGGGAGGTGGCACATGCGGACGTTGCTCTGGGTCGTCGGCGTCGTCGCGGGCGCGCTCGTCCTGCTCGGACTGCTGCTGGAGGCGGTCCGCTGGCTGGTGATCATCGGTGCGGTCACGCTGGCCGTGGTCATCGTGCTGGCGGTCATCAAGGGCCGACAGGCGATCCGCCATTCCGCCGGGCAGCGCTGACGTCGAACGCGGCGGCCAGTTCCTCGTCGTAGGTGGCGATCGGACGTCCGTCGGCGGCGTAGGCGACGAGCCGGCCGTGGGCTATGGTCGCCGGCCGGAACGAGAACGTCCGGGGTCCCGGGTGTGGCGCCAGCAGCGGGATGACGCGGGGCGCGCCGCCGGGGGCGGAGTGGCACTCGAGCCGGGCCACCGCAGGCGAGACGACCCCGTTGACTTGGACCTTGGTGCGCTCCCTGCGGACGCCGAACGTCACGGGAGCGTCCGTGCCGTACGCGGCGCACTCCAGCGCGCCCCGGCAGACGAAGAAGTAGCACGGATCGCCCGCATCGGGGAGCGCGTACGCCTTGAAGGTCGGATCGGCGCCGGCCGGCAGCGGCTGCACGGCGAAGAACGCGACGGCCAGCGCGGCGGTGGTGCCCAGCCACAGCCAGCCGCGCGCCGCCGGTCCGCGCCGGCCACCGCCAGCGCCGCCCCGCCGAAGCCGGCGAGGCAGAGCGCGCCGACGCCGAGCGCCCGGGCGTTCTCGAGCAGGAACTGCGTCCCGGAGGTGGGCGAGACCGGCCTGAGCGCCACCCCCCAGCGACACCACCATGGTCACCAGCAGGGCAGCCCCGGCCACACCGTCGGCACCGATCAGCAGCATCGCCGCCAGCACCGGCCAGATCTGGTGGTGCGTCCAGGACACCGGGGACGCGGCGACGGTCGCGCAGCCGACGAGCACGGCGGCGTGACCGGGCCGCCCGTGCGCCGCCAGGTGCCGGGCCCGCAGCAGGGCCACCGCGCAGACGACGGCCACGAGGGTCGCCCAGAGCAGCGGCAACGACGCCGGGTCGAGGCCGAGGCGCAGCAGCATCCCGCTCCCTGCGGAGTCTGCGGCCGGCACGGCCGGCCGGGGGTACCTCGACCGCTACCTACGCGACCGTAGGTTACCGTGTGGTAGGACAATGGACGTACGTCGGAGGAGTGAGATGGACCTGAGCGCGGAGCGACCCTGGCTGCGCAGCTACGCCCCGGGCGTGCCGGCCACCGTCACGCCGTCCGACGAGTCGCTGGTCGACCTGCTGCGCGACGCCGCCCGCCGGTTCGGCCCCCGGGTCGCGCTGGACTTCTTCGGCGCCACCACCACGTACGCCGACCTGGACGACCAGGTGGGCCGGGCGGCCGAGGCGCTGCGCCGCCTCGGCGTCGGCCGGGGCGACCGGGTGGCGCTGGTGTTGCCCAACTGCCCGCAGCACGTGGTCGCGTTCTACGCCGTGCTGCGGCTCGGCGCGGTGGTGGTGGAGCACAACCCGCTCTACACCCCGCAGGAACTCACCCACCAGCTCGCCGACCACGGCGCCCGGGTCGCGGTGGTCTGGGACAAGGTCGCTCCCTCGGTGCGGGGGGCCGTCGGCGCGACGGCCGTCGAGACGGTGCTCGCGGTGGACCTGACCCGGGCGCTGCCCCGGCGCAAGCGCTGGGCGCTGCGGCTGCCGCTGGCCCGCGCGCGGGCCACCCGCGCGGCGATGACCGGGCCCGCGCCCGGAGCGCTGTCCTGGGAGCGGCTGGTGGCCGAGGCCGGCCCGCTGGCCGCCGCGCACCCCGCCCCCGGGCCGGACGACACGGCGCTGTTGCAGTACACGGGCGGCACCACCGGCACCCCGAAGGGCGCGATCCTGACCCACCGGAACCTGCGGACCAACGCGGCGCAGGGCCGCGCCTGGGTGCCCGGCCTGCGCGACGGCGAGGAGACGGTGTACGCGGTCCTACCGCTGTTCCACGCGTACGGGCTGACGCTCTGCCTCACCTTCTCGGTGGGCATCGGCGCCACGCTGGTGCTCTTCCCCCGCTTCGACCTCGACCAGACGCTGGACGCGGTGCGCCGCCGTCCGCCGACCTTCCTGCCCGCCGTCCCGCCGATCTACGAGAAGCTGGCCACGACCGCCCGGGAGCGCGGTGTCGACCTCTCCTCGGCCCGGTACGCCATCTCCGGCGCCATGGCACTGCCCCCGGCGACGGTCGAGCTGTGGGAGTCGGTCACCGGCGGGCTGCTCGTCGAGGGCTACGGCATGACCGAGACCTCGCCGGTCGCGCTCGGCAACCCGGTCTCCCCCGCCCGCCGGCCGGGCACCGTCGGCGTGCCGTTCCCGTCCACCGACATCCGCATCGTCGACCCGGAGGACCCGTCGCGCGAGCGCGCCCCGGGCGAGGCGGGCGAGCTGCTGATCCGGGGGCCGCAGGTGTTCGCCGGCTACTGGAACCGCCCGGCGGAGACGGCGGCGGCGCTGCTGCCCGACGGCTGGCTGCGCACGGGGGACGTCGTGGTGGCCGACGCCGACGGCTTCGTCAGCGTGGTCGACCGGATCAAGGAGCTGATCATCACCGGCGGGTTCAACGTCTACCCGTCGGAGGTGGAGGACGCGCTGCGCCGCGTACCAGGCATCCGCGACGCCGCGGTGGTCGGCCTGCCGGGCGCGCACGGCGAGGAGGTGGTGGCGGCGGTCGTCGCCGACGAGGGCGCCGAGCCCGACGAGGCGGGCGTCCGGGCGGCGTGCCGGCAGCACCTGGCCGGATACAAGGTCCCCCGCCGCGTGGTCGTCGTCGAGGACCTGCCCCGCTCCCAGATCGGCAAGATCCTGCGCCGCGAGGTCCGCGACCGGCTGCTCGCCGACGGCTGAGACCGCTCCGCTCGCGCGGCGGGGCGAACGAACCGGCCGGCGGGACCCCGGCTCCAACGGCGCCGGCCGGCGGGACCCCAGCTCGACCGGCGCCGGCCAGCGGGACCCCGCTCGACCGGCACGGGTCACCGGCCCTCGCTCGGGCGCGGCCGGACCGCCGCACCCCTCAGGCGACGGGCGGGCCGGCCCGCAGGATGCGCCGGGCCCGGCGGCGGTCGAGCCAGCGCGGCTCGGGCGGGTCCGTCGGATCGCCGCCGAGACCGAGCTCCAGCAGGATCTGCACCCAGAAGCCGGCCGCGCTGAGCAGGTTGCGGGCGCGGCCCGGCTCCGGTGCCCCCGGCGGCAACACGACCTGCGCCCAGCGCCAGGCCACCCAGGCCACCTCCCGGTCCGGGTGGTGGCGTCCGGAGCGGCTGAGCAGCCGGACCTCGCGCCGGGCGGGCGCCGGCACCCGCCACCAGCGGCGCAGGATCTCCAGTCGCTCCTCGGCGCCGTCGGCGGACGGTGGGACGGACACGTCACCGGGGTTCATGCCTGGCAAGGATAGGCAGGCGGCGCACGCCGTCAGAACCAGTCGTCGCGCATCTCCAGCGTGGTCCGGTCGAGGCTGTCCAGCAGGTCGAACTGCGCCGCCGTGCGGGGCAACTCGTGCCGGAAGAAGAACCGGGCCGCCTGCCGCTTGCCGGCGTGCAGGTCGGCGTCCGGGCCGTCGCCGGGGCCGCCGGCCGCCTCCACCACGAGGAGCTGCTCCAACCACATCCAGGCGATCACCACGTGGCCCACCGCCTCCAGGTAGACGCTCGCGTTGGCCAGCGCCACCTCCGGATCGCCGGTGCCCCACAGCCGCCGGGTGACCAGGGAGACCCGGTCGAGGGCGGCGCCGAGCGCGGCGGCCAGCTCGGCGGCCTCGCCGCCGGCCTTCCACGCGCGGGTGGTCGTGGCCCGGACCGTCTCCACCAGCAGCGCCAGCCCGGCCCCGCCGCGCATGGTGACCTTGCGGCCGAGCAGGTCCAGCGCCTGGATGCCGTGGGTGCCCTCGTGGATCGGGTTGAGCCGGTTGTCGCGCCAGTGCTGCTCGACGTCGTAGTCCCGCGTGTAGCCGGCGCCGCCGTGCACCTGGATGGCCAGGTCGTTGGCGGCCAGGCACCACTGCGAGGGCCAGCTCTTCGCGATCGGGGTGAGCACGTCCAGCAGCAGGCGGGCCCGCTCCCGGTCGGCCGCCTCCGGCGCGGTCTTCTCCTCGTCGAGCAGCCGGCCGCAGTAGAGGACCAGCGCCAGGGCGCCCTCCACGTAGCTCTTCTGCGCCAGCAGCATCCGGCGTACGTCCGGGTGGGTGACGATGGGCACCTGCGGCGCCGCCGGGTCCCTGGCGGCCAGCGGGCGGCCCTGCGGCCGCTGGCGGGCGTACGCGAGGGACTTCAGATAGCCGGTGTAGCCCAGGGCGGTGGCGCCGGCGCCCACCCCGACACGCGCCTCGTTCATCATGTGGAACATCTGCGCCAGGCCCTGGTGGGGCTCGCCGACCAGATGGCCGACCGCCCCCGGGCGCCCGCCGGGCCGGTGCACGCCCTCGCCGAAGTTGAGCAGCGTGTTGGTGGTGCCGCGGTAGCCCATCTTGTGGTTGAGGCCGACCAGCACGACGTCGTTGCGGGCGCCGGGCGCGCCGTCGTCGGCCAGCAGCACCTTCGGGACGATGAACAGCGAGATGCCCTTCACCCCGGGCGGACCACCGGGGATCCGGGCGAGGACGAGGTGGACGATGTTCTCCGACAGCTCGTGGTCGCCGCCGGAGATCCACATCTTGGTGCCGCGCAGCCGGTACGTCCCGTCGTCCTGCGGCTCGGCGCGGGTGGTGATGTCGGCCAGCGAACTGCCGGCGTGCGGCTCGGAGAGGCACATGGTGCCGAAGAAGCGCCCCTGCACCATCGGCCGGACCCAGGTGTCGATCTGCTCCGGGCTGCCGTGCGCCAGCAGCAGGTTGGCGTTGCCGAGGGTCAACAGCGGGTACGCCGAGGTGCCGACGTTGGCGGCCTGGAGCCAGGCGAAGCAGGCGGCCTGTACGACGTGCGGCAGCTGCATGCCGCCGACCGACGTGTCCATGCCGGCGCCGAGCAGCCCCGTCTCGGCGAAGACGTCGAGGGCCTGCTTGACCTGCGGGATGGTGTGCACCCGACGGCCGTCGAAGGTGGGCTCGGCGAGATCGGCGGCCCGGTTGTGCGGGGCGAACCGTTCCGTGGCCACCCGCTCGGCGAGCTCCAGCACGGCGTCGAAGGTCTCCCGGGAGTGTTCGGCGTAGCGGTGCCGCTCGGTCAGCCGGGTCACCTCCAGCCAGTCGTGCAGCAGGAAGCGCAGGTCGCGACGGGAGAGCAGGGTGGACGACACGGGTCTCCTTCCGTCGTCGCGCGGGCCGTCGGCCGCGGCGCGGCCGGGCGATGCCCTCGCGCAGGTCATCCTGACTGATCCGGCCCGCCGGCGCAGCACCCCGCCGCGCCCACCGGACGCGCCGGACCGCCGGACGCATCCGCCCATCAACCCACAATCCGGGCACGCCCTTGCCATCGGCATAGACATCTCCCTATCCTCGCTGGAAAGCGCTTTCCGGGCACGGGCGACGACGGGCGGCACCACGGGCGGAGCGGGCGGGAGCGCGCTCACGGTGCCCCACGCCGGCACCGACGACCTCGGCGGCCGGAGTCGGCGGCGCGACCGCCGAGCGATCGACAGCGGGGCGAGTTCCACGCGGATGTCCACCGACGACTGGCCGGCGACGGACGGCCCCGGTGGACCGCCGACACGACAGACACGCAGCAACACGGGCATTCGAAACGAGAGACGAGGCGAAGATGAGACGACCAGTCGCACTGCGACTCCAGGTGGCGCTGGCCACGACGGCCGTCGGGGCCGCGATCGGTGTCGCGGTCCTGCCGACGCACGAGGCGTCGGCGGCCGCGGGCGCCGCCACCGGCTACGCGACCCAGAACGGCGGCACCACCGGCGGGGCGGGCGGGCAGACGGTGCGGGTCAGCACGGGGACCGGGATCCACACGGCCCTGTGCACCCGGCCCAGCAGCAGTACCCCGATCATCATCGAGGTCCAGGGGACGATCAACCACGGCAACACCGCCAAGGTGTCCGGCAACAGTTGCAGCACCGCCGCCGGCGTGATCGAGCTCAAGCAGATCAGCAACGTCACGATCATCGGGGTCGGCACCGGAGCGGTCTTCGACCAGCTGGGCATCCACATCCGCGAGTCCCGCAACATCATCATCCGGAACGTGACCGTCCGTAACGTCAAGAAGTCCGGCTCACCCACGTCCAACGGCGGCGACGCCATCGGCATGGAGAGCGGCGTCCGCAACGTCTGGGTCGACCACGCCACCCTGGAGGCCTCCGGCGGCGAGTCGGAGGGCTACGACGGCCTGTTCGACATGAAGGACGACACCCAGTACGTGACCCTGTCCTACAGCATCCTGCGCAACTCCGGCCGGGGCGGCCTCATCGGCTCCAGCGAGAGCGACCGCTCGAACGGCTTCGTCACGTTCCACCACAACCTGTACGAGAACATCGACTCCCGCACGCCCCTGCTGCGCGGCGGCATCGCGCACATCTACAACAACCACTACGTGAGCCTGCGCGAGTCCGGCATCAACTCCCGCGCCGGCGCCAGGGCCAAGGTGGAGAACAACTACTTCCGCAACTCCAAGGACGTCCTGGGCACCTTCTACACCAGCGAGGCCGGCTACTGGCAGGTCGCCGGCAACATCTTCGACAACGTGACCTGGTCCAGCCCCGGCAGCGACAACAACCCGGCCGGCCCCAACCCGCAGTCCAACACCACCGTCAGCATCCCGTACGCCTACAGCCTCGACGCGGCCAGCTGCGTGCCGGACGTCGTCCGCCAGACGGCGGGCGCCAACACGGGCCTGCGGGAGTCGAACGGCAGCTGCTCGCCGCAGACGCCGGCGCCGACCACCCCCGCGCCGGGGCCGACCAGCCCGACGCCGGCGCCGACCAGCCCCACGCCGACGCCGACCCAGCCCGCCGGGCCGAACCTCAGCATCGGGGCCGGCTCCGACGGTTCCAGCAAGGCCAGCGGCACGAGCTACGGCAACGTGCGCGACGGCAGCCTGAGCACCTACTGGTCGCCGGTCGGCGCGACCGGGGACATCTCCATCAAGTGGGGTTCCGCCACCACGGTGTCCAGGGTGGTCATCCGTGAGCCCGCTGGCACCCAGGGCAGCATCGGGTCCTGGCAGCTCGTCAACCACGGCAGCGGCGCCGTCCTGGCCTCCGGCAGCGGGGCGGGCGCGATCACCTTCCCCGCCACGTCACTGACCAAGATCACCTTCAGGATCACCAGTTCGGGCGGCAGCCCGAAGGTCGCCGAGTTCGAGACCTACGCCCGGTAGCGGCGCGGCCCGCCGTCCGGCCGGGCACCGGGCTGTCCCGGTACCGGCCGGACGGCGGCGGCCTTCGCATCGACGCCCTACCGTCGCGGATCGCCCTTCATCGGCCGGAAGGTCGTCGAGGAGGCGGCTGGAAGCGGCAGTCACCACGACGGGCGGCGCGCGGCCGGGTCAGCCCGCCTCGGCGAGCAGACCGTCGACGAGGTCGCGGGGCAGCCCGTGGGTGTCGTGCAGGTCGCGGTAGTCCGCGTCCGTCAGCGGGCCCCGGGACCTGCGCCGCAAGACCACCGGCCGGCCGCGACGCAGCAGTTCCCGGAACCGCCGTTCCTCGCCGGTGAACACCTCGCGCACCTCGTCGACGGTCACGGACTGGCGGAAGCTGTCGAGGGTGTGTCGCACCGGCGCGGTCGGCAGGTCCGACAGGGTCCTGGACGCCTCGTCGCGCCACAGCGTGGTGAGCGTCCGGCGCAACAGCCGACGCAGCACGTAGCCGCGGCCGGTGTTCGAGGGGCGTACGCCGTCGCCGACCACCACCACGCCCGCGCGCAGGTGGTCGCCGACCACACGCAGCGACGCGTCCCGCAGGCCCCACACGTCGCAGACGCCGCCCACCCACGGCACGAGACTCTCGCCCTCGTGGACCGAGCGGTGCCCGCGCAGCACCATCTCCAGCCGTTCGAGGCCCATCCCGGTGTCCACGTTGGGCTGACGCAGCGGCGTGAGTCGGCCGTCGCCGTGGCGGTGGTAGCGCATCCCCACGTGGTTCCAGACCTCCATCCACCGCTCGTCGGTGCCCGGGGTGCCGTGGGGCGGGCCGTCGCCGGTCCAGACGAAGATCTCGGTGTCGGGTCCGCAGGGCCCGGTCGGGCCGTTGGACCACCAGTTCTCCTCCCCGGTCAGCTCCACCGGCAGGCCCAGCTCGCCCCAGGTGCGCAGCGACGGCTCGTCCGGGCCGACCCGGTCGTCGCCGCCGAAGACGGTCACGTGCATCCGCTCGTGCGGCACGCCGAAGCCGTCACGCAGCAGCTCGTAGCCCCACCGCAGACTGCGGGGCAGGTCGTAGTCGCCGAGCGACCAGGAGCCGAGCATCCGGAACAGGGTCAGGTGGGTGCGGTCGCCCACCTCGTCCAGGTCGGTGGTGCGCAGGCAGCGCTGCACGTTGACCAGCCGCCGGCCCAGCGGGTGGGGTCGGCCCTCCAGGTAGGGGGTCAGCGGGTGCATGCCGGAGGTGGTGAAGAGCACCGGGTCGCCCGGCGGCGGGATCAGGGAGCCGTCGGGCACGAGTTCGTGGCCGCGCTCGCGGAAGAAGTCGAGGAAGGTACGGCTGATCGGGTCGTACGTCATGGCGGTGGCCTTTCCGGGTTCGGACGACCGGAAAGGGTCCGACCACCGGGGACCGGCGGGCCGACGGAGACGAGAAGCCGGCGGACCGTTTCCGGTCGCCGGCGGGAGATGGTGAGGTCAGGCGGCGGCGACCGACGAGCGCGAAGCTCGCGCGGCCGCGGCGGCGAAGAAGCGCCTGATCTCCATGCCCCGACTGTACGCGGACCCGACGCCGCCGCCCAGCGCGTTTCGCGGCGGGCGGCGGTGCCGGAGGAGGATCAGACGCCGGAGGTGGCGAGGGCCGGGGCGGGGCGCTCGTCGGCGCGGCGGGGCGTCTGGCGGTTGGGCAGCGAGAGCCGGACGACCTTCCGCCACGCCGAGAAGACCTGCCGGGGCAGCGAGCCGGTGGTGTACTTCAGCCCGTACCGGTCGAACAGGGCCCGCACCTCGGGGGCGATCTCCTGGTAGCGGTTGCTGGGCAGGTCCGGGAAGAGGTGGTGCTCGATCTGGTACGACAGGTTGCCCGTCATGATGTGCATCAGCCGGCTGCCGCTGATGTTGGCCGAGCCGAGCATCTGCCGCAGGTACCACTCGCCGCGGGTCTCGCCCTCGATCGAGCGCCTGGAGAAGGTCTCCACGCCCTCCGGGAAGTGCCCGCACATGATCACCGAGTGGCTCCACAGGTTGCGCAGGAGGTTGGCGGTGAAGGTGGCGGCCAGCGTGTGCAGGAACGAGGGCCCGGACAGCAGCGGGTGCACGACGTAGTCCTTGAGCACCTGCCGGCGGATCTTGCGGCCCACGGCGCGCGCCCGGGCCCGGAACTCCGGCTTCTTGTGCCGGCCCTTGCGCAGGTTGCGCCCCAGCTCCAGGTCGTACGCGGCGATGCCGTACTCGAAGAAGCAGGCGTTGATGAAGTTCCACAGCGGCTGCCCCAGGTGGAACGGGTGCCACCGCTGGTCCTCGTCGACGCGCATGATGCCGTAGCCGAGGTCGTTGTCCTTGCCGAGGACGTTCGTGTACGTGTGGTGCAGCTCGTTGTGCGAGTGCTTCCACTGGTCGGCGGGCGAGACGTGGTCCCACTCCCAGGTGGTGGAGTGGATCTTCGGGTCGCGCATCCAGTCCCACTGGCCGTGCAGGACGTTGTGGCCGACCTCCATGTTCTCCAGGATCTTGGCCACGGTCAGGCCGGCGGTGCCCACGATCCAGGCGGGCGGGAAGAGGGAGAACAGCAGCACGACCCGGCTGCCGATCTCCAGCTTGCGCTGGGTGGAGATGACCCGGCGGATGTAGGCGGCGTCGCGCTCGCCCCGGCTGGCGACCACCCGGTCGCGGATCGCGTCGAGTTCCTTGCCGATGGTCTCGATGTCCTCGGCGGAGAGGTGGGCGATCGGGTTGACGGGCTTGTTCTGGATCACGGTCACGTCAGTACTCCGGTCAGTGGTCGATGTCGCAGGGGCCGGCCGCCGCCGACACGCAGGTCTGGATGCGGACGCCGTCGCCGGGCACCGCCGTGGTCAGTTCCCCGTTGCGCAGGTCCCGAACCGCGCCCTGGCGCAGCGGCAGGACGCAGCCGAAGCAGATGCCCATCCGGCAGCCCGAGGGCATCAGCACCCCGGCGTTCTCGCCGGCGTCGAGCAGCGGGGTCGCGCCGTCGGCGGCGACGGTCACGCCCGAGCGGACGAAGGTGACGGCGCCGCCCTCGCCGGCCGAGATGACGGTGGGGCGGAACCGCTCCGTGTGCAGCCGGTCGCCGTGCCCCGCGGCCGTCCAGTGCTCCTCGAGGGCGTCGAGCAGGCCGACCGGGCCGCAGGCCCAGGTCTCCCGGTCGAGGTGGTCGGGCACGAGGCGCTCGAGGTCGGCCACGGTGAGCAGCCCGTCGGTGTCGGTGTGCCGCTCCACCAGCCGGATCGCGCCCCGCGTCGCGAGGTCCCGCAGTTCGGCGCCGAAGATCACGTCGTCCGGCGTGGGCGCCGAGTGCACCACGACGACGTCGGCGCCGCCCAGCACGTCGGCGCGCAGCATCCCCATGACGGGGGTGACGCCGCTGCCCGCCGTCACGAAGAGCACCCGGGCCGGCGGCCGGTCCGGCAGCACGAAGTCGCCCTGGGCCTGGTCGAGCCGCACCAGCGTCCCGGGCCGGGTCCGGCGGACGAGGTGGTTGCTGACGACCCCGTCGGGGATGGCCTTGACGGTCACCGAGATCGGTCCGCCCCGGCGCTGCGGCGCGGAGGTCACCGAGTACGCCCGCCACTGGCGTACGCCGTCGACGTCGACGCCCAGGCGGACGTACTGCCCGGGGGTGTGCCCGCGCCAGTCGCGGCCGGGCCGGATCACCAGCGTCGCCGCGTCGGCGGTCTCGGGGCGTACGGCGAGGATCCGCCCGCGCAGGTCGGCGCCGGAGCGCAGCGGGGCGACCATGTCGAGGTAGTCGTCGGGCAGCAGCGGGGTGGTGACCGACGCGGCCAGCCGGAGGATCCGGCCCCGCAGGGCCGCCTTCCCGGAGGGGTTCGGGACGGTGGTGGTCATGATTCGATGGTCGCCCGCCGAATGGCATAAAATCTTGACCTGCGAAGGTGAACCGGACGAGGCTTTTTGTGCGGAGGGAACAATATGTCCGAACGCTCGGAGGCCACGCGACGCGCGGCCCGGCTCGAATTGGACGCCCGGGTGGCCGGCGAGCTGCACGAGCGGCTCCCCCTGCTCGCCGAGCGCACCATCACCGCCATCACCGCCGAGGTACCGAGCTACTCCGGCACCCTCACCGGCCAGATGCGCGAGAAGATCGAGACGGCGGTGCAGATCGCGCTCGGCACGTTCCTCCAGCTCATCGGGCGCTCCGAGGGCAGCGACCCGAGCACCCCGCTCGTCGGCGCGCTGGAGGCCGCGTACGCCCTCGGCAGCGGCGAGGCGCGTTCCGGCCGAAGCATGGACGCCCTGCTCGCCGCGTACCGCGTCGGCGCCCGGGTCTCCTGGCGGGAGATGTCCACCACCACCGTGCAGGGCGGGTCGTCGGCCGCGACCGTCGCCGAGTTCGCCGAGCTGATGTTCGCGTACATCGACGAGCTCTCCGCCGCGAGCGTGGCCGGGCACGCCGACGAGCTGGCCAGCGCCGGACGGGCCCGGCGGCGCAACCTGGAACGGCTCACCCAGCGGCTGCTGGCCGGGGAGCCCGAGGAGGCCCTGCTGCGCAGCGCCGAGCGGGCCGACTGGCCGCCGCCGCAGACCCTCACCGTCGTCCTGCTGCCCCGGGCCAACCTCCGCGCGGCGCTCGCGCGGCTGCACCCGCGCACCCTGGAGAGCGGCGACGACCTTGCGGCAGGCGGGGCGGGCGAGGACCTGGCGGTGCTGCTGGTGCCCGACACACACGGCGACCGGCGGCGGCAGCTCGCCCGGGTGCTGCACGGCCGCCGCGCGGTGCTCGGCCCCGCCCGGCCCTGGACCCTGGTCGCCTCGTCCTACCAGCGGGCGGTCCGGGCCCTGTCGCTCGGCCTGCGCCCGGCCGACGACGGGCCGGCGCTGGACACCGAGGAGCACCTCGCGGAGCTGGTGCTCAGCACCGACCCGGAAGGGCTCGCCGACCTGCGCGCCCGGGTCCTCGCGCCGCTCGCGTCGCTGCCGCCCGGCACCGCCGACCGGCTCGCCGAGACCCTGCGCTCCTGGCTGCTGCACCAGGGCCGGCGCGACGACGTGGCCGCCGAACTGTTCGTGCACGCGCAGACCGTGCGCTACCGGATGGGCAAGCTGCGCGAGCTGTACGGCGAGCGCCTGACCGACCCGGCGACGGTCCTCGACCTCACCCTGGCCCTGGCCTTCCCGCCCCGCGGCGAGGTCGACGACCCGGCGCCCTGACCTGTCCGTGCGTGTTCGCACGGCCACGCTCAGGTCAGATACCGGACACACGCGTGCCGCCCGGGCAGCGGAAATGCCACCCTGGTCCTCCCCCGCCCGTGATCACCCCGACCGGTTGCCGGCCCCCGCGCCGACGGCCGCCGGCGGGTCCGCCGGTGGGGTGGACGGGGCCGCCGCCGGTCCGCGACGCCTTCCGCCAGGAGGGCGCCGGACGGGGCCCTCGCGAGCGGGAGGACGGGCATGGCGTCGCACACGGGGGACCAGACCGGGGCCGACCGGTCCGCCGGGCCGGCGCGCCCGGCCGGCACGGGCCGGCTCCGCGACGTCCTCCGGACGACCCCGGCGCTGATCGTGCTCAGCGGCGCCGTGCTGCTCGCCGCGCTGGCCGCCACCGCCGTCGTCGCCGTGCAGTCCCGCCCGTCGGCCACCACGCTGGGCGAACGCTCCGCCGCGACCGCGGTGGGCACCAGCACGACCGCCCGGAAGATCTACCAGGGCCTCGCCGACGCGGACGTCGCCGCCAGCGCCGTCTTCCTGCTCCCACCGACCGAGGACCGACGGGCCTCGTTGGTGGCCGCCTACGACGCGTCCGTACACGAGGTCGAGCGCACGCTGACCGACTCGATGGGCAACGCCGTGGGCGACCCGGCCCGCCTGACCCGACTGGCGACGATCGCCGCCCGGCTGAAGGTCTACCGCGACGTGGTGTGCGCCGCCCTGCGGGTGGCCGGTCCGCTGTCCGCGACGGCCACGGGGAACCGGCGCCCCTGCCCGCCGGCGACGACGGAACAGGCCGGGACGGGCAGCCCGGCGGCCCGCGCGGTGCTCGCCTCCGCGTACGCGCGCCAGGCGTCGCACTACATGTCCACCGAACTGCTCACCGCCGCCCAGGGCCTGTGGAACTACGACACCAGGCTGCTGCTCGACGCCCGCGCCGACGCCCGCCCGTGGCTGGCCGCGTCGATCCTGGTCCCGCTGGCCGCGCTCGCCGCGCTGGTGGTGGTCCAGGTGTGGCTGCGCCGGCGGACCCGGCGCCGACTGAACGCGGGCCTACTGCTGGCCTCGGTGGGCACCGCCGCCGTCCTGGCCATGCTGGGCTCCTCGTGGTGGCACTGGCCGGACGCCGACCGAAGGTTCCCGGAGCTGGAACGGGCGATCGACGCGCAGAGCGCCACCCAGCAGCGGCTCGGCGCCCTGCTCGCCGGCCGGGCCGACGTCTACCTGGGACTCGGCGCGAGCGTCGACCCGGCCGGGCACAAGGCGGACTTCGACAACCGGGACCTCTGCCTCGCCCCCGCCGCCGGGCGGGAGTCACCGGACCGGATCGACTGCACCGACCTGGAGGAGGACGTCTGGCCGGCCCGGCAGATCAAGACCCCCAACGCGTTCCGCGCGGCGGTCGACACCGTGCTCGCCGAGGGATCGGCGGGCCGGGCGTTCGTCGCCGCCGAGGGGCACCTGCTGACCGAACTGACCACCCGCAACGAGGAGGTCTCCCGGATGGTCGCCGACCTGCCCGAGGCGCGCCGCCACCTGGGCGGCGCAGCCGCCTGGGTGACCCTGCTCGCCGCCGCCGGTGTGGTCGCCGGGCTGCGCCAGCGCCACCGGGAGTACCAGTGACCACACCCCGGCCGACCTCCACGCGGACCCGACGCCGGGCCGCGTTCCTCGCGCTCCTGGCGACGCTGCCCGGGTGCGCCGCCCCCGCGACGCCGGCTCCCGCACCCCCCGCCCGGCCGCCGGGGGTGGCGACCGCGCCGACGACCGACGCGACCGGCGGGGTCTGCCCCGTACGCCGCAGCTTCCCGCCCGACCCGACGCCCCCGCGCCGGATCCTCGACCGGGGCGAACTGGTCGCGGGCGTGGACCCGTCCGACGCCACCATGAGCCACTGGGACGCCAGCAGCCAGCGGTTCGAGGGCTTCAACATCGAGCTGATGCTGGCGGTGGCCCGTGCCCTCTGGCCGGCCGACGACCCGCGCAGCCGGCTCACCTTCAAGGCGGTGCCGCCCGGCCAGGGCGCCTTCACCATGCTGGACAAGGGTGAGATCGACGTTGTCGCCACGTCGCTCACGGCCTCCTGCGAGCGGGCCCGGCTGGTGCTGTTCTCCAACGACTACCTCGACTCCGGGCAGACGGTGCTGGTCCGCAAGCGCCCCGACGGCACGCCCGAGTTCGCGGGCATGGAACAGCTCGGCGGCCGGCGGGTCTGCGCCGCCGCGAACACCACCTCGCTGGCGATGATCGCCGGCTACCGCACCACGGGAGGCCTGCGGCCGGTCCCGGTGCACGCCCCGCACCCGGTCGACTGCCTGGTCATGCTGCGTCAGGGGCAGGTCGACGGCGTCAGCACCGACGACAACATCCTGCTGGGCTTCGCCCGGATGGCCCCGGACACGACCCTGGTGACCGAGGCGCCCCGGGAGGAGCGGCGCTCCTGCGAGCACCACCGGGACGAGGACTGCACCTGGTTCACCGACGAGCCGCACGCCTTCGCGTTCCGCCTGACCGACGGCCGGGACCTGGTCGCGTTCGTCAACCACGTGCTGGCGCAGCCGCGTACGGCGATGGTGTGGCAGCAGGCCCACGACCGGTGGCTCGCCGGCCACCGGGACCGGGGCATGCCCTCGCCCGGGCCGGCCACCACCGCCTGGCCGCCGCCCGACCCCGCCCCGGCCACCCCCGCGCCGGCCGACTGATGGGCGGTGGGGAAATGGCCGTGCGCCAACGCCTCGACGCCGCCCTGGCCGCGCACGCCTGGGTCTGCGAGCACCTGCTCGACGTGCAGCAGCTGGTCACGGACGCCTTCCGGCAGCCCGGCGGCCCGGCCGCCGCGCCCGCGCAGGAGGCCCGGGGCCTGCTGCACCGGCTCGGCTGCCTGTCGCTGGCCCTCGACCGGCTCGTGGACGACCTCGACGGCGTCGAGGAGCCGACGGGCGCGGGCGCGCAGGCGCTGGCCCGGCTGCTGGCCGACCCGTGCCAGGTCCGGTTCACCGCGGCCACCGGCGAGCCGGTGACCGTGGAGGCGATGAGCGTCCAGGAGATCCTGGCCGCGGCCCGCGAGCACGTGGCCCGGATCCGCCGGATCGTCGACGCGTACGGCCGGGACCGGCTGACGGTGCGGGCGCAGCGGCTGCGCTCCTCGGTCGAGCGGCTGCGGCGGCTCGCGGCGGAGGCCGCCGACGAGGGGCTGGGCGACGGGACGGACCCGGTGGCGGCGCTCGCGGTCGACGCGCTGCTCGACCGCCTCGGCGCCGCCGAGGCGGCGGGCCGCGGCCAGTGGTGGCGCGGCGACGTCCAGCCGGAACGCGACGACGGGTCGCTGGGGGCCGCCGTCGACCGGGCGGTCGAGCGGACCGACACCGCGCGGCGCCGGCTGCGCCGCGGCTGCCACGCGGAGCTGGCCGGGCGGCTGGAGGCGTACCGGCAGAAGGCCGCCGACGAGGGCCGGGCCGAGCACCCGCAGGTCGAGCGGGCCTACCGGGAGGCGCTGGCCGCGCTGCGACCCGACGCCTTCGCGCTGACCGACGCCAGCCGGGCGGTGCGGGCCTACCAGCGGGCCGTGAACGGGGGTACGCGATGACGGTGGACCGCGACTGCGCGCAACGCAACTGCCCCGGCGCCGTCGACGAGGACGGGTTCTGCCGGCTGTGGGGCCACGAGTGCCTCGGCGCGGGCGGGGCCGACGTGGGTGGCGCGGCGGTCCGGCCGCCCGAGGCCGATCCGCGACCGCCCCGGACGACGTCGCGGCCGTGGGAGCGACCGGCGGTGCTGCCGACCGCGCGGCCCCACGATCCCCTGACGGCGGTGGTCTCGCAGGCGGTGGTGCCCGAGCACTCCCGCTACTGCGGCAACACGAGGTGCCACCGGCACCGGGGTCCCCGGCTGCCCCGGGTCGCCGGGTTCTGCCCCGACTGCGGCACCCGCTACTCCTTCACCCCGCCGCTGGCCGACGGTGACCTGCGCGCCGGGCGCTACCGGATCGAGGGCTGCCTGGGCAACGGCGGCGTCGGCTGGGTGTTCCTCGCCCGGGACGAGGACATGGACGGCGCCTGGCGGGTGCTGAAGGGACAGCGCAACCCGGAGGATCGGGAGGCCGTCGCCGCGTTCGTCGCCGAGCGGCAGGCGCTGATCGCGCTGAACCACCCGAGGATCGTCACCATCACCCACGCGCTGCGGCCCGAGTCCGACCGCGACGGCGGCTACCTGGTGATGGAGTACGTCAACGGCGGCACCCTGGAGGAGGCGCGCAGCACGGCCGGACCGGGCGGCGGGTCCTGCGCCGTGGACGTGGCGCAGGCGCTGGGGTACGCCGTGCAGATCCTCGACGCCTTCGAGTACCTGCACGACCAGGGCTGGCTGTACTGCGACCTGAAGCCCGAGAACGTGATGCGCGTCGGCGGCCAGGGCACCAACGACCCGATCAAGCTGGTCGACTTCGGCGCGGCCCGCCGCATCGACAACACGGTCAGCCCGGCGTGGGGCACGGTGGGCTACACGGCGCCGGAGGTGGAGCGACTCGGGCCGGCCGGCCCCAGCGTGCGGTCGGACCTCTACACCGTCGGGCGTACCCTCGCCGCGCTGACCCTGGTGCCCCGCTCCACCGAGGTGACCCGGATCCCGCCGGGTGCGGACCTGCTGCGGCTGCCCGTGCCCGCGCGGCTCGACCCGTTCCTGCGGCTGCTCGCGCGCGCCACCGCCGCCGAGCCGGAGGACAGGTTCGCCTCGGCGGCCGAGATGCGCGAGCAGGTCCGGGGCGTACGCCGGCAGGTCGGCTCCGCCACCGACGGCGTGCCCAGACCGACCCGCTCCACTCTGTTCAGCCCGTCCACGTGCGCGTTCGCGCTGCACACCGACCGCGCTGCCCTCGACGTCGTGGAGATCATGCTCGGCCTGCCCGTGCCCCTGGTCGACGGCACCGACCCGGCCGCCGGGTTCCTCGCCTCGCTCGGCGCCGCCGACCCGGCCGAACTCATCGAGCTGCTGAAGACCGCGCCGCAGCGGACCGCACAGGTCACCTACCGCGCCGTACGGGCCCACCTCGCCGCCGGACGGGTGGCCGAGGCGGGCCCGCTGCTCGCCGGCTTCCCCGAGGACCTGCGGGACTGGGCGCTGTGGTGGCACCGCGGCCTGGTGGCCCTGGTGGGGCGGGACGCCGCCACCGCCCGACGCCGCTTCGAGCAGGTCTACGGCTGGCTGCCCGGCGAGGTGTCCACCCGGCTCGCGTACGCGGTGGCCTGCGAACTCGACGGCGACCCGCGGACCGCCGCCGACCACTACCGGGGGGTGTGGGACGCCGACCCGGGCGTGGTGGGCGCGGCGTTCGGGCTGGCCCGCTGCCTGCTGGCGACGGCCGACGCGCGCAGCGCGGCGGACGCCCTGCTGCGGGTGCCGGAGTCCTCCCGCGCCTCGACGGTGGCGGTCACCTGCGCGGTGCGGATCCTGCTCGACGCGCCGGACGACGGGCGTCGGCTGGACGCCGCGCTCGACGCCGCCGCGATCGTCGACAAGCTGCCCCCGTTCGGCGAACGCGAGGAGGTGGAGGCGCACATCCTGCGGATCGCGCTGGACTGCGACCTGACCGAGGGGCGCCACGACGACCGGCGGCTGTTCGGTCACCGGCTCGACGAGGACGCGCTGCGCCGCGCGTTCGAGCGCCGGTGCCGCTCCCGCGCCCGACGCACCGCCGACCGGCGGGAGCGGATCGCGCTCGTCGAGCTGGCCAACGCGTACCGGCCGGTGACGTGGTGGTGACCCCGGCCGCCGACCCCGACGGAAAGAGGTCCCCCGTGAACGACCTGCCGCTGCGGCTGCGCGTGCACCACACCGAGTGCGTCCCCGCCGACGGGGCGGTGCTCGACGTCGTCGCCACCGTCCGGGGCGAGGAACCGGCCCACCCGGACGTCCGGCACGACGACCTGGCCGAGGTGATCCTGCTCGACTCGTCGGGCTCGATGGGGGCGCCGCAGGCCAAGATGCGCGCCGCCCGACAGGCCACGGTGGCGGCCGTCGACGCCCTGCCCGACGGGGTGGCGTTCGCGGTGGTGTCGGGCACCGCGCACGCCACCATGGTCTACCCGGGCGACCGGCGGCTGGCGGTCGCCGACGAGAGCACCCGCGCCGCCGCCCGCCGGGCGCTGCGGCACGTCACCCCGCACGGCGGCACGGCCATCGGCACGTGGCTGCTGCTGGCCCGCCAGCTGCTGGCGACGCGACCGGACGCGATCGGGCACGTCATCCTGCTCACCGACGGGCGCAACGAGTCCCAGCGCCCCGCCGACCTGCGGGCGGCGGTGGACGACTGCGTGGGCCGGTTCACCGTCGACTGCCGCGCCATCGGCTCCGCCGACGGCGTACACGACTGGGACGCGGCGGAGCTGCTGGGCATCGCGGAGGCGCTCGGCGCCAACCCCGTCGTGCCGGTGGAGGACCTCACCGGGCTCGCCGACGACTTCCGGGCGGTGCTGGGCCGGGCGATGTCCCGGCGGGTCCCCGACGTACGGCTGCGCGTACGCACCACCGGGCTGGCCCGGGTCCGCTTCGTCAAGCAGGTGCACCCGGCGCTCGCCGACCTGAGCGGGCGCGGCGAGCCGGCCGGCGAGCTGTCCACCGACTACCCCGTCGGCGCGTGGAGCCCGCACGACCAGCGCGACTACCACGTCGCGCTGGAGGTCGACGCGATGGCGCCGGGGGCGCGTCGGCGCGTCGGCTGGTTGAGCGTGCACGCCGGTGCCGACGCCGCGCCCGTCGAGGTGCCGCTCACCGTGGAGTGGACCGAGGACGCCCTGCGGTACTCGGAGATCAACGAGAGCGTGGCGTACTACACCCGCCAGCAGGACTACGCGGCGGCGGTCCAGCGGGGGCTGTCGGCCGCCCGGGCGGGGCGGGTGCCGGAGGCCGAGGAGCACCTCGGGCGCGCGGTGGCGCTCGCCCACGCCACGGGCCGCGACGACGACGTCGCCCTGCTCGCCCGCGTCGTGGACGTCCTGGACGCCGCCGGGGGCCGGGTCCGGCTCAAGCCCGACATCGACGTCCGCCTCACGCAGTCCTCCCTGGTCGTGGCCCACCGCACGTCGCGCTGGGGGCCGCAGGAGCCGCCGGCGCAGCGGGCCGCGCCGACCGGCCCGCCCGCCCCGTGGCGGCACTGCGACGAGGAGCAGACCGGCGCGTACTGCGAGGGGTGCGGCGCGCACCACCTGTCGGCCGACCGGCCCGGCGCCGGCCGGTCCTGACCGCCGATGGACCTGGACGTCTCGGACAAGGTCGCCAGCGTCGTCAGCGGCACCGTGGCGCTCGCCACCGCGCTCGCCACCGCGGGCGTCGCACTGCACCGCCACGCCCGGGGCCGGCGCGGCTGGTGGGCCTCGCTGCGCCCGGTCTGGCACGGCGAGGCGGACGCCGGCATCGTCCACCCGCACCGCTTCGGGGGCTACGTCAAGCCGCTGTCCGAGGTGTACGTGCCGCGCCGGGCGGTGCCGCGGCTCGCGCCGGCCGGCGACGGCGTGGACGTCGCGGACCTGTTCACCGGCGACGGCAACGTGCTGCTGATCGGGGAGCCGGGCAGCGGCAAGACGGCGCTCGTACGCTACGAGAGCGCCAGGTCGGCGCGGCGCTGGCTGGCCGGGCGCGGCCGGCGACGGCGCTGTCCGCCCGGGCCGGTGCTGGTGAGCCTGCCGGCGGCCGCTCTGGTGCACCGGCCGCTGCCCGCCGCGCTCGCCGAGGCGTACCCCCGGGAGGGCGCGCCGCTCGACGTCGAGCGGCCCCCCGTCCCCGGCCGGCGGTGGCTGGTCTGCGTCGACGCGCTGGACGCCGTCGCCGACCCGGACGAGCGGGCCGTCGTCCTCAACCGCCTCGCGGAGCTGGCCCGCTCCCCCGGCCCGGCCGGTGCGCCGCGTCCCTGGCGGCTCCTGGTGACCACGCGGCACCTGGCCGAGGACGAGCTGGCCGTGCTGGGCGACGGCTACCCGGCGTACCACCTGGCGCACTTCACCGACGCCGACGTGGCGTTGCTGGCGGCCCGCTGGTTCCCCGACGGCGACGCCGCCCGCAGGTTCCTGGACTGGACGCACGCGCAGCGCATCACCGACCCGGTGCACAATCCGCTCACCGCCACCGTCGCGGTGCTGGTCTGGGAGGGCGGGCAGGCGGAGGCGGCCACGCAGCCCGGCCCGGCCGCCCTGCTCGACGAGTTCGTGCGCGCCCTGCTGCGCGGCGGCCGGGACAGCCTCGACGCCGCCTGCGAGGCGCTGCGCCGCCATCCGGCCGGGGGCGAGGCGGTCGCCGCCTGGTTGGACACCCGGCACACGGATCTGGTCGAGGTGGCGGCCACCGCCGCCGTCGCCGGGGGCGACCCGGTGGCGGCGGTCGTCGACTGGTCGGCGGCGCACGCCCCGGCTCCCCCCGCGACGGTGCTGCCCGACTGGCCCGCGCGCGTACGCCAGATCCTGCTCGCCACCGACCTCTTCCGGGCCGACCGGCACGCCCTGACCTCGGTCTGGCCCAGCCTGGTGGAGTACCTGGCGGCCGGGCCGCTCGCCCGCGACTGGCGGCCGGACGAGTGGGTGACGCTGATGAACACGGGCTCGGCGCGGTTCGTGGCGTTGCAGGCGATCAGCCGGGCGGCCGTCGCGCCGGCCTTCCTGCGCGCCCGGTTGACGCGACCCGACGGGGCGATCGCCGCGGGGCACCTGCTCGCCGGCCGGGGCACCGCCGGGGCCGGCACGCCGTCGTTCCGGGCGGACGTGCTGGCGGCGCTGCTCGCCCACTGGTCCGCCGGCCCGGACGGTCCCGCCGGCCGCGACGGCGCGCGGGAGTGCTTCTCGTTGTTGACGACGCTGGCGGCGGAGCGGGCCGACCGGGACCTGCTGCACGGGATCGCCACGGACCCGCGCCGGCCGGGGGACGTCCGCCGGGCCGCGGCGCTCTTCTTCGCCGTACGCACCCGCAACGCCCGCCGGGCGCGGGCACGGGGATGACGCCGGCGACGGCGACAGCGAGCAGGGCCCGCGCTCGGTGCGCGGGCCCTGTCACGGTCTCGGCCCACCGCGGCGGTGGGCGTGGAGCCTCGCCTACGCCGCCCGCTGCGGACCCACGACGGCCCAGCACAGGCCGGCGGGATCGCGGAGCGTCACCTGGCGCGACGGGTCCGCCGGCGGCTCGACGCGGGCACCGGCGGCCACCGCCCGCCGCAGCACCGACTCGGGGTCCGTCCGCTCGATGGTCAGCACGTCGTCGCGGCTCTCGACCGCCGACGCCATGCCCGCCTCGTACCACTCGCTGACGGTCAGACGGTGGCCGCCGACGGCCAGCTCCGCGTGCAGGACGCGCCCGTCGAGCAGACACTCCCGTTGGATCGCGACGGCGTCGAAGACGTCCGTGTAGAAGGCGATGGCTTCGTTCGTGTCGCTGACCGTCAGGTGTGGCCCCGGCCGGTGGTCCTGTGCCCTCATGAGACT
The DNA here is from genome assembly GCF_900091445.1 of Micromonospora echinofusca. NCBI lineage: Bacteria > Bacillati > Actinomycetota > Actinomycetes > Micromonosporales > Micromonosporaceae > Micromonospora > Micromonospora echinofusca. The sequence goes on from NZ_LT607733.1 coordinate 3,628,377, forward strand.
GCTGCGCCCTTCCCTACTCGGCGATCCGGGTCCGGCCGGTCCAGCGGAAGACCACCGGAAGGTCGAGCGTCCCCGGGGCGGCGCCCCGCTCGAAGTGCTCGTACCCGCCGTAGTGCAGGACCTTGATCTTCTCCTCCGCCCTGGCCACCCGGCGGCTGCGCAGGTCCGCCGGCAGGTCGACGGGGCCGCCCTCCAGGACGACGTCGATGACGCCGGCGGCGTCCCGGGTGACCGGATCAGCTTGCGAAACGTCCTTCATGGCACGACCTCCGTCGCATTCCGCACACCTTGGACGGGCCGCCGCGTGGTGCGGCGGCGTCCACACAGGTCTGACGACACCCGTTGCCGGGTGAACGGACGCTTCGCGGTCGAACGTCCTTGTCCGGTGACCGGCCGCCCGTTCTGCTCCGAACGTAATCCAGATCACATTCGCCCGACACCCTTAGGTCACCCCTAGGAACGGCCCTGGGCAGCGACGATGCCCCCGTACCGACCACGACGGTGCGGAGGCTCACTCCCAGCGGAAGAACCGGGTGGCCGCTACGGAACCGACGACGGCCGTCACCGCCAGGGCGATCAGCTGCGGCAGTTCCGGGTTCGCGCCCGCCCACGCCGCGCCGAGGGTGTCCACCGTGGCGCCCAGTGGCGAGTAGTCGGCGATGGCGGCCAGGGCGGCCGGCATCCGGTCGCGCGGCAGCCAGGCGCCGGCCAGGAAGAGCAGCGGGAAGAACAGCGCCGGGCCGATGGACTGCGCCGCCCTGGCCGACGGCGCGAGCGCCGCGATCAGCAGGCCGACGGCGAAGAGGCACGCCACCCCGAGCAGGAAGGCCAGCACGAACCCGGGCAGGTTGGCCGGTGCCGGCTGGTCCAGCAGGAACCGTACGGCGATCGCGGTGACCACCGCGCCGAGGACGCCCATCACCAGGTTGACCACCACCTGGGCCACCAGCAGGAGGCTGGGCTGCACCGGGGTGGTCGCCAGGCGGCGCAGCACCCGGCGCTCCCGGTAGATGCCGAGCGCCATCGGCAGGGTGAAGAGCGCGAGCATGCCGATGGTGAGGGCCAACGCAAGCGACGGCAGGAAGGTCTGCTCGGCGTGCTGCCCGGTGTCGGCGGCCGTACCGGCGCGCTGCGGCAGCCCGAAGACGAGCATCAGGCCGATCGGCAGGGCGAAGACGAAGAACAACGACACCGGTTCCCGCAGGAACAGCTTCGTCTCGACGGCGATCAGCTTGGACAGGGCGCTCACGACGACCTCCCGTCGGTCGGGGACTGCGCGGCGGTCCGGCCCGAGCGGCCGGTGAGGGAGACGAACGCGTCGTCGAGGGTGGGTTGCTCGACCCGCAGCGCGTCGTAGCCGATCCCGCGCTCGTTGAGCACGGACATGACCGCTTGGAGCACGTCCTTCGTGCCGGTCACCGTCACCTCGTCGCGGTAGCGCGACACCCCCGTCACGTCGGGCGACGCGAGCAGCGGGGCGTCCTCGACGGGCTCGGCGGGACGGAAGTGCACCCGGTGCTCGGAGCCGACCCGGGTGAGCAGGCCGGCGGGGCTGTCGATGGCCACCACCCGCCCCTTGTCGATGATCGCGAGCCGGTCGCAGAGGCGTTGCGCCTCCTCCATGAAGTGGGTGACCAGCACGACGGTGACGCCCCGGTCGCGGATCCGCTCGACCAGGTCCCAGGTGTCCCGGCGGCCCTGCGGGTCCAGGCCGGTGGTCAGCTCGTCGAGGATGGCGACCTCCGGTCTGCCGACCAGCGCCAGGGCCACCGACAGGCGCTGCTTTTGCCCGCCCGAGAGCTTCTGGAAGTAGGTGTTGCGCTGCTCGGCCAGGCCGAGGTCCGTCAGCAGCTCGTCGATGTCGGCCCGGTTGCGGTAGAAGGACCGGTACAGGTCCAGCGCCTCCCACACCCGCACCTTGTCGGGCAGCTGGCTCTCCTGGAGCTGGGCGCCGACGCGCTGCCGCACCTCGGTGCGGTCGCGGATCGGGTCGAGCCCGAGCACCCGGATGGTGCCGCCGTCGGCGCGGCGCAGGCCCTGCACGCATTCGACCGTGGTCGTCTTGCCGGCCCCGTTCGGGCCGAGCACGCCGAAGATCTCGCCCTGTTCCACCGTGAAGGAGACGTCGTCGACCGCGATCTTCTCGCCGTACCGTTTCTGCAGATGATCGACTTCGATGACCGGCATGGGGGGTGGTCCTCCTTCACGTGCGGGTTGCCGTCGAGAAGGGCGGGACCCCTCGGCTGATCGCGGCGTCGGCTTGCGGGAACGGGCCGGTGCCGGGCGGCGCCAGGCCGACCGACGCCCGACGCCCGACATCATCCGGCCAACCGATGCGCCAATCAACTGATCAGTTGACAAATCGGGGGTGTCCGACCGGGAACCGGCGCGGGACAGGGGTACCGGCCGCGCACGCGCCCCGGAGGCAGGGGTGCCGACCGGTCACCGCAGGTGTCCGGTCGGTGCGGGCCGGTCACCGCCGGGCCGGGCAGATCGGCAGCAGCTCGTCGAGCCGGGTCAGCACGACGTCCGGGCCGGCGGCGCGCAGGGTCTCCTCGTCGGACTCGCCCCACAGCGCGGCGACCGCCACCACGCCGGCCGCCCGCGCGCTGGCCAGGTCGCTGGGCGCGTCGCCGACCATCAGCGCCTCACCCGGCCGGGCCCCGAGCAGGCGCAGCGCCCGCCGCACGATGTCGGGCGCGGGCTTCGGCCGGTGCACCTCGTCCGAGCCCACCACGTGGTCGACGAGCGGCAGCAGGTCGAGCCGGCCGAGCAGGTCCCGGGCGCGGACTCCGCTGCGGCCGGTGGCCACGGCCAGCCCGATCCCCCGCCGGCGCAGCGTGCCGAGCAGCTCCGGCACCCCGTCGACCGGGGTGACGCGGTGCGCGAGGCGGTTGCTCTCCCGCACGAACGGCCCGGCCAGCGCCGCCGGCAGGCCCATCAGCTCCAGCACCTCCGGCAGGTACCGGCCGGGGTGGCGGCAGTACTCCTCGACCGGGGCCACGCCGTCGCCGACCACCTCGGCGTACGCGAGGGCGAACGCCTCCCGGGCCACGGCGAGGCTGTCGACCAGCACCCCGTCGAGGTCGAGCACCACGGCCCGGACGCCGTCGGGTGCCGCCGCCCACGGTGTCGCGTCCACGGTCACCGGTGCCACCTCCCGTCCGACGCCGCCCGTAGGGGTGGCAGGCCCCCGGGAGCCCCGACTACGGTCAGGACGTCGTCCCGGGCCCGCCGGCGCGGCGTACCCGCCCGGATCGCCGGCGTCGCACCGACCCTACCGGCGTCCGGGGCGCCCGTCGTCCGGTGCCGGCGCGCCAGGCCGGGCCCGGCCGGGTCCGAGCCGCTGGAGAGGGATCGCACCATGCCGCTGCTGAGCTGGCTGACGAAGGGCACTGACGAACGCCCGGACGCCGTCCGGGTCGACGACCGCGCGGTGTCCTGGGTGGAGCTGCGCCGCCTGGCCGCAGCGGTGGCCGACGAGCTGCACGGTGTCGACCGGGTCGCCATCGAGGCGACCGCGACCCTGGAGACCGTGGTCGGAGTGGTCGGCGCGCTCACCGCCGGAGCGGCGGTCGTACCGGTCCCGCCGGACGCCGGTCCGATGGAGCGCGACCACATCCTGCGCGACTCGGGGTCGACGGCGCTGCTGGTCCCGGCCGGCGCGGCGCGCGGCGCCGAGGGCGCGGGCCGCGCGGTCGTGCCCGTCGACCTGACCCGCCGGTCGGACACCGTCCACCCGGAACCGGACCCGGCCCGCACCGCGGTGATCCTCTACACCAGCGGCACCACCGGCGCCCCGAAGGGCGCCGTGATCTCCCGCCGCGCGGTCGCCGCCTGCCTGGACGGGCTGGCCGACGCCTGGGCGTGGACGCCGGACGACCTGCTGGTGCACGGCCTGCCGCTGTTCCACGTGCACGGGCTGGTGCTCGGCGTGCTCGGGCCGCTGCGGCTGGGCAGCGGGCTGCACCACGTGGGCCGCCCGCGTCCCGAGCGGTACGCCGCCGCCACCGGTTCGATGTACTTCGGCGTGCCGACCGTCTGGTCCCGCATCGCCGCCGACCCGGACGCGGCACGGGCGCTGCGTCCGGCGCGGCTGCTCGTCTCGGGCAGTGCGGCGCTGCCGGCCGCCGTCTTCGCGGACCTCGCCGCCCTCACCGGCCACCGGGTCGTGGAGCGGTACGGGATGACCGAGACCCTGATCACGGTGAGCGCCCGGGCGGACGGCCCGCGCCGGCCGGGCACCGTCGGGCTGCCGCTGCCGGGGGTGCGTACGCGGCTCGTCGACGACGACGGCGCCGTCCTGCCCGCCGACGGGGCGGCGATGGGCGAACTTCAGGTCGCCGGCCCCACCCTGTTCGACGGCTACCTCAACCGCCCGGACGCCGACGCGGCCAGCCGCACTCCGGACGGCTGGTTCCGCACCGGGGACGTCGCCACCGTCGACCCGGACGGCTGGCACCGGATCGTCGGCCGGGCGTCCACCGACCTGATCAAGAGCGGCGGCTACCGGATCGGCGCCGGCGAGGTGGAGGACGCCCTCCTGGCGCACCCCGGTGTCCGCGAGGCCGCCGTGGTGGGCGTCCCGCACCCCGATCTCGGCCAGCAGGTCACCGCGTACGTGGTGGGCGACGGGGTGGACGGGGCCGAGCTGATCGACTTCGTCGCCCGGCACCTGTCGGCGCACAAGCGGCCACGCGAGGTACGCCTGGTCGACGCGCTGCCCCGCAACGCCCTCGGCAAGGTGCAGAAGAGCAGGCTGACGGCGGACTAGGGGCGCGCGGCCGGGATGCTGATCGCGGTGGCGAGCAGTCCCCGCTCGACGAGGAACCTGCCGGCGAAGGCCGTCACCGGGGTCCCGCCGAGCACGGGGCCGGGCACCAGCAGCCGGGCCTCGAACGTGCCGGCCGGATCGATCACGATGTCCGCCTCGGAGAAGTCCAGCCACCGGCCGGTGAGCGGGAACCACGCCTTGTACACCGCCTCCTTCGCGCTGAACAGCAGGCGGTCCCAGCAGACGGTGGGGCGGGCCGCCGACAACGCGGTGGTGCGCGTCCGCTCCGCCGGCAGGGCGATCGCGTCGAGCACCCCCTCGGGCAGCGGCGCGTGCGGCTCGGCGTCCACGCCGAGGGTGGCGAACGCCGTCGTACGGCCGAGGACCGCCGCCCGGTAGCCGTCGCAGTGCGTCATGCTGCCCACCACCCCGCCCGGCCAGACCGGGGCGCCTCGGGCGCCGGAGACGATCGGCACCGGGTCGAGCCCCAGCTCACCGAGGGCCAGCCGGGCGCAGTGCCGCACGGTGGTGAACTCCCGGCGGCGCTTCTCCACCGACCGGGCCACCAGCGCCTCCTCCTCGGGGAACAGGGTGAGGCCGGCGGGGTCCGTGAAGGCTTCGGCCACCGCCACGGCGGGAGGCAGGATCTGCTCGATCACGTCCGCCGATGCTAGGCGGTGCGGCGACCCGCGCCGCCCCGGCGTCGGCGGTACGGTGCACCATAGGGGTCGGGTACGGGTGCCGGGCCGCGCAGGTGGCTGCCAGTCTGGGGCGGCCCCGGTCCCACGGGCGGGGCACGCGGATTTTGGGTCGGATGGATGCGGGAAAGCGATGCTCACTGGCAAGGTGGTGCGGTTCGACGAGGTGCGGGGCTACGGGTTCATCGCCCCGGACGACGGCAGCGACGACGTGTTCGTGCACGCGAACATGCTGGACGGCGACAAGTGGGCGTTGACGCCCGGCGTCCCGGTGGAGTATGAGGCGGTGGGGACCGACCGCGGTCCCAAGGCCGTGCTGGTGCGGGTGGTCGGCGCGGGCGCGGAGCGGAACGGGACGGCCGGCGCGGTGGCGCCCTCCCGGTCCGGCGTGGCGGTCACCGGCGCGCGCGGCAGGGACAGCGGACACGCCGCCGGCGGGGCCGAGGACGACGAGGGCCTCTGCGACGTGCTCTCCGAGCGGGCCTTCTACGCCGAGACCACCGAGGCGCTGGTGACGTCCGTGTCGGATCTGACCGGGGCGCAGATCGTGGCGGTACGCGCCCGCATGCTGGACCTCGCCCGGCGGCACGGCTGGGTGGAGGGCTGACCGCAGCGGCCGACGGGGTGGACGCCCGCCCGACGCGATCAGCTCAGCCGGCGGCGATCAGCAGGGACTTCCTGATCCGGCCGTGCGCGCTGCGCGGCAACTCGTCGACGAAGTGCACCCGCCGGGGTCGTTGACAGGCCGAGAGGTACCGGCCGACGTGGTCGATGAGCACCTGCGCGGTCAGCCCCTCCGCGACGACGTACGCGGTGACCTGCTCGCCGAGCGCGTGGTGCGGCGTGCCGACGACGGCCGCCTCCCGCACCCCGGGATGGCTCAGCAGCGCCTCCTCGATCTGCCCGGCGTGCATCCGCCGGCCCCGGCTGTGCACCACGTCGAGCCCGCACCGCCCGATGATCCGGTACGAGCCGTCGGCGGCCACGCTGGCCAGGTCGCCGGTGGCGTGCCAGCGCCCGGCCGGAAAGCCCTGGCCGGCCCCGACGTAGCCGCTGAACAGCGTCGGGCCGCAGACGCTCAGCTCGCCGACCGACTCGCCGTCGGCCGGCACCGGCCGGGCCTCGCGGTCCAGCACCCGGGTCTGCACGCCGGGAAGGGGGGTGCCGACGGCACCGGCGGCGGTGCGGTCGTCGGCCCGCCCGGTCAGGGCGATGAGCGTCTCCGTGGTGCCGTACGCCTGCACCGGTGAGTGCGAGGTCAGCAGCCGGAGGCGCTCGGCCACGGCGGAGGGCAGGGGGGCGTCGGCGGAGATCAGGACGCGCGCCGCGGTCAGCGACCGGGCCCACCGGCTGTTCAGCGCGATCCTCGCCCACTGTTCGGGCATCGCGAGGTACATGGTGCCGACCGGTCCCGCGGCGGCGTGGCGGTCGAGGTGGACGAAGCGGCTGCCGACCCGCAGCGCGCCGAGCAGGCCGACGACCAGCCCGTACGCCCGGAACAGCGGCGCGCCCTGGACCACCACGTCGTCCTCGCACCACCGCCACGCCTGGGTCAGCAGGTCGAGGTCGGCGGCGATGGCGCGACGCGAGATGCGTACGCCGCGCGGCGGCCCGCCGGCACCGCCGGTGTAGAGGATGACCGCGTCGGTGCCGGGCGACGGCTCGGGGTGCCGCGTCGACGAGCGCTGGCGCAGGTCGACCGGGACCGTGGGCAGCCGGTGGGTGTCGGGCAGGTCCCGGCCGAGGAACAGCGTCGCCCCGGACTGCCGGAGGATGCGGCGCCGCTCGCGCTCGTCGGCGTCGGGCGGCAACGGCACGAGCGGGACGCCCGCGTGGAGGGCGCCGAGCATGCCGACCACCGTCTCCAGGGTCGGCGTGCCGTCGACCGCGACGGCGCCCGCGCCCCGGATCCGGTCGGCGACGGCGTTGACGCAGCCGAGCAGGGCCTCGCTGGAGAGCGTACGGCCGGCCACCCGCACCGCGTCGGCCCGATCCGCGCCGAATCCCCGCAGCGCCGGCAGCAGTGTCATCTCCGCTATCCCCTGCGGAGGGCGTCAACGAGTCGCGGCAGCGGCTGGGACATCACGACGGCCACAGAGCCCTTCAGGTCATGGGACCGGCACGGCCCCATATCCGGCTATCCCGATGTTGGAAACGGGTGCCCCGAAATTAGGCCGGGCAATCGTCCGGCACAACCCCTAGCCACCGCGCCCCGGTCCCCTGCCGGGGCCGACAGCCCAGGTAGGACGGGATTTCGCCCCGGCTCCGGGGACGGCTGGAGCGGCCACCCTTTCCGGCCCTCGCCACTATGGACGGACGACGGTGTCGCAGCATCTGCGGGCATTCAACCACGGAATCGTCCGCGACCTCGCCGAGTGATATGCCGAGGACGTCCACGCATTGACGTCTGCCACTCTTTTTCAAACATTTTTCATCGGCCGGTCCGCACCGTCGCCGTCCACCCGGGACCCTGGGCCGCATAATTCTTTTTTAACAACATAATCGTTGAATTTCCCAAACGTCCGAATCGGCGGTCGCCCCCGCGACCCGCGGCACGCCCGATGCGCCACCCCCACCCCCCGGCAGTCCGCGGTCGCACTTCGCGGCACCCGATGCTTTACTCCGCAACGATTTCGGGAATCCTCGCCAATTCCGGCCCCCAGACCCGGGCGGGAGCGTCCCGGCGGGCCCGGCCGGCGGAGCCGACACGCCGACGGCATCCGCCCGGACGCGCGACGCACCCTCCCCGGGCCGGACGCGCATCCCGGGTGCCGGCCGCGCTGACCCTGAGTTGAGCAGCGCCTACGCGCTGGCCTCGACAGTTGCGTCCCAGTGACCGGGACCAGGCTCGCAGACCTCATCGACACTGCGCGATTCCGATGTCGACCGGTGGACAGCTCGGGTCCGCACCGGGACAGCGGGCGCCGCCGCAAACCGGACACGCCTAGCACGCGAAACCGCGTCCGCCAATCGCCGGGCGGGCCAGAAAAGGCGCAACCAATGGGCGTCGAGAGCGCTCTGTCACGTTGCGACGCCACCCGGCGACTTTCCGTTGTCGACCGACGTCGAAGGCGCGCTCGGGCCGGCGGTGGCCCGCAACCGATGTTTGCCCATCCTTTACAAACCTCGGCTTGCCGCCCAATTGCCGAACTGCCATACTCCCACCATCACGGCGGTCGATAGGGGAGGCCGACCCGGAGGGGCTGGGGAATTATCGCCGAGGCCGACAAGGGCGCAACTCGAAGTCCTCGGCCGGTCAAGTCGGTCGATGTTCACCAGCCATGTTCGATGGTCGTCTATATTTGCTAATAATGGAATGGGTCAAGAATTGCCGGTCTCCGATTTCGTCGAGCTCCCGGGCCACGCAGCTCGGGCGGCCCGTTCGGTGACCGCGGACCGCGCGCTCCCTCGGAGGCCACGTCGATGGAGCTGACCGAGCGGTCGTGCCAGCTGAGCCTGCTGGAGGGCCGGCTCGCGGACCTGTTCCGGGGTGGGAGCACGTCGACGAACCGGACGGTGATCGTGCTGACCGGTCCGGTCGGCGTCGGTAAGACCACGCTTCTGCAGACCTTCGCCCGGCGGGCCTGTGACTCCGGAGCACGCGTCCTCGGCGCGAGTGCGTCCCGCGCCGAACGCACCGTGCCGCTGGAAGTCGTCCGACAACTCGTCCGGGCGGCGCCGTTGAGCGGGACCGGCACCCCGGACACCCTGGCCCGGCTGGAGCGGCTGCTGGACGAGGGCGCCCTCGCCTGGGCGGACGCCGACGACACCGACGACGAGGGCACGGCCCTGACCACCGCCGCGATCGGTGGTGCCCTGCTCGAGATGACCACGCGGGAACCGCTGGTCATCGCCGTCGACGACATCCACCACGCCGACGTGCCGTCGCTGCGCTGCCTCGACTACGTGGCCCGGAGGATCTCCGGCCTGCCCGTGCTGATCGTCCTGACCGAGGCGCCGCGTACCAGGCCGTGGCGGCCGGAAGTGCACGCCGAACTGCTGCAACCCGCGAGGCTGCACCGCATCCGGCTGCCGCTGCTCAGCCCCGACGGCACGTTCCATCTGCTCGCCCAGCGGCTCGGTGTCCCGGTCGCCCGGACCATCGCCGCGGAGAGCCACCGGATCAGCGGGGGCAATCCCCTGCTGCTCCAGGCGCTCGCCGAGGACCAGGCCGTGGCACCCGGCCCCGCCGACCACCCCGCCGTCGGGGAGTCGTTCCGGGAGGCGGTGCTGAGCTGCCTGTACCGCTGCGACCATCTGGTGCTCAACGCCGCCCGGGTGCTCGCCGTGACCGGCGAGCCGCTGCACGGCAACCTGCTGCCGCAACTCGTCGACGCCCGGTCGCGGGCCGCGCTGGGCGCGATCGACGACTCGACCAGTGCGGGGCTGATCACCGAGCAGGGGTTGCGCCACCCGGCGGTGAGCCAGGCGGTGATCGACGGAACGACCTCCGAGGAACGCGCACGGCTGCACCTGGAGGCGGCCTGCCTGCTGCACGACGACGGCGCGGCGCCGGCCCGGGTCGCGCCGCACCTGGTCGGGATCGACGAGTTGGCCGAGCCCTGGATGGCGCAGACCCTGCTGGACGCCGGCGAGCAGGCGCTGCTCGACGGCGAGGTGGAGACCGCCCTGCGGTACCTGCGCCGTGCGCACCGGGGCTGCGCCGGCGAGTGCCTGCGGGCCCGGATCCGTTCCGCGCTGGCCCGCGCCGAGTGGCGGCTCGACCCGCAGGCCGCGCTCCCCCACCTCATCGGCGTCGTCAGCGCCATCCGCGCCGGGCACCTCGGCAGCCAGCAGGCCGCCGGCCCCATCCAGTACCTCCTCTGGCACGGTGAGATCGAGGAGGCCGCCGCGCTGGTCAACCACCTCAGCGAGCGGGCGGACAGCGCCGACCCGCGGTCCGCCGCCGAACTGCTCATCATCACGGGTTGGATGTCGACCCTCTACCCCGGCGTGATGCTCGAGCGTCCCGCCCCCACCATGGCCGTACGGGACCCGCTCACGCTGGCCAAGGTCAAGCGCGGGGTCCAGGGGGCCACCCTGTTGTCGGCCGTCCTCGACCGTGGTGACGTCGGCGCGGTCGAGCAGGCCGAGCGGACGCTGTCGACCACCGGGCTCGACGACGAACGCAACATGTGGACCGCCGTCTGCGCCCTCATCGCCATCATCTACGCGGATCGCCTGGACCTGGCCGACGACTGGTGCGACCGGCTGGGCCGCGATCCCGCCGCCCCGCGCTACCCCACCCCGTCGGCCATGCTGACCGCCCTGCGGGCGACCGTCGCCGGACGCCTCGGCGACCTCTCGCGAGCCGAGAAGCTGGCCGACGAGGCGCTGGGGCAGCTCTCGCCCAAGGGCTGGGGCGTGGTGATCGGGATACCGCTGGCGGTGCGGATCCGGGCCCTCACCTTCATGGACCAGCTCGACGCGGCGGCGGCCTGCCTCCAGACGCCGGTCCCGCCGGCGATGTTCGAGACGCCGATCGGGCTGCACTACCTGCAGGCCCGCGGAATGCACGCCCTCGCCGCGGGCAGCCCGGAGGCCGCACTGGCCGACTTCCAGCTGTGCGGGCAGCTGATGAACCGCTGGCGGCTGGACTTCTCCGGCCTCATCCCCTGGCGTACCGAGTCCGCCCGGGCGTTGCTGCGGATGGGCCGCCGTCAACAGGCCGGCCGGCTGGTCCGCGACGAGTTGGCCCGGCTGCGACCCGTCCACGTCCGGTACCGGGCCGCCGCCCTGCGGGTCCTGGCCGCCACCGAGGACGGGCCGGACCGGATCCCGCACCTGCGCAGCGCCGTGCGGCTGTTGCGCCAGTGCGGCGACCGGATGGAGCTGGCGCACAACCTGGCCGACCTCGGCCACGCCTACCAGCAGGCCGGCGACCGGCGGCAGGCCCGCGTGGCGTCGCGCTCGGCCCGGGAACTCGCCGAGGAGTGCGGCATCCCGATGCTGCGGTTCGGCATCTCCGCCAGGAGCGGCGCGGCCGAGGGCCGCCGCGACACGACGGTCGTGGTGCACGGGCTGACCGACGCGGAGTCCAAGGTGGCAGCCCTGGTCGCCCAGGGCCACACCAACCGCGAGATCGCCGAGAAGCTCTTCCTGACGGTCAGCGCGATCGAGCAGCGGCTGACCCGCATCTACCGGAAGCTGGACGTCAACTCGCGCAGCGAGCTGGCCAGCCGGCTGCGGTTGAGCCGGCCCGGCGCGACGCTGCTGGATCCGCCGCCGCGCGGCTCGCTCGACCCGGACCGCCGGCCTCCCGGCTCCCGGCTGCGCTGAGGCACCCCGGCGCTCGACCCCCGGCCGTCGGCCCGACGCCGTGGCGGTCACCGTCGCCGTCGGCCGCCGACGACCCTCCACGCCGGACCGACAGTCGTCGCCGACCGTTCATTTCCGCCCGGGTCCGAGTTCACCTGCCGTTCATCCCCGTCGTCGTCGGCGCGTACCCCTTCTGCCGGCGCCTGACGCCCCGCCGGGAGACGCGGGACGGCCTTTTCCGCCGGCCGTCGCCGCGTGTCCACTTCCCACCACTGTCCGTACCAACGGGGGTGCGTGGGGAAGCCGGGTGTGACACCATCGGGATGCACACCCGACACCAGCCACTCACGGAGTGTCCATCTCCCCCGTCGGGCCGGCGCCGACACCCCTCAGTGCGATTCGCGCAACCCCTATATGCGCTCGAGAGCCGCAGGTTTGTGCGCGAAACGGTGGGGTCCCGCGCCCGTTGTCGCACACCCGCGCCGGTGCCAGACTCGCCTGAACACGCGGACCGTACGGCGAAAACCCCGGTCCGGCGAAAGATTTCCAGGTCCACCCGGCACGGCGGCCCGGTGCGCTCCACCCCTACCCGGCACACGCGGGTGCAGGGGCGGCTGTCCGGCAAGGGGGAGGCGGCGTCGACAGCACCGGGGTTCCCGGTCCGTCGCCGCGTACGAGAAGGGCTGACACGCTGGTGTTGGTGCAGCAAGAGGAACAGACGACCCGTCTCCGGCGCGCGTTCCGGGCCTGTGAGGACCAGCAGCGCGGCCACGTCGCGCTGGTGACCGGCGCCGTGGGAAGCGGCAAGACGAGCCTGCTGGAGTCGTTCAGCGAGTGGGCGGCGGGCGCCGGCGGACAGGTGATGAGCGCCGCGGGCTCCCGGGCGGAGCGCGGGCTGCACCTGGGGGTCGTCGGGCAACTGTTCCACAGTGCACGGCTCGCGCCGCAGGAGGCGGCCCGGGTCGAGAAGCTGATCCGGGACGCCGCCTTCGCCGTACCGCTGCCCGAGCCCGGCGGCGAGGCGGCCGACGGCGACCGGGCCTGGGCGCCCCTGCTGCACGGGCTCTTCGCCACCCTGCTCGACCTGACCGGCGCCGGCCCACTGGTCCTCGCCGTCGACGACGTGCACCACGCGGACCCGGCCTCGCTGCACTGCCTTCTCTACGTGGCCCGCCGGCTGCGCCACGCCCGGATCATGCTCGTGCTCGCCGAGGCGTCGACGCTGCGTCCGCCGCACCCGCTGTTCCGGGCCGAACTGCTCAGTCAGCCGCACTTCTCCCGGATCGGCCTGCCGCCACTGACCGTGGAGGCCGTCGCCCGGCTGGCCGGCGGCGACGCCGACGACGCCGACGCCCGCAGGACGGCGGAGCGGTGCGTACGGATGACCGGCGGCAACCCGCTGCTCACCCGGGCGCTGCTCGAGGAGCGGGTCAGTGGCGGGCTGAGCGACGACTACGGCCAGGCCGTCGGTGACGCGTTCGACCAGGCCGTGCTCGGTTGTCTCTACCGGCACGAGCCGGGCGTACGCCGGGTGGCCCAGGCGCTGGCGGTGCTCAACCGGCCCGCGCCGGTCGACCTGCTCGGTCACCTCCTCGACGTGGTGCCCGAGTCCACGGTCCCGGCGCTGCGGGTGTTGCGTACCTCGGGGTTGATGGAGTCCGACGAGCTGCGCCACCCGCGCATCCTGCGCTCGATCCTGGGCGACATGTCCGCCGACGAACGGCGCAGCCTGCACCAGCGGGCCGCCGAGGTGCTGCACGAGCACGGCGCGGAGCCGAGCGTGGTGGCCGAGCACCTGGTGGCCGCCGGCACGGCGGGTGCCCCCTGGATGGTGCCCGTGCTCCAGGACGCCGCCGGGCACGCGTTGGCTTCGGGCCGGCCCGACATGGCCGCCGCCTGCCTGCGGCTGGTCTCCCGGGCCCCGGTGGACGAGCAGCAGCGGACCGCCACCACCGAGATGCTGGTCAGCGCGCGTTGGCAGATCAACCCGTTGACGGTGAACGGGCAGCTGACCGAGCTGGTGGAGACGGCGCGGGCCGCCGGCTGGTCCACCGACGCGGGCCTGTCCGCCGTGCCCTACCTGCTCTGGCAGGGCCGGGTGGACGAGGCCACCGAGGCGGTCACCGCCTTCCCGTCCGACGAGGAGAACGGCTCCCTGCCCGGTCGCCTGCGGATGATGCAGCTGCTGGTCTCGCTCTCCCACCCGGACCACCTGGCCAGCGTGCGGGAGACCCCGAGCACCTGGAGCCGGGCGGCGAACGCGCCGACCGCGATCAGCCCGCTGCTCCAGGCGGTGACGGTGCTCGGCACCGCGCTGACGCCGGCTGCGGACAACGACACCGTGGCGACCGCCGAGCAGCTCCTCCAGCGCCACCACACGGACGACGGGGCGCTGGGCCTGCTGACCGCTCCCCTGCTCGCGCTGCTCTGGACGGGTCGCTCCGACCGGGCCGCGGTCTGGGGGGACGTGCTGCTCGGCCGGCCGGTGGCCCAGCACGCGCCGGGGTGGCGGGCCGTCATCCGGGCGATCCGGGCGGAGGCGGCGCTGCGCGTCGGCGACCTGCCCGGCGCCGAGCACCACGCCCGCGCGGCCCTGGAGGAAATGCCCGCTCCCGCCTGGGGGGTGGCGGTCGCCGGCCCGCTGGCCACGCTGGTCGCCTGCGCGACCGAGTCGGGCCGGTTCTCCGAGGCCGACCGGTGGCTCGCCCAGCCGGTCCCGCCCGGCATGTTCCGCACCCCGCTGGGCCTGCACTACCTGGCCGCCCGCGCCCGGCACCACCTCGCCGTACGGCGACCGCACGCCGCCACCACCGACCTGCGGCGCTGCGGCGAACTCATGCGCGCCTGGGGCATCGACGCGGCCGGGCTGGTGCCGTGGCGGCTGGAGCTGGCCCGGGTGCAGCTCAGCGTCGGCAACAAGACGCAGGCCACACAGCTTCTCCAGGAGCAGCTGCGGGTGCCGCACGGGGTCGACGACCGGACCCGGGGCCGCACGCTGCGCCTGCTCGCCACCACCGCCGCCCAGGACCACCGGCGCAAGCTGCTCTCCGAGGCCGTCAACCTGCTCCAGTCCAGCGGCGACCGGCTGGAACTCGTCCGGGCCCTCGGCGACACCGGCCAGACGTTGCAACGCGCCGGGGACTCGGCCCGCGCCCGCCTGCTCGTGCGGCGGGCCTACCAGCTCGCCCAGGACTGCGGGGCGTCGGTGCTGGCCCAGCGGCTGATCCGCCGGGAGCCGGGCAGCGGGCTGCCGGCGTACCCAGCCGCCGCCGAGTTGCAGGAGCCGGACGACGGGCTGAGCGACGCCGAACGCCGGGTCGCCGCGCTGGCCGCGCAGGGGCACACCAACCGGCAGATCTCCAGCAAGCTCTTCATCACGGTGAGCACGGTCGAGCAGCACCTGACCCGGGTCTACCGCAAGCTGGACGTGAAGCGCCGCACCGACCTGCCGTCCCGGCTCGTCGCGTACGCGGAGGCGTTGGCCGACGAGACCCAGGGCGCCGCGTCCTGACGGGCGTCGAAGGGGGCGCGGTGGCCGCAGACCACCGCGCCCCCTTCGGCGTACGGCAGCCAGGAGCTCAGCCGACGGCCAGCCCGGCGGTCGGGCGGGCGGCCGCGGCGTCGCGGTGCCGCAGCACGAGGTCGGTGGCGGCGGTGACCCCGCCGGCCTGGCGCATCCGCCGGCTCCACAGCCGCGCCCGCGCCCGGAACGTCTCCTCGCCCAGCAGTCGTCCGAGCTTGGCCAGGACGTCCTCGACGTTCAGCGAATCGGCGCGCTCGACGGCGAGCGCCACCCCGCTGTCGACCGCCCGCACCGCGCCGTCGGGGCAGTCCAGCCAGAACGGCATCACCAGCTGCGGTACGGCGAAGTGGACGGCCTCGTGGATGGCGTTCGCGGCGCCGTGGTTGAAGAAGACCCGCACGTGCGGGTGGGCCAGCACCCGCAGCTGCGACGGCAGCCACGCCTCCACCCGCAGGTTGGCCGGCAGCCGTCGCTCCGGCGGGAGGAGGTGCCGTTGGCGTGCGGGCACCTTCCACAGCACGGCGTGTCCGGGCCCGAGCCGCTCGGCGACCTCGACGATCGCGTCCACCTGCCCCTGCGACAGTCGCATGATGGTGCCGAACCCGACGTAGACCACCGAGGGGTGCTCGTCGAGCCACCCCATCAGCTCGTCGTCGTCGGCCGGCGACAGCTCGCGGGGCACCACGGGGCCGAGCATCCGCAGCTTCTCCGGGGCGGTGGCGAACGGGTACTCGAAGCCGAACACCGTGTACGCCATGAGGGCCTCGGCGGCCTCGACGTAGCCCGCCGGGCGCATCTCCGGGTTGGGGATGCCGGCCGCCCTCCGGCTGGCCACGGCGGCGAGACTGCGGCGTAGCCGCTGCGGCTCCATCAGCGCCCGCACCAGCCGGTTACGGAAGCCGGTGTTGGCCGCCTGCTGCCGGGGCGTCATCTGCTGCGGCAGTCCCGAGAACGGAGCGGGGTAGCGCGGCGGCAGCTGCTCCTGGAGGAAGTTGGACGGCGGCAGCGAGATGCTGACCACGTAGGGCAGCCGCCGCGTCTGTGCGGCGTCCATGGCCCAGCTGGCGAGGCTGTCGACCACGGCCACCGCCGGGCCGACCTCGTCGATGACGTCCAGGCAGCGCCGGTAGAGCTGCCGCACGTGGTCGTAGTCGGTGCTGACGTCGAGGTAGCGGGCGAAGCTGGTCGCACGGTCGCCGGTGGTCAGCGCCCGGTACGTGGCGTCGTCCCAGGTGTCCGGTGACGACTGTGGCCGGGCCGGGCCGAGCGAAACGAAGGTGACCTCACCCGGCCCGCGCAGCCCCTCGACGTCCGCCCGGCGATCCTCGGTCGACGCGAACCAGACGTTCCCGACTCCCCGGGCCTTCAACTCGCCCACGATGGTGAGCAACGGGTTGAACATCCCCGCGCTGTTGTAGGCGACGACCAGCACCGCTCGGTCGCGGTCGTTTCCGGTCATGTGCACCGTCCGCCACTCCTTCCCGCCTGTGCGGCGACCTGCGCCGTCCGGCCCTGGAGTACGCCGCACCGGCGGGCTGTTCGTGGAGCCGTCCAGTCAGCGGCAGGGCCGATCATCGATCTTTATCGATTCGGCGACGTTCGGCGGGTCCCCTGACACAGGGCCGGTCACTCCGGGACAGTCGGGCCCCAGGAACTACCGCCGTCTATGCAGCCTGCCACGGTTGGCGCGACGACGCTCGCGGAGAATAGGGGTTTTCTGCCGATTATTTCGGGCGAACCGGCTCTGCCTGAGCCTGCCCAGGTCCGTGGCGCGCGTTCCCCGATCGGCGTCGACGTCACGCCCGAAACCACGACGCCGATGGCCCGGGCCGCTCACGCGGCCCGGGCCATCGGCGTTCGGGTGGTACGACGGACGGGTGGATGTCTGGCGTCGGTCCTGGTCGGTCAGTCCATGGCGCGGCGCATGAAGCCCCGCATGCCGATCGCCGAGAACACCACGAAGACCCCGGTGAGGACGCACATGCACAGCCAGAGCGGCAGCGACTCGACCCCGGGCGGGCCGACGAGCGACCGGGTGGCCTCGCTGATGTAGGTGAGCGGGTTGAGCGAGCAGATCACCTGGTACCAGCGCAGCGAGTCCAGGCCGAGCAGCGGGAACTGGGTCGCGCCGGTGAACATGATCGGGGTCATCACCACGGTGAACATGATCTGGATGTGCTGCGTCGGCACCAGCGTGCCGAAGGCGAGGCCGACCGCCGCACCGACCAGCGCGCCGATCGCCAACACCCCGACCACCTTCAGCACGACCGCCCAGGGCCAGGTGACACCGAGCATGAGCATGCCGACCGGGATCAGCACCACGCCGGCGATCAGGCCACGGATGCCGCCGAAGACGATCTTCTCCAGGGCCACCAGCGGAATCGCCATGGGCGACAGGAGGCGGTCCTCGATCTCCCGGGTGAAGGAGAAGTCCATCATCATCGGCAGCGCGGTGTTCTCCAGCCCGATCAGGAAGGCGTTCAGCGCGATGACGCCGGGCAGCAGCACGTTGGAGAAGTCGTCGCTGGCGTAGCCCAGGTCGCTGAGCACCTTGCCGAAGATCAGCAGCATGAACAGCGGCTGGATGAAGACCTGGAGCAGGAAGCCGACCAGCTCCCGGCCGGTGACGAACAGGTCCCGCGAGAGCACCGCGCGGAACGTGGCGAACTGGTCCAGCGCGCTCACCGGCGGCGGCGCCGCGGCCGACGAGGGCGCGGACGGGGGGGCGGGGGCGGCGACGCTCACCGAAGTTCCCTTCCGGTCAGGTGGATGAAGACATCTTCCAGGCTGGGCTGGCCGATGTTGAGGTCACGAACCTCGCAGCCCAGGTCGGCGAGGATCTTCATCGCCATCGGGATGGCGTTGGCCGGCTGACCGCTGGTGTAGACCCGGAAGGAGAGCGGGGCGTCCGGATCGACCGGCGCGTCGGGGGCCGGCGCGGGCATCGGCATCGCCGGCATGCCGGGGAACGCCGGCGCGGCGACGGGCGCCGGGGCGGTCATCTTGAAGTGTTCCACCTGCTCCACGTCCGGGATCGCGTCGAGCGCGGCCCGCACCTCCTCGGCGGGGGCGCCGGGGGTCACCACGAGGGTCAGGGTGCTGCTGCCCGGCAGCGTACGGGTCAGCGCGGACGGGGTGTCCATGGTGAGCAGCTTGCCGTGGTCGACGATGCCGACGCGGTCGCAGAGCTTCTCCGCCTCGTCCATGTCGTGCGTGGTGACCACCACGGTCACCCCGGCCCGCTTCAGCTCGGCGATCCGGTCGTGCACGAAGAGCCGGGACTGCGGGTCGAGGCCCGCGGACGGCTCGTCGAGGAAGAGCACCCGGGGCGAGTGCATCAGCGCGCGGGCGATCATCGTGCGCTGGGCGAGGCCACCGGACAGGAAGTCGGTACGGTGGTTCGCGAAGTCCTTGAGCCCCATCTGATCCAGCAGCTCGTCCGCCCGCCGGATGCGCTGCGCCCGGGGCACGCGGTGGTACGCCGCGTGGAACAGCAGGTTCTGCCGGACGGTCAGCGCCCGGTCCAGGTTCACCCGCTGCGGTACGACCGCCAGCAACTGCCGAGCGACGGCGGGCGCGCCGATCACGTCGGCGCCGCACACCCGGGCCCGGCCCGAGGTGGCCCGCACCCGTGTCGTCAGCACCCCGATCGTCGTCGTCTTGCCGGCGCCGTTCGGCCCGAGCAGGCCGAAGACCTCACCGGCGCCGACGGAGAAACTCAGTCCGTCCACCGCCGGTGGCATATTGGGCTGGTACCGCTTGACCAGCTCCGTGACCACCACTGCCTCGTCCACGTCGTCATGCTCCGTCCTGAAACATCGGTCCGATAGATGTGCGTGCGCCGATAGGGGGCGCTAGGGGCACGCCAGGGGCGGCACCGGTCACAGACCCCGCGCGGTCAGCCACCGCTGCACCGTGCCGGCGAGTTCCGGCCCCCGGTCGGCGACCATGCTGAAGTGGTCCCCCGCCGCGTCCGCCACCTCGTGCGGATAGGGCCAGCGGGAGCGCCAGCCGTCCTCCTCGCCGGCCCACTCCCCCAGCGGCTCGCTGGCCCGGACCAGCAGGGTCGGCGCCGCCATCTCGATCGGCTGCCAGTCCAGGAACAGGGGCAGGTAGCCGGCCCACGCGGTCGTCCGCCAGTCGTCCATCGGCGTGTACGCGCTCTCCCGGTCGATCATCCCGTCGAGCAGCTGAGGCACCCATCCGCCGAGCACCTCGCTGTTCGCCGGGTAGGTGTCCATCAGCACCACCGCGTCCGGCGTCCGGCCCTGGCGCTCCAGCTCGCCGGCGAGCAGGTTGGCCACCATCGCGCCGCCCGAGTGCCCGGCCAGCACGAACGGGCCGGCGCCCACGGCGCGCAGCACCGTGTCGGCGTGCACCCGCAGCAGGGCGTCGAGGTCGGCGGGAAGCTCCTCGCCGACGCCGAACCCCGGGTTGGGCAGGGCCCACACGTCGCGCACCCCCCGGAAGCCGGCGGCGAGTCGGGCGTACTCGTGGGCCCCGGAGAGCAGCGACATGGTGCAGCAGCACACCAGCTGCGCCCGGGCGTCCCCCTGGGCCAGCCGGAGGATGCCGGCCGGTCGGGTGAGCTGCGCCGGTTCGCTGAAGCTGGGCCGGAACTGGGCGAGCTTGACCAGGAGTTCGGCGTACCCGGCCGGATCCTCGCGCGCCTTCGGCTGGTTGAACAGCCCGCCGAGCAGGCCGCCACCGGCGCTCTCCGGTGCGCCGCCCCCGGCGGCGTCCGCCGCGTCCTCGGCGGCGTCCGCGCCGACGAGCTGACCGAGCAGATGGCGGGCCAGCGCCGTAGGGGTGGGGTGGTCGAAGAGCAGGGTCGCCGACAGCTCCGCCCCGGTCTCCTGGCACAGCGCGTCGCGCAGTTCCAGCGCGGTCAGCGAGTCGAAGCCGAGTTCCAGGAAGTCGCGGTCGGCCTCGACCGCCCCGGGCGAGGCGTACCCGAGCACCGTGGCCACGCGTGCCCGTACGAGATCCAGCAGGATCCGGTGCCGGTCGCCGGCCGGGACACCGGCCAGCCGGTCGCGCAGCGCCCGGGCCGGGTCGGTGGCCTCGCCGCCGGACCCGGCGTCCCGGTCGGCGGCGACCGCCGCCTCGGGCACGCCGCGCAGCAGCGGGCTGGGCCGGACGGCGGTGAAGGCCGGCACGAAGGCGGCCCAGTCGAGGTCGGCGACCGCGAGCTGCTCGTCGCCGCGGCCCACGGCCTGCTCCAACGCGGACAGGGCCAGCGCGGTGGGCAGGGGACGGACCCCCCGGCGTCGCAGCGGTACCGGATCGGTCACCTCGTCCGCCCAGGGCACCCACGCGACGACGGTGGCCGGCCGGCCGGCGGCGCGCCGGCCGGCGGCCAGGGCCTCCAGCCCGGCGCCGGCGGCGGCGGAGACGGCCGCTCCCCCGCTGCCCCAGACGGCGGCGGTGGAGGTGAAGACCACGAACTCGTCGACCGGCCGACCGGCGCAGGCCTGCTCGAGCAGGTGCACGGCGGCGGTGCGGGCGGCCACGGCGTCGGCCAGGTCGCGCGGCTCCAGCGTCACGACCGGGTCGCCGGCACCGTCGGAGTCGGCGACATGCAGGACGGTGCGGACCTCGGTGCCGGCGGCGGCCAGCCGGTCCAGCACCTCGGGCAGCCCGTCGAGGTCGTCGACGCCGGTGACGGCGACGTCGCCGCCCAGGTCGGCGGGCGGCACGGAACCGACGACGACGAGGTGGGCCGCGCCCCGGTCGGCGAGCCACCGCAGCAGGTGCGGGGTGCGCACCGCCGCCGCCCCGTGCACCAGGACCGCGCCCCGGGGCCGCCAGTCCGCGTCGGCGGCGCCGGCCGGAGCGCGCGACAGCCGCCGCGCGTACACCCCGCCGGGGCGCACCGCGAGCTGGTCCTCGTCGCCGCCGGCCGCGACGAGCCGGGCGAGCACGGCGAGCGCGGCGTCGTCCGGCTCCGCCGGCAGGTCCACCAGCCCGCCCCACAGGCGCGGCTGTTCCAACGCCAGCACCCGACCCAGACCCCAGAGGTACGCGCCGGCCATGGCGGGCGCGGGATCGTCCGCGTCGACGGCCACCGCGCCCCGGGTCACCGTCCACACCGGCGCGCTGCTCCCGGCGCCGCCGAGGGCACGCACGAGCGCGGCGGTCGCGGCCAGCGCGGCGGTCCCGGCCGGCTCCCCCGCCGCCAGCAGCGAGAGCACGACCGACGGGGTGCCCCCGGCGGGCAGGGCCCGGGCGATCTCGTCCGGGTCGTCGGCCACGGTCACGAGCACCGGGGCCAGGCCCTCGGCGCGCAGGGCGGCCAGCACGGCGTCGGCGTCGGTGCCCGCGCCGGCCACCACCAGGCACTCGCCGGCCGGCGCGGTGCCGGCGGCGGGCGGGGCGACGCGGGCCCAGTCGGCGCGGTACCGCAGGCCGTCGAGCTCGGATCCGCGACGCCGCCGGTCCCGGTAGGACGCGAGGGCGGGCAGCAGCTCGACGAGCGCCTCCTGCCGGTCGCCGTCGAGGCCGAGCGTGGCGGCCAGCGCGTCCGGCCGGCCCGCCGCCACGGCGGCCCAGAACTCCTCGTCGTCGCCGACGGCGGCGGCGGGTTGGATGAGGTCGACGGTGGGCGGGTCCGGCCAGTAGCGCTCGTGGTGGAAGGCGTAGGTGGGCAGCTCGACGCGGGCGGCGTCGCTGCCGGCGAAGAGCGCCGACCAGTGCACCCCGGCGCCGCGCAAGTCGACGGCGGCGAGCGCGGCGAGCAGGGTGGCCGCTTCCGGCTGGTCCCGGCGGCCGAGCGGCACGAAGGCCGTGGGCTCGACGTCGGGCAGGCACTCGCGGGCCAGCGCGGTCAGGGCGCCGTCGGGGCCGAGCTCCAGGAAGGTCGCGACACCGGCGGCGGCCAGGGTGGCGACGCCGTCGTGGAAGCGGACGGTGTCCCGCACGTGGTCGACCCAGTAGCCCGGGTCGGTGGCCTGGGCGGCAGTCAGCGCCTCGCCGGTGCGGTCGGAGACGACCGGCAGGGTCGGCGGCTGCCAGGTGACCTTCTCCGCGACCACCCGGAAGTCGGCCAGCATGGCGTCCATGCGCGCGGAGTGGAACGCGTGGCTGACCCGCAGCCGGCGCGACCGCCGGCCCTCGGCGGACAGCCGCCGACCCGCCGCGAGCACGGCCTCCTCGTCGCCGGAGAGCACCACCGACCGGGGACCGTTCACGGCGGCCAGTGACACCCGCTCGTCGAGCAGCGGGAGCACCTCGGCCTCGGACGCCCGTACCGCCAGCATCGCCCCGCCGACCGGCAGCTGCTGCATCAGCCGGCCCCGGGCGGCCACCAGGGACGCCGCGTCGGCCAGCGACAGCACGCCGGCGACGTGCGCCGCGGCCAGCTCGCCGACCGAGTGCCCGAGCAGGAACTGCGGGCGCAGCCCCCACGCGGTGACCAGCCGGTAGGCGGCGACCTCGTAGGCGAACAGCGCCGGCTGGGTGAACTCGGTGCGGTCCAGCAGCGCCGCCTCGGGCGAGTCGGCCTCGGCGAAGACCACCTCCCGCAGCGGCCGGCTCAGGTGCCGGTCCAGTTCCCCGGCCACCTCGTCGAACGCGGCGGCGAACACCGGGAACCGGCGGCACAGCTCGGCGCCCATGCCGGGGCGCTGGGCGCCCTGGCCGGTGAAGAGGAACGCGACCTTGCCGGCCGGGCGGGCCACGCCGCGTACCACGCCGGGGGCGGTGCGCTCCTCGGCGACCGCGCGCAGGCCGGACAGCAGCGCGTCGCGGTCGTCACCGATCACGGCGGCCCGGTGCGGCAGCGCCGCCCGGGTGGTGACCAGCGAGTACGCCACGTCGGCCGGTGCCAGGTCGGGGCGGGCGGCGAGATGGTCGAGCAGCCGCCGGGCCTGTCCGGCCAGGGCCGGCGCGGACCGGGCGGAGACGACCCAGGGGGCCGGTGGGGCGGGCGTGCCGGCCGGCCGGGCGTCGTCGGTGTCCGCCCCGGCGGCCTGCTCGATGATGACGTGCGCGTTGGTGCCGCTGATCCCGAACGCGGAGACCCCGGCCCGGCGCGGCTGCCCCGTCTCCGGCCAGGGCTGCGCTCCGGTCAGCAGGGACACCGCCCCGCTGTTCCAGTCGACGTGCGGGGTGGGCTCGTCCACGTGCAGGGTGGGCGGCAGCACCCCGTGCCGCATGGCGAGGACCATCTTCATCACCCCGGCCACGCCCGCCGCCGCCTGGGTGTGGCCGATGTTCGACTTCACCGACCCCAGCCACAGCGGCCGGTCGGTGGGGCGCTCCTTGCCGTACGTGGCCAGCAGCGCCTGCGCCTCGATCGGGTCGCCGAGGGTGGTGCCGGTGCCGTGCGCCTCGACGACGTCCACCTGGTCGGCGCTCAGCCCCGCGTTGGTGAGGGCCTGCCGGATCACCCGCCGCTGGGACGGGCCGTTCGGGGCGGTCAGCCCGCTGCTCGCGCCGTCCTGGTTGACCGCGCTGCCGCGTACCACCGCGAGGACCGGATGGCCGTTGCGACGGGCGTCGGAGAGCCGCTCGACCAGCAGCATGCCGGCCCCCTCGGACCAGCCGGTGCCGTCGGCGGCGGCGGCGAACGACTTGCACCGGCCGTCGGTGGACAGACCGCGCTGGCGGGAGAACTCCACGAAGACGGTCGGGGTGGCCATCACCGACACCCCGCCGACCAGCGCCATCGTGCACTCGCCCAGCCGCAGCGCCTGGCAGGCCAGGTGCAGCGCGACCAGCGACGAGCTGCACGCCGTGTCCACGGTGACCGCCGGCCCCTCCAGGCCCAGCGCGTACGAGATCCGGCCGCTGGCGACCGCGGCGGCGCTGCCGGTGCCGAGGTAGCCCTCGACGCCGCCGCTGACCCCGGTGAGCAGCGCCGCGTAGTCGCCCTGGCTGCTGGTCGCCGCGTACACGCCGGTGGGCGCGCCGCGCAGCGTGGTGGGGTCGATGCCGGCCCGCTCGAACGCCTCCCACGCGGTCTCCAGCAGCAACCGCTGCTGCGGGTCCATGGCGAGGGCCTCGCGGGGGCTGATGCCGAAGAAGGCGGGGTCGAAGTCCCCGGCGGAGTAGAGGAACCCGCCCTCGCGCACGTACGACGTGCCCCGGCTGTCGGGGTCGGGGTCCGGGTCGTAGAGCGCGCCCAGGTTCCAGCCCCGGTCGTCGGGGAACGCCGACATCGCGTCGGTGCCCGCCGCCACCAGGTCCCACAGCTGCTCCGGCGACCCGACGCCGCCGGGGAACCGGCAACTCATGCCGATGATCGCCACCGGCTCGCTGAGCGCGGCGGTCAGCTGCTGGTTCTGCTGCTTGAGCTTCTGGTTGTCGAGCAGGGACGCGCGCAGCGCGCCGACGACCTCGTCCAGGGAAACACTCATCGGGGGCTCCTCAGGGCCGGCCGGGTCACGAGTCGGAGCCTTCCAGGGCCATCCGGACCAGGCCGGCGACGTCGAGTTCGCGGATCTGGGCCTCGGGCGCGGGCGACGCGGCCGGGGCGGCGGGCGCCACGGCCGACGGGCCGGCGCTCGTGCGGGCCAGCTGGAGCAGCTGGTCGAGCAGGCCCGCCTGACGCAGCTCGTCCAGCGGGATCGCGGCGAGGGCCCGGCGGACCGACTCCTCGTCGCCGCCGTCGCCGACGTCCGCGTCGCCGTCGGCGAAGAGCTCCTCGTACAGGTGGTCGGCCAGGCCGGCCGGGGTCGGGTAGTCGAAGACGACGGTGGTGGGCAGGTCGTGCCCGGTCGCCGCGGTGAGCAGGTTACGCAGCTCCACGGCGGTGAGCGAGTCGAAGCCGAGGTCCAGGAAGCCCCGGTCGGTCTCGATCGCGTCGCCGGAGGGGTGGCCAAGCACCTTCGCCGCGTCGACCCGCACCATCTCCAGCAGCGCGGCCCGCCGTTCGTCGCCGGGCAGCGCCCGCAACCCGGCGAGCAGGTCCCGCGCGACGGGTGCAGACGCGTCCGGCACGGCGGTGGGAGTGACGGCCAGCTCGCGTACGGCCGGCAGCTCCGCCAGCAGCGGGCTGGGTCGCAGCGAGGTGAACAGCGGCTGGAAGGTGGCCCAGTCGACGTCGGCGACGGTGACGCAGGTGTCGTCGGCGGCCAGGGCGTGGCGCAGTCCGGCCATCGCCACGCCCGGCGGCATCACCCGCAGGCCGCGGCGGCGCAGCTGCTCCGCGGCGCCCTCGGTGTACATGCCCGACTCGGTCCACGGGCCCCACGCGACGGACGTGGCCGGCAGGCCCCGGCCGCGCCGCCGCTCGGCGAGCGCGTCCAGGTAGGCGTTGCCGGCCGCGTACGCGCCCTGCCCGCCGCTGCCCCACACCGCCGAGATGGACGAGAAGAGCACGAACGCGTCCAGCTCGGTGTCGTCGAGCAGCTCGTCGAGGTGCTCGGCGCCGGAGAGCTTCGGGGCGATGACGTACGCCAGGTCCTCCAGGGTGGTGTCGGCCAGCGGCACCACCTCGCTGACCCCCGCGGCGTGCACGACCGCGCGCAGCGGCGGCCCCTCCCGCCGCAGGTCGGCCAGGAGTTCGGCCACGGCGGCACGGTCGGCGGCGTCGCAGCGGGCGACCCGGCAGTCCACGCCGAGGCCGGCCAGCTCGGCGAGCAGCTCGGCGGCGCCCGGGGTGTCGGTGCCCCGCCGGCTGGTCAGCACCACGCGTTGCGCGCCGGCGCCAGCCACCCAGCGGGCCACGTGCCCGCCGAGCGCGCCGGTGCCGCCGGTGATCAGCACCGTGCCCCGGGGCTGCCACGGCGCGGGCTCCGATTCGGTGACCGCCGGGACGAGCCGCCGTACCAGCACCCCGGACTCGCGGACGGCGAGCTGGTCCTCCACGCCGCCGCCGGTGAGGAGGCCGCCGAGGCGCATCGCCGTCCAGGGCTCGAGGTCGGTGGGCAGGTCGACCAGCCCGGCCCAGCGGGTGGGCTGCTCCAGCGCCGCCACCCGGCCCAGGCCCCACAGCATCGCCTGCCGGGGGTTGGCGGGGACGTCGCCGTCGCCGGTTCCGACGGCACCCTGGGTGACGCACCAGAGCCGGGCCGGGGCGTCGAGGTCGACGAGCTGCTGGAGCAGGTGCACGGTCGCGGCGAGGCCGCGGGGCAGCGCCGGATGCTCGGCGTGCGGGGCGTCGTCCAGGCCGAGGAAGGACAGGATCGACAGCGGCCCCTCGCCGGCGCCGAGCGCCTCGGTGAGCACGTCGGCGAATCCGCCGCACAGCTCGTCGGGGTCGGCGGCGGTGTCCACGGGCACGATGCCGACCTCGGCGCCCAGCGCCCAGGTGCAGGAGTTCAGGTCGGGGTCGTCCGCCCTGTCGGCGGGCAGCAGCACCAGCCAGCGGCCGGGGTCCTGCTCCTGCGGGGTCTCCGCGATGGGCTCCCAGACGACCCGGTACCGGCTGCCGTCCACGAGGGCCCGCTCCCGGCCGCGCCGCCGCCACGCGGACAGGGCGGGCAGCACGGTGCCGAACGGCTGGTCGCGGTGCACGTCCAGGTCACGGGCCAGCGACTCGAGGTCCTCGGCCTCGACGGCCGCCCAGAAGCGGCGCTCGACCTCGGTGTGCTCGTCCTCGGCGGCCAGGCTGGCCCACGGCGGCGGCTCCGGCCAGTAGCGCTGCCGGTCGAAGGTGTAGGTGGGCAGGTCGACCCGCTGCGCGCCGGTGCCCGCGTAGAGAGCGGACCAGTCCGGGGAGACGCCGTGGGTGTGCAGCGCGGCGACCGCCCGCAGCAGGGTGGTCGGCTCGGCACGGTCCCGGCGCAGGGCCGGCACGACCAGCGGGGGCCGCCCGCCGGTCGGGGCGCCCTCGGCGAGGACGGCCTGGGCGAGGGCGGTGAGCACCCCGTCCGGGCCGATCTCGACGAAGCCGGTGACGTTGCGCTCCCGCAGCGCCGTGACGGCGTCGGCGAAGCGTACGGCGTCGCGGGCGTGGCGCACCCAGTAGTCGGGCGTGCCGATCTCCGCCACGTCGACCGGCGCGCCGGTGACAGTGGAGATCATCGGGATGGTCGGGGGCGCGTAGCGCAGCCGTCCGGCGACGGCGGCGAGGTCGTCGAGCACCGGTTCCATCAGCGGGCTGTGGAACGCGTGGCTGACCGTGAGCCGCCGGATCCGTACGCCTCGGGCGGTCCACTCGGCGGCCAGTTCCTCGACGGCGTCGCCGGCCCCGGACACCACGACGGCGGCGGGACCGTTGACGGCGGCGACGGAGACCCGCTCGGCGCGATCGGCGAGCGTGGCGGTCACCTCGGCCTCGGTGGCGGCGATGGCGAGCATCGCCCCGCCGGCCGGCAGCGCCTGCATCAGCCGGCCCCGGGCGGCGACCAGTTCGGCGGCGTCGGCCAGGGAGAGCACCCCGGCGGCGTGCGCTGCGGCGAACTCGCCGATGGAGTGCCCGGCGACGGCGTCGGGGCGCACGCCCCACGCCTCCAGCAGTCGGAACAGCGCCACCTCCACGGCGAAGAGCGCCGGCTGGGTGAACTCGGTGCGGTCCAGCGCCTCGGCCTCGGCGGTGTCGGGCTCGGCGAAGAGCAGCGGCTTCAGCGGGCGGGACAGGTGCGCGTCGAGGGCGGCACAGGCCTCGTCCAGGGCGGCGGCGAAGACCGGGAACGCCTCCGCCAGCTCGCGACCCATCCCGGCCCGCTGGGCGCCCTGCCCCGAGAAGAGGTACGCCACCTTCGGCCGGGACGCGGCCACGCCGGTGACCACCAGCGGCGAGTCCTCGCCGGCGCCGAGGGCGCGCAGCCCGGCGCCCAGGGCGATCCGGTCGGTGGCCAGCACGACGGCGCGGTGTTCCAGGGTGGCCCGGGAGACCGCCGACGACCAGCCGACGTCGACCGTACGCGGCGCCTCCAGCCCGGTGAGCTGCTCGCCCCAGCGCTCCGCCTGGGCGGCCAGCGCGGCACCGGTGCGGCCCGACAGCAGCACCGGCACCACCGGCAGCAGGGCCGGGTCGCCCGTTGGCTGCTCGACGACGGACGGCTCCGGGGCCTGCTCCAGGATGGTGTGCGCGTTGGTGCCGCTGATGCCGAACGAGGAGACGGCCGCGCGGCGCGGGTGGTCGGTGACGGGCCACGGGCGGCCCTCGTCGAGCAGCTCGACCGCGCCGACGGACCAGTCCACCTGGTCGGTCGGCTCGTCGACGTGCAGGGTCTGCGGCAGGTAGCCGTGCCGCAGCGCCAGCACCATCTTGATGATCCCGGCGACCCCGGCGGCGGCCTGCGTGTGCCCGATGTTGGACTTGATCGAGCCGAGCCACAGCGGCTGGTCGGCGGGCCGCTGGCCGTACGTGGCGAGCAGGGCCTGCGCCTCGATCGGGTCGCCGAGCTTCGTGCCGGTGCCGTGCGCCTCGACGGCGTCCACGTCGGCCGGGGTGAGCCCGGCGTTGGCGAGCGCCTGCCGGATCACCCGCTGCTGCGACGGCCCGTTCGGCGCGGTGAGCCCGTTGGACGCGCCGTCCTGGTTGACG
This sequence comes from Micromonospora echinofusca, assembly GCF_900091445.1. NCBI lineage: Bacteria > Bacillati > Actinomycetota > Actinomycetes > Micromonosporales > Micromonosporaceae > Micromonospora > Micromonospora echinofusca. The sequence continues at coordinate 3,657,068 of NZ_LT607733.1, forward strand.
GCGCTGCCCCGGATCACGGCGAGCACGGGGTGGCCGTTGCGGCGGGCGTCGGAGAGCCGCTCGACGAGCAGCAGGCCGAGGCCCTCGCCCCAGCTGGTGCCGTCGGCGGCGGAGGCGAACGCCTTGACCCGGCTGTCCGGGGCCAGCCCCCGCTGCCGGCTGAAGCCGACGAACACCCCGGGGGTGGACATGACGGTGACGCCGCCGACGAGGGCGAGGGAGCACTCCGAGCGGCGCAGCGCCTGGCAGGCCCAGTGCAGCGCGACCAGCGACGACGAGCAGGCGGTGTCCACCGAGACGGCGGGCCCCTCCAGCCCGAGGGTGTACGACACCCGGCCGGAGAGCACGCTGCCGGCGTTGCCGGTCATCAGGTGCCCCTCGGCGCCCTCGGCGCTGAACATCAGGTTGCGGTAGTCCTGGTAGTTGGTGCCGACGAAGACACCGGTGGGGCTGCCGCGCAGGGCGTGCGGGTCGATTCCGGCCCGCTCGATGGCCTCCCAGGACGCCTCCAGCAGCAGCCGCTGCTGCGGGTCCATGGCCAGGGCCTCGCGGGGGCTGATGCCGAAGAAGGTGGCGTCGAAGTCGGCGGCCCCGGTGACGAAGCCGCCCTCGCGGGCGTAGCTGGTGCCCTCCTTCTCCGGGTCGGAGTCGAAGAGCCGGTCGAGGTCCCAGCCCCGGTCGGTGGGGAACTCGCCGATCGCGTCGCCGCCGCCGGCGAGGAGCTGCCACAGCTGCTCCGGGGTGTCCGCCCCGCCGGGCAGGCGGCAGCTCATCGCCACGATGGCGATCGGCTCGTCGTCGTCGGCCGGGGCGGCCGGGGCGGGGGTGGCCACGTCCGGGGCGGCGCCGGAGAGCAGTTCGTCAAGGTGCGCGGCGAGCACCGTCGGGTTCGGGTAGTCGAAGGCGAGCGTCGCGGGCAGCCGCAGGTCGGTGGCGGCGGCCAGGAAGTTGCGCATGTCCACGGCGGTCAGCGAGTCCAGGCCGAGGTCGCGGAAGGGCAGGGTGGCCGGGATGTCGTCGGCGGCGCCGTAGCCGAGCGCGGTGGCCGCACACTGGCGGACCAGCTCCAGCAGCGTCGCGGCGCGCTCGGCCGGGGCGAGCCCGGCGAGCCGCCGCGCCAGGGCCGACGGTACGTCCGGCTCCTCCTCGGCGGCCTCCTGCGGGGCGGGCCGCGTCGCCTCGCGTACCTCGGCGAGGTCGCCGAGCAGCGGGCTGGGCCGGACCAGGGTGAACGCGGGGGCGAACCGGGCCCAGTCGATGTCGGCGATGACGGTGGTGGTCTCGTCGCGCCGCAGCGCCCGGGCGAGGGCCTCGACGGCCAGGTCCGGGTCCATGCCGACCATGCCGCCCCGGCGCAGCCGCTGCTGGGCGCGCTCGTTGTCGGCGGGCAGGCCGGCACCGCGCCAGGCGCCCCAGGCCACGGAGAGGGCGGGTCGGCCCTCGGCCCGGCGCCGTTCGGCGAGGGCGTCGAGGAACGCGTTCGCCGCCCCGTACGCGCCCTGCCCGGCGTTGCCGGTGGTGCCGGCGACCGAGGAGAAGAGCACGAAGGCGTCCAGGTCGAGGTCCCGGGTCAGCTCGTCGAGGTGCAGCGCGGCGGCGCACTTCGGCGCGGCGACGGTGTGCAGGCGCTGCGCGGTGGCGGTGTCGACGATCCCGTCGTCGAGGACGGCGGCGGTGTGCAGCACGGCGGTCACCGGGGCGTCGGCGGGGGCGGCGGCGAGCAGGTCGGCCACCTGCGCCCGGTCGGCGACGTCGCAGCGGGCCACGGTGACCCGTACGCCGAGGTCGGTCAGCTCCGCCTCCAGCTCGGCGGCGCCGGGGGCGTCCGGGCCGCGCCGGCTGGCCAGCAGGACGTGCGCGGCGCCGGAGCGGGCCGCCCACCGGGCCAGGTGCCCGCCCAGCCCGCCGGTGCCGCCGGTGATCAGCACGGTGCCGCGCATCCGCCAGGTGTCCCCGGTGGCTGCCGGCTCGGGTTCGGTGATCCGGGCGAGTCGGCGCACGTACACCCCGGAGTCGCGGACGGCGAGCTGGTCCTCGCCGCCGGACTGGTCCGCGTCGTCGCCGTCGCCGAACGGGTCCTCGCCGCCGCTGGCGCCGAGCGCCGCGCAGAGCAGCGCGCCGGCCTGCGCGTCGAGGGCGTCCGGCAGGTCGAGCAGGCCGCCCCAGCGGCCGGGGTGCTCCAGGGCGACGGCCCGGCCGAGCCCCCAGACGGAGGCGGCGACGGGGCGCGGCGCCGGGTCGTCGGGGCCGACCGCGACGGCCCCGCGGGTCGCGCACCACAGCGGCGCCTCGACGCCGAGCGCGCCGAGCGCCTGTACCAGCAGGGCGGTGCCCGAGACGGCCAGCGAGGTCGCCGGGTGCTCCGGGTGCGCGCGTTCGTCCAGGCCCAGCAGCGAGAGCACGGCGACGGGGGCGTCCGGGCCGGCGAGCGCCGCGCCCAGCGCGTCGGCCAGCGCCGCCGGGTCGTCGGTGGCGTCCAGCCGCACGGGTACGACGTCCGCGCCGAAGTTGCCGAGTGCCGACAACACGTCGGTGACCAGGGGGTCGTCGCCCAGTGCCGCGGGCACCGGGACGAGCCAGGTGCCGCCGAGCCAGGTCAGTGGCAGGTCGGGCAGGGCCTGCCAGGTGATCCGGTAGCGCCACCGGTCGATGTCGGGCTCGCCGTCGGGCGCGACGAGGAAGACCGGCGGCGCGGGCCAGTACCGGTGGTGGTCGAAGGCGTACGTGGGCAGGTCGACGGCGGGCGCGGCGGGGAGCACCTTCGTCAGGTCGACGGGCAGGCCGATGGCGTGCGCGGTGGCGAGGTTGGTCAGCAGCCGCGTCGGGTCGTCGTCGTCGCGGCGCAGGCTGCCCAGGGTGTGGCCGGTGACGCCGGTGTCGTCGAGGATCGCCGTGACCGGCATCGTCAGCACCGGGTGGGGGCTGATCTCGATGAACGTGGTGTGTCCGGCGGCGACGGCCACCCGCACGGCGGCGTCGAACTGCACGGTCTGCCGCAGGTTGTCGTACCAGTAGTCGGCGCCCATGACGGTGGGGTCGGCCCAGTCCCCGGTCAGGGTGGAGACGAGCCGGGTGTGGCCGGCCTGCGGGGTGACGTCGGCCAGGTCGGCGCGGAGCTGCTCGGCGACCTCCTGGACGGCGGGCGAGTGCGACGCGTAGTCGACGGGGATCAGCCGGGCGCGGATCCCCTCGGCCTGGCACGCCTGCACCAGGTCGGCGACGTGCTGCGGCGGGCCGGAGACCACGACGGTGGACGGGCCGTTGACGGCCGCCACCCCGACGCCCGGGAAGGCCGGCAGCCGCTCGGCGACCGCGTCGGCGGAGAGGTCGATCGACGCCATGGTGCCGGTGCCCCGCAGCACGGTCAGGGCCCGCGAGCGCAGGGCCACGGCCTTCGCCGCGTCCTCGATGCTCAGGATCCCGGCCACGCACGCGGCGCCGATCTCGCCCTGCGAGTGACCGACCACCGCAGCCGGGGTCACACCAGCGTGCTGCCACACGGCGGCGAGGGCCATGCCGACAGCCCACAGCACCGGCTGCACGACCTCGACCCGCTCCAGCCACGACTCGTCGTCGCCGGTGAGCACCGACACCAGGTCCACGTCCAGGTACGGGGCGAGGGCCCGCTGGCACTCGGCCAGCTTCGCGTCGAACACCGGCGTACGACCGACAAGGCCGGCCGCCATCCGCGCCGACTGGGCGCCCTGCCCCGGGAAGACGAACACGGGGCCCGCGCCGGGGCTCGACGCCACGGCGGTGACCACGTTGCCGGCCGGCAGCCCGGCCGCGACCGCGTCCAGCCCGGACAGCAGCTCCTCGGCGGTCGAGGCGACGACGGCGGCGCGGTGGTCGAACGTCGAGCGGGTGGCCGCCAGGGACCAGCCCACCGCCGCCGGGTCCGTGCCCGCCCGCCCGCGCAGGTACGACGCGAGCCGGGCGGCCTGCCCGGCCAGGGCGGCCTTCGACCGGGCCGACACCGGCCACAGGAGCGCGTCGGCGGCGACGAGACCGGGGGCGGTGTCGGACGGGCGTTCCTCGGCCGGCTCGGCCGGCTGCTCGATGATCACGTGGGCGTTGGTGCCGGAGATGCCGAACGAGGAGACGGCGCCGCGCCGTACCCGGCCGGTCTCGGGCCACGGCCGCGCCTCGGTGACCAGTTCCACCGCGCCGGCCGTCCAGTCGATGTGCTGGGACGGCGCGTCGACGTGCAGCGTCGCCGGCACGAGGCCGTGCCGGATGGCGAGCACCAGCTTGATCACGCCGGCCACGCCCGCGGCGGCCTGGGCGTGGCCGATGTTCGACTTCACCGAGCCGAGCAGCAGCGGCGGCGCCTCCCCCCGGTCCTGCCCGTACGTGGCGATGAGCGCCTGCGCCTCGATCGGGTCGCCCAGCTTGGTGCCGGTGCCGTGCGCCTCCACGACGTCCACGTCGGCGGTGGCGAGCCGGGCGGAGGCCAGGGCCTGGCTGATCACCCGCTGCTGCGCCGGCCCGTTCGGGGCGGTCAACCCGTTCGACGCGCCGTCCTGGTTGACGGCGGTGCCGCGGACCACCGCGAGGACGCGGTGGCCGTTGCGGCGGGCGTCCGACAGCCGCTCGACCAGCAGCCAGCCGACGCCCTCGGAGAACCCGGCGCCGTCGGCGGCGGCGGCGAACGACCGGCACCGCCCGTCCGGGGAGAGTGCGCGCTGGCGGCTGGATCCGATGTAGAGGCCCGGGGTGGCCATCACGGTCACCCCGCCGGCCAGCGCCAGGTCGCACTCCCCCGCCCGCAGCGCCTGCACGGCGAGGTGCAGCGCCACCAGCGACGACGAGCAGGCCGTGTCGATGGAGACGGCCGGCCCCTCCAGCCCCAGGGCGTACGACACCCGGCCCGACGCGACGGCCGCCGCGCCCCCGGTCATCGAGTGCCCCTCGTCGCCGTCCGGCGACATCATCAGCAGGGTGCCGTAGTCCTGCCCGTTGGTGCCGACGAACACCCCGGTCCGGCTGCCGCGCAGCGAGGCGGGGTCGATGCCGGCGGCCTCGACCGCCTCCCAGGACGTCTCCAGCAGCAGTCGCTGCTGGGGGTCCATCGTCAACGCCTCGCGGGGCGAGATGCCGAAGAAGGCGGAGTCGAAGTCCCCGGCCCCGTCGATGAACCCGCCCTCCCGGGCGTACGAGGTGCCCGGGTTGTCGGGGTCGGGGTGGTAGAGGCGCTCCAGGTCCCAGCCCCGGTCATCGGGGAAGGGGGTGACGGCGTCCCGGCCGTCGCGCAGCAGCTCCCACAGGTCGTCGGGGTTGCGCACCCCGCCCGGCAACCGGCAGCTCATCGCCACGATCGCCACCGGCTCCAGTTCCTGGGACTGTGCCTCACTGAGCCGGCGGCGGGTGTCGTGGAGATCAGCCATGACCCGCTTGAGGTAGTCGCGGAGCTTGTCTTCATTGGCCATCGGAGTGCCGCTTCCTCGAAAGGGACGGGAGAGAGCTGGAGCTGGAGGTCAGGAGATGCCGAGGTCCTTGTCCACCATCGCGAACAGTTCGTCGTCGGTGGCGTCGTCGAGGTGCCGGCCGATGTCGGCGCCACCGCTGTCCTGGGCGAGCCGGGAGAGCATCGCCTGGAGGCGTACGGTGGCCCGCACCCGGGCGGCCTCGTCGCGCGCCACCACGTCGAGGCTGTCGGCGATCCGGTCCAGATCGTCGAGGAGGGCGGTCGGGGTGACCACGTCGTCGTGGGCGACCTCGGCGAACAGGTACTCCGCCAGGGTCGTCGGGGTCGGGTAGTCGAAGACCAGGGTGACCGGGAGGGCCACGCCGGTGGCCGAGCCGAGCCGGTTGCGCAGCTCGACGGCGGTGACGGAGTCGAAGCCGAGCTCCCGGAACGCCCGGTGCTCGTCCACCGACTCGGCGGACGGGTAGTTGAGCACGGCGGCGACCTGGCTGCGGACCAGGCCGAGCAGCACGGCGAGCCGCTCGGCTGCGGGCAGCCCGGCGAGCCGCTCCTGCAACGACTCCGGGCCGTCGCCGGCCTCCACGCTGGCGACCTTCTCGGCCGTGGCGAGCCGCCGCACGTCCGGCAGGTCGCTGATCAGCGGGCCGGGCCGGGTGGCGGTGAAGGCGACGGAGAACCGCTCCCAGGCGATGTCGGCGATGGTGAGGAACGCCTCGCCGTGGTCGACGGCCTGGTGCAGCGCGGCGATGGCCGCATCGGGGGTCATCTCGGGTACGCCGTGGCGGTGCAGCAGCTCGCCGAGCGGCCCGTCGGCCATGCCGCCGCCGGCCCACGCCCCCCAGGCGATGGAGGTGGCCGTGAGGCCGAGGCCGCGCCGGTGCTGGGCCAGCGCGTCGAGGAACGCGTTGCTCGGGGCGTAGTTGCCGACGCCGGAGCTGGCCACGCTGCCGGCGAAGGACGAGAACATGATGAACGCCGACAGCTCGTGGTCGAGGGTCAGCTCGTGCAGGTTGTACGCGACGTCGACCTTGGCCTGGAGCACGCGCTCGATCTGCTCCGGCCGGATGTCGTTGATCATGGCGTCGTCGAGCACGGCGGAGGCGTGCACGACGGCGGTGAGCGGGTACTCGGCGGGGATCGCGTCGATCAGGTCGGCCAGCGCGTCGCGGTCGGAGGCGTCGCACTCGACGACGGTGGCCTGGGCGCCCAGCTCGGTGAGGTCGTCGACGAGCTGCTGCGCGCCCGGCGCGGCCATGCCCCGCCGGCTGACGACGACGATGTTCTCCACGCCGCTGCGGGCCAGCCAGCGGGCGGCGTGCCCACCGAGCGCGCCGGTGCCGCCGGTGACCAGCGCCGTGCCGTACGGCTGCCACGGGTTGGCGGGCTGGCTGTCGCCGAGCGGGACCCGGGTGAGCCGGCGGGCGAGCAGGCCGCTGGGGCGTACCGCGATCTGGTCCTCCTCCCCGGCGGTGGTGAGGGCCGCGACCAGCAGGTCGGCGCAACGGTCCTCGACGGCCTCGGGCAGGTCCACGAGACCGCCCCAGCGCTGCGGGTGCTCCAGCGCGGCGACCCGGCCGAAGCCCCAGACCAGCGACTGCACCGGGGAGCGCAGCAGGTCGGCCATGCCGACGGAGGCCGCGCCGGAGGTGACGCTCCACATGGGGGCGCGCAGGCCGATGTCGCCGAGGGCCTGGAAGAGCGCGACGGTGGCGGCGAATCCGCCGGGCACGGACGGGTGCAGCGGGTGGGCCAGCTCGTCGAAGGCGAGCAGCGAGACCACGCCGGTCACCTCGGCGGCGGCGTCGCCGCCCGGTGCGGCGGCGAGCGCCTCCTGAAGCAGCTTGCCGAACTGGTCGCGGTCGACGTCGGGGGTGGAGACGGCGACCGGGACGAGCGTCGCGCCGGCGGCCGTGAACGCCTCGACGCAGGCGTCCTGCCAGGGCTCGATGATGTCGCCGGTCGGCATGACCACGACCCAGGTGCCGCTCATGCCCCGGTTGGCGACGCCGGTCAGGGGCTTCCAGGTGTCCTGGTAGCGCCAGCTGTCGATGTCGGACTGCCGGCGCCGCTGCCGCCGCCAGGAGGTGAGCAGCGGCAGGGCCGGCAGCAGCGCGTCGAGGACCTCGTGCGCGGGGGTCTCGTCGGTGGCGATGGTCTCGGCGAGGGCGGTGACGTCGCCGCGTTCCACGGCCGCCCAGAAGCTCGCGTCGCTGGGGTCGCCGGCGCCGGAGAGCAGGCTCTCCAGGTCGGGGCCGCCACTGCCGTCGAGCCAGAACCGCTGGTGGTCGAAGGCGTACGTGGGCAGCGGCGCGACGTCGGTCTCGGCGAGGACGTCCGCCAGGTCGACGGGCAGGCCGATGGCGTGCGCGGTGGCGAGGTTGGTCAGCAGGCGCGTCGGGTCGTCGTCGCCGCGGCGCAGGCTGCCCAGGGTGTGGCCGGTGACGCCGCTGTCGTCGAGGATCGCCGTGACCGGCATCGTCAGCACCGGGTGGGGGCTGATCTCCACGAAGGTGGTGTGCCCGGCGGCGATCGCCGTGCGCACGGCCGCGTCGAACCGCACGGTCCGGCGCAGGTTGTCGTACCAGTAGTCGGCGGTCATCGCGGCGGGGTCGACCCAGTCCCCGGTCAGGGTGGAGACGAGCCGGGTGTGGCCGGCCCGCGGGGTGACGTCGGCCAGGTCGGCGCGGAGCTGCTCGGCGACCTGCTGCACGGCCTCGGAGTGGGAGGCGTAGTCGACGGGGATGAGCCGGGCGCGCAGGCCCTCGGCCTGGCACGCCGCGACGAGGTCGGCCACGGGCTGCGGCGGGCCGGAGACCACGACGGTGGACGGGCCGTTGACGGCCGCCACCCCGACGCCCGGGAAGGCCGGCAGCCGCTCGGCGACCGCGTCGGCCGGCAGGTCCACCGACGCCATCGTGCCGGTGCCGCGCAGCACGGCGAGCGCACGGGAGCGCAGCGCCACCGTCCGGGCGGCGTCCTCCAGGGTGAGGATGCCGGCCACACAGGCGGCGCCGATCTCGCCCTGCGAGTGGCCGACGACCGCGTCCGGGACGACGCCCGCCGCGCGCCACACGGCCGCGAGGGCGATGCCGACGGCCCACAGCACCGGCTGCACGACCTCGACCCGCTCCAGCCACGACTCGTCGTCGCCGGTGAGCACCGACACCAGGTCCACGTCCAGGTACGGGGCGAGGGCCCGCTGGCACTCGGCCAGCTTCGCGTCGAACACCGGCGTACGACCCACCAGGCCGGCCGCCATCCGCGCCGACTGGGCGCCCTGGCCGGGGAACACGAAGACGGGGCCGGTGCTGGCGCTGGTGACCGTACCGGTGACGAGGTTGCCGGCCGGCTGGCCGGCGGCGAGGGCGTCCAGCCCGGCGAGCAGCTCGTCGGCGGTCGAGGCGACGACGGCGGCGCGGTGGTCGAACGTCGAGCGGGTGGTGGCCAGCGACCAGCCGACCGCCGCCGGGGCGAGGTCGCCGTGCTCGCGCACGTGCCGCGCGAGCCGGGCGGCCTGCCCGGCGAGGGCGGTCTTCGACCGGGCCGACACCGGCCAGAGGGTGACGTCGGAGGCGACCAGGCCGGGCCGTCGCGCGGGCTCTACGGCGGTGGCCTCGACGGCCTCCTCGCCGTCGACGGCGACCGGGTCGGCGACGCGCGGCCGGTACTCCTCCAGGATCACGTGCGCGTTGGTGCCGCTGACGCCGAAGGAGGAGACGCCGCCGCGGCGGGGGCGGTCCAGTTCCGGCCACGGCTTGGACTCGGTGAGCAGGGACACCGCCCCGGCGGTCCAGTCCACGTGCGGGGAGGGCTCGTCGACGTGCAGGGTCTCCGGCATGACGCCGTTGCGCAGCGCCATCACCATCTTGACCAGCCCGGCGACGCCTGCGGCGCTCTGGGTGTGGCCGATGTTCGACTTCACCGAGCCCAGCCACAGCGGCCGGTCGGCCGGCCGGTCCTGCCCGTACGTGGCGATGAGCGCCTGCGCCTCGATGGGGTCGCCGAGGGTGGTGCCGGTGCCGTGCGCCTCGACCATGTCGACGTCGGCGGTGCCGAGCCGGGCGTTGGCGAGGGCCTGCCGGATGACCCGCTGCTGGGAGGGGCCGTTCGGCGCGGTGAGCCCGTTGGACGCGCCGTCCTGGTTGAGGGCGCTGCCCCGGATCACGGCGAGGATCGGGTGGCCGTTGCGCTCGGCGTCGGCCAGCCGCTCCACGACGAGCACGCCGCCGCCCTCGCCCCAGCCGGTGCCGTCCGCGCCGGCGGCGAACGCCTTGCACCGGCCGTCGACGGACATGCCGCGCTGCCGGGAGAAGACGACGAAGACGCCGGGGGTGGCCATGACGGTGACGCCGCCGGCGACGGCGAGGTCACACTCGCCGCGGCGCAGCGCGTTCACGGCGAGGTGCAGGGCCACCAGAGACGAGGAGCAGGCGGTGTCGACGGTGACGGCCGGGCCGTTGAGGCCGAGGGTGAACGAGATCCGGCCGGACGCGACGCTGGTGGTGTTGCCGGTGCCGAGGTACATGTCGACGCCCTCGGGCACGTGCGGCAGGCCGATGCCGTAGTTGGACGTGCTCAGTCCGACGAAGACGCCGGTGGAGCTGCCGCGCAGCGACAGCGGGTCGATGCCGGCCCGCTCGACGGCCTCCCAGGACGTCTCCAGCAGCAGCCGCTGCTGCGGGTCCATGGCGAGGGCCTCACGCGGCGAGATGCCGAACAGGGTCGGGTCGAAGTCACCGGCGCCGTCGAGGAACCCGCCGACGCGGGTGTAGCTCTTGCCCGGCTTGTTCGGGTCCGGGTCGTAGAGCGCCTCCAGGTCCCAGCCCCGGTCGTCCGGGAACTCGGTGAGCGCGTCCCGGCCGTCGGCGACGAGGTCCCACAGGGCCTCCGGCGACCGGACCCCACCGGGGAAGCGGCAGCTCATGGAGACGATGGCCAGCGGCTCCTGATCCCGGGCCTCGACGGTCTGCAGCTTGCGCTTGGTGTCGTGCAGGTCGGCGGTCACCCGCTTGAGGAAGTACCGCAGCTTGTCGTCGCTCATCGGGTGGCCCCTGCCTCGATTCGAAGGTTGGTCATCTCAGGAGATTCCAAACTCTTTGCTGATGAAGTCGAAGATCTCGTCGTCGCTGGCCGAGTCGAGGTCGGGCCGGTCCGGCTCGGCGGCGGGCCCGGCCGCCAGGTCGGACGCCTTGGCGAGCAGGTCCTGCATGCGGGCGGTGAACCGGGCCCGGGCCGCCGGGTCGAGCGGGATGCTGTTGAGCAAACTCTCCACCGTGTCGATGCCCTGGAAGAGCGGTTGCGTGGAGGGCGCCGCGTCGGCGGCGATCTCGCTGGTCAGCTTCTCGGCGAGCGCCGTCGGCGTCGGGTAGTCGAAGACCAGCGTCGCCGGCAGCCGCAGCCCGGACAGGCCGTTGAGCCGGTTCCGCAGGTCGACAGCGGTGAGCGAGTCGAAGCCCAGGTCGGTGAAGAGCCGGTTCGGGTCGACGGCGTCGGCGCCGGCGTGGCCGAGGACGGCGGCGATGTTCGCCCGTACCACGTCGAGCACGACCTTGAGCCGCTCCGGGCCGGCCAGGCCGGCGAGTCGCTGGCTGAGCTGCACCCCGCCGGAGCGGGCGCCGGTGGCGTCGACGGAGCGCCGCAGCGGCACCCGGACCAGGGCCCGGAGCATGGGCGCGAGGGTGCCGGCCTCCGCCTGCCCGCGCAGCGTCCCGACGTCCAGGCGCATCGGTACGACGGCCGCCGCGTCGAGCCGCCACGCGGCGTCGAAGAGGTTCAGCGCCTGCTCGGTGGCGAGACCGGCGGCGCCCTGTTCGGCCATCCGCCGCACGTCGTCGTCGCCGAGGTGGCCGGTCATGCCGCTGGCCTGCTCCCACAGGCCCCACGCGAGCGAGATGCCGGCGAGCCCACTGGCCCGGCGGTGTGCCGCGAGGGCGTCGAGGAAGGCGTTGGACGCCGCGTAGTTGGACTGGCCGGCGCTGCCCAGGGTGGCCGCCGCCGAGGAGAACAGGACGAAGGCCGCGAGGTCCGCGTCGGCCGTGAGGCGGTGCAGGTGCCACGCCGCGTCGATCTTGGGTACGGCGACCGCGTCCACCCGCTCGGGGGTCATCGACTCCAGCACGCCGTCGTCGAGGACGCCGGCGGCGTGCACCACGGCGGTGAGCGGGTGTGCGGCGGGCACCCCGGCCAGCAGTGCCGACAGGGCGTCGGGGTCGGCGGCGTCGCAGGCCGCGACGGTCACCTCCGTACCGGCGCCGGCGAGTTCGGCGACCAGGTCGTCGATCCCCTCGGCCGCCGCGCCGCGCCGCCCGGCCAGCAGCAGGTGCCGTACGCCGTGGGTGGTGGCGAGGTGGCGGGCCAGGATGCGGCCCAGCACGCCCGTCCCGCCGGTGATCAGCACCGTGCCGTCCGGGTCGATGCCGCCCGGCAGCGGCTCCACCCCGGCCGGGACCCGCCCGAGCCGTGGCGTGCGGACCTGCCCGGCCCGCACGGCGAGCTGCGGCTCGCCGGAGGCGACGGCGGCGGCCAGCGCGGCGGCGCTGTCCGGGGTGTCGTCGAGGTCGACGAGCTGGCACCGGCCCGGGTGTTCGAGCTGCGCGGCGCGCAGCAGACCCCAGACCGGGGCCTGGCGAAGGTTGACCGTCTGCTGCTCCCCCGCCGCGACCGCGTCGCGGGTGACCAGCACCAGCCGCGAGTCGGCGAACCGGTCGTCGGCGAGCCAGGTCCGCAACGCGGCGAGGGTACGGTGCGTGGTGGCCCGCGCCTGCCCGGCCAGCGCCGGGTCCGTCGGGTCCCCGACGTCGCCGATCGGCACGATCACCGCCTCGGGCGCCGGCTCACCCCCGGCGAGCAGGTCGCCCAGCGAGTCGAGGCCGACGTCGGTACGCACCCGGGCGCCGGCCGCCTCGCAGGCGGCGCTGAGGGCCAGGTCGTCGCCGAGCGCCACCCAGCGGGTGGCCGCCGGTACGGGGCCGGTGGGCACCGGCAGCACCGGCCAGTCCACCTGGAACAGCGACTCGTGCCGGCCGGAGCGGGCCGCGCCGAGCGAGTCGCCGGAGACCCGGCGCATGATCAGCGAGTCGACGTGCAGCACCGGGGCGCCGGTGGCGTCGGCCACCTGGAAGGAGACGCCGACCTCGCCGGCCGCCGCGACGCGTACGCGCAGGACGGTGGCCCCGGCGGCGAGCAGCGAGACCCCGGTCCAGGCGAACGGCAGTCGGGGCACGCTGGCGTCGGCGCCGTCGCCCATCCGGCCGAGGAAGCCGCCGATCGACATGGCCTGCAACGCGCCGTCCAGCAGCGCCGGGTGCACGCCGAAGCGGCCGGCCTCGGCGTGGTGGTCGGCGGGCAGCTCGACCTCGGCGAAGACCTCGTCGTCGCGGGTCCACGCGGCGCGCAGGCCGCGGAAGGCCGGACCGTACCCGAAGACGGTGGCCTCGATGCCGGAGTAGAAGTCGTCGGCCTCGACGCGCGTCGCGCCGGGCGGCGGCCACACCCCCAGGTCGAAGGCGGGTGCGGCGTCGGCCGGCTGCGGGCCGAGCAGACCGGTGGCGTGGCAGGTCCAGGCGACGTCGGCCAGGATCTCGTCGGAGCCGTCCCGGTAGGGCCGGGAGTAGAGCTGGACGCTGCGCCGTCCGTCGTCGTCCCGGTCGCCGACCATCAGCTGCACCTGGAGCGCGCCGAGTTCGGGCAGGACGAGCGGGGCGAGCAGGGTCAGCTCCTCCACCGTCGGGCAGCCGGCCTGCTCGCCGGCGTACGTGGCCAGCTCGACGAAGGCGGTGCCGGGCAGCAGGATGTTGTCCATGACCCGGTGCTCGCCGAGCCACGGGTGGGTACGCACCGACAGCCGCCCGGTGAAGACCATCCGCTCGCTGTCGGGGAAGGTCAGCGTGGCGCTGAGCAGCGGGTGCCCGGCGTCCTGGAGGCCGGCGGAGCTGACGTCCTGCGCCCGGTGCAGCGGCGGCTCGACCCAGTACCGCTGGTGGTCGAAGGCGTACGTGGGCAGCGCCACGATGTCGGTCTCGGCGAGGACCGTGGTCAGGTCGACGGGCAGGCCGATGGTGTGGGCGGTGGCGAGGTTCGTCAGCAGCCGCGTCGCGTCGTCGTCCCCCCTGCGCAGGCTGCCGAGGGTGTGACCGGTGACACCGCTGTCGTCGAGGATCGCCGTCACCGGCATCGTCAACACCGGATGCGGGCTGATCTCGATGAACGTCGTGTGACCCGCGGCGACCGCCACGCGGACGGCCGCGTCGAAGCGCACGGTCTGCCGCAGGTTCTCGTACCAGTAGTCCGCCGTCATCGACGCCGGCTCGACCCAGTCCCCGGTCAACGTCGAGACCAGCCGGATGTGCCCCTGCCGGGGGGTGACGTCGGCCAGGTCGGCGCGGAGCTGCTCCGCGACGTCCTGCACGGCCGCCGAGTGCGACGCGTAGTCCACCGGGATCAACCGGGCCCGCACCCCGTCGGCCTGGCACGCCTCGACGAGGTCGGCGACCGGCTGCGGCGGTCCGGACACCACGACGATCGACGGGCCGTTGACCGCCGCGACGCCCACGCCGGGGAAGGCCGGCAGCCGCTCGGCGACCGCCTCGGCGGAGAGGTCGATCGAGGCCATGGTGCCGGTGCCCCGCAGCACCGTCAGCGCCCGCGACCGCAGGGCCACCGCCTTCGCCGCGTCCTCCAGGCTGAGGATGCCCGCCACGCAGGCGGCGCCGATCTCGCCCTGCGAGTGGCCGATCACGGCGGCCGGGGACACCCCCGCGTGCTGCCACACGGCCGCCAACGCGACGCCCACGGCCCACAGCACCGGCTGCACGACCTCGACGCGCTCCAGCCACGACTCGTCGTCGCCGGTCAACACCGACACCAGATCCACGTCCAGGTACGGGACCAGGGCCCGCTGGCACTCCGCCAGCCGCGCGTCGAACACCGGCGTACGACCCACCAGACCCGCCGCCATCCGCGCCGACTGCGCACCCTGACCCGGGAACACGAACACCGCACCCGCGCCGTGGGACGCGACCGTGCCGGCGACCACGTTGCCGGCCGGCGAGCCGGACGCCAGGGCGTCGAGCCCCGCCAGCAGGTCCTCGACGGTCGAGGCGACCACGGCGGCGCGCTGGTCGAACACGGACCGGGTGGTCGCGAGGGACCAGCCCACCGCCGCCGGATCGACCTCGCCGCGCCCACGCACGTACTCCGCCAGGCGGGCCGCCTGACCGGACAGGGCGCCCTTCGACCGCGCCGACAGCGGCCATGCCACGACGTCGGCGGCCACGAGTCCCGGGGCGGGCTCGGCCGGAGCCACGGCCTCGATCGGTGCGTCGGCCTGCTCGATGATCACGTGGGCGTTGGTGCCGGAGATGCCGAACGACGACACCGCCGCCCGACGCGGCCGGTCCACGGCCGGCCACGGCCGCGACTGCGTCGCCAGCTCGACAGCGCCGGAGGTCCAGTCGATGTGCGGCGACGGCTCGTCCACGTGCAGCGTCGCCGGCACCATGCCGTGCCGGATGGCCTGCACCATCTTGATCACACCGGCGACGCCGGCGGCGGCCTGCGCGTGGCCGATGTTCGACTTGATCGAGCCGAGCAGCAGCGGCCGGTCGGCGGGCCGTTCCCGCCCGTACGTGGCGAGCAGCGCCTGCGCCTCGATGGGGTCGCCCAGCGTCGTGCCGGTGCCGTGCGCCTCGACCACGTCGACGTCGGCCGTGGAGAGCCGCGCCGAGGCGAGGGCCTGGCGGATCACCCGCTGCTGCGACGGGCCGTTCGGCGCCGTCAGCCCGTTCGAGGCGCCGTCCTGGTTGATGGCCGAGCCGCGCACCACCGCGTACACGGTGCGGCCCTGCCGGCGGGCGTCGGAGAGCCGCTGCACGAGCAGCATGCCGACGCCCTCGGACCAGCCGGTGCCGTCGGCGGACGCGGCGAAGGACTTGCACCGGCCGTCAGCGGCCAGGCCGCGCTGCCGGGAGAACTCGACGAACGCGGTCGGGGTGGCCATCACCATGACGCCGCCGGCGAGGGCCATGTCGCACTCGCCGCGCCGCAGCGCCTGGCCGGCCCAGTGCAGGGCGACGAGGGAGGACGAGCAGGCCGTGTCCAGCGACACCGCCGGCCCCTCCAGCCCGAACGTGTACGCCACCCGGCCGGAGATGACGCTGCTGGTCATCCCGGTCAGCATGTAGCCCTCGGCGGCCTCCGGCGAGTACGCGAGCAGCGAGCCGTAGTCCTGGCCGCTGGTGCCGACGAAGACGCCGGTGCTGCTGCCCCGTACGTCGGCCGGGTCGATGCCGGCGGACTCGAAGGACTCCCAGGTGGTCTCCAGCAGCAGCCGCTGCTGCGGGTCCATGGCCAGGGCCTCGCGGGGCGAGATGCCGAAGAAGCCGGGGTCGAACTTGTCCACGCCGCTGAGGAAGCCGCCGCCGCGGGCGTAGAACGTGCCGGGGGCGTCCGGGTCGGGGCTGTAGAGGCTGTCGAGGTCCCAGCCGCGGTCGGTCGGCAGGTCGCTGATCGCGTCGACGCCGTCGACCACCAGCCGCCACAGGTCGTCGGGCGACCACACGCCGCCGGGCAGCCGGCAGGCCATGCCGATGATCGCAAGGGGCTCGTCGTCGCCGACCGACACGGCGGTCGTCGTGGGTCGCACGGGAACCGGGGTGCCGGCGATCTCCGTACCCAGGAAGGCCGCCAGGTCGTGCGGGGTCGGGTAGTCGAAGACGAGGGTGGCCGGCAGCCGCATCCCGAACGCGTTGTTGAGCCGGTTGCGCATCTCGACGGCGGTGAGCGAGTCGAAGCCGAACTCGCTGAACGCCCGGCGCGGCTCGATGGCCGCCGGGTCGGGGTAGCCGAGCACGGCGGCGGCCTGCCCCCGGACGATCTCGACGAGCGCGGCGGCCCGCTCGGCCTCGCCGAGCCCGGCGAGCTGCTGCACCAGCGAGGCGCCGGTGGTGGCCGCGGCGGCGCGGGCGGGCGTGCGGATCAGCGCCCGGTACAGCGGCGGGATGGTCCCGCCGGCGAACTGCACCTTCATCGCGGCGAGGTCCAGCCGGGCCGGGACGAGCGCGGCGTCGGTGGTGCGGCAGGCCGCGTCGAAGAGGGCGAGCCCCTCCTCGGCCTCCATCGCGGCGACGCCGGAGCGGGAGATCCGGTTGAGGTGGACGTCGTCCAGCTCGGTGGTCATGCCGCTGCGGTCGGCCCAGAGGCCCCAGGCAAGGGTGAGGGCGGCGAGGCCACGCGCCTTGCGGTGCTGGGCCAGCCCGTCGAGGAACGCGTTGGCGGCGGCGTAGTTGCCCTGACCCGGGCCGCCGGCGGTGGCGGCGAGCGAGGAGTACGAGACGAACGCCTTCAGGTCGAGGTCGGCGGTCAGCTCGTGCAGGTGCCAGGCGGCGTCGACCTTGGGCCGCAGCACGCCGTCCATCCGCTCGGGGGTGAGCGAGGAGATGACGCCGTCGTCGCGGACGCCGGCGGCGTGGATGACGGCGGTGAGCGGGTGCTCCGCCGGAATGCCGGCCAGCAGCTCGGCCACGGCACCGCGGTCGGCGACGTCGCAGGCGGCGACGGTGACGCTCACGCCGAGCGCCTCCAGTTCGGCGCAGAGCTCCGCGACGCCCCCGGCGGCGCGGCCGCGCCGGCTGGTGAGGATCAGGTGCCGGACGCCGTACGTGCCCACCAGGTGCCGGCTCATGAGCTGGCCGAGGGTGCCGGTGGCGCCGGTGATCAGGACGGTGCCGTCCCCGTCGAACGGGGCTGCCGGCGGCTCGACCACGGCGGGGACCCGGGTGAGCCGGGCACCGGCGGCGACGCCCGCCCGGATGACGACCTGCGGCTCGTCGGTCGCGACGGCCGGGACGAGCGCGGCGGCGCAGCCGGCGATGTCGTCGACGTCGACCAACACGAACCGGTCGGGGTTCTCCGACTGGGCGGAGCGGAGCAGGCCGATCACGGCGGCGCCGGCCAGGTCGGTCAGGTCGGTGTCCCATTCGGTGGCGACCGCGCCTGAGGTCAGCACCACCAGCCGGGAGGCCGTGTAGCGGTCGTCGGCGAGGAACTGTTGGAGCACGGCGAGCGCGCGGTGGGTCACCTCGGCGACGGCCCGGGGCACGTCCGCCGACGTGGGCGGGTCGAGGAACGGCACGACGAGCACGCCGGGTGCGTCCGTCCCGTCGTCCATGGCCGTGGCCAGGGCGGTCAGGTCGGCGTACGCCGTCACGGCCGTGCCGGTGGCGGCGACCGCGTCGGTGAGCGCCGCGGCGTCGCCGATCACCGCCCAGTCGACGGTGGCCGGGCCGGCGGGCAGCGCGAGCGGCGCCCACTCGACCCGGAACAGCGACTCGGTGCCGCCGCCGGAGGCGGTGCGGAGCTGGTCGGCGGAGACCGGCCGCAGGACGAGGGAGCCGACGGAGATGACCGGCGCGCCGGTGACGTCGGTGAGCAGCAGCGAGATGCTGTCGGGGCCGGTGTGCGAGACCCGGACGCGGGCCGCCGCGGCGCCGGCGCCGTGCAGGGCGACGTCGTTCCAGGAGAACGGCAGCCGGCCGTACCCCGGGGGCATGTCGGCCCCGGAGGGCTCACCGGCCGGCGTGGTCAGGCCGAGGGTGTGCAGCGCGGCGTCGAGCAGGGCCGGGTGCAGGCCGTACCCGCCGGCTTCGGCGGCGGGGGCCTCGGGCAATGCCAGCTCGGCGAAGAGGTCGTCGCCGCGCCGCCACGCGGAACGCAGGGCGATGAACGACGGACCGTAGTCGTAGCCCTGGGCGGCGAGGTTGAGGTACAGGTCGTCGGTGCCGACCTCGGTCGCGCCGGGCGGCGGCCAGGTGGTCAGGTCGGACCAGCCGACGGGGCCGCTCGGCACGGCCGGGCCGCTGGCCAGCACGCCGCTGGCGTTGCGGGTCCAGGCCCGCTCGCCCTCGGTCGGCTCGCCGTCCTGGGCGGAGTGCAGCGACACGGACCGGCAGCCGGTCTCGTCCGCCGGGCCGATCCAGAGCTGGATGTCGACGCCCCCGGTCTCCGGCAGGATCAGCGGCGACTCCAGGGTGAGTTCGCGGACGTGGTCCGCGCCGACGTGCGCGCCGGCCTGGAGGGCGAGTTCCACGAAGCCCGTGCCGGGCAGCAGCACGGTGTCGAAGACGACGTGGTCGGAGATCCACGGGTGGGTACGCCGGGCCAGCCGTCCGGTGAACAGGAAGCCCTCGGCGTGCGCGACGCCGACGGCGGCCCCGAGCAGGGGGTGTTGCGCGGGCCGCAGGCCGAACGCGGTGACGTCGCCGGTCCACCCGGCCCCCGCCTCGGGCCAGTAGCGCTGGTGCTGGAACGCGTACGTGGGCAGGTCCACCCGCCGGGCGCCGGTGCCGGCGAACCACGGCTGCCAGTCGACGGCCACCCCGTGCGTGTGCAGCTCGGCCAGCCCGGCCAGCAACCCCTGCGCCCCGGGCCGGTCCTTGCGCTGCGCGGCGACGGCCAGCACGACGTCGTCGCCGGGCAGGATCTCGCCGACCATCGCGGTCAGTACGCTCTGCGGCCCGATCTCCAGGAACGTGTCCGCCCCGGCGGACCGCAACGCGGCGACCCCGTCGGCGAAGCGGACGGCCTCCCGGACGTGACGCACCCAGTAGTCGGCCGTACGGATCTCGTCGGCGTCGGCCAGCGCCCCGGTCACGTTCGACACCACCGGCAGCGACGGCGCGGAGAACGTCAACCCGTCCAGCACGGTGCGGAACTCGGCGAGCATCGGCTCCATCAGCGGGCTGTGGAACGCGTGACTCACCGTCAACCGACGCGTGCGTACGCCCCGCTCCCGCCAGACCCGCTCCACCTCGTCGAGGGCGTCGACGGCACCGGAGACCACGACCGAGGTCGGCCCGTTGACCGCGGCGATCCCGACCCGGTCGGTCGATCCGGCGATCGACTCGACCACCGCCGCCTCGTCGGCGGCCACCGCGAGCATGCCGCCACCGGCCGGCAGCGCCTGCATCAGCCGCCCCCGCGCCGCCACCAGCGCACACGCGTCGGCCAGCGACAGCACCCCGGCCACGTACGCGGCCGTGACCTCACCGATCGAGTGACCACCCACGAACTCCGGCGCGACCCCGAACGACTCCACCAGGCGGAACAGCGCCACCTCGACCGCGAACAGACCGGCCTGCGTGAACACCGTCCGGTCCAGCAGCGCCGCCTCGGCGGAGCCCTCCGGCGCGAACAGCACCTCCCGCAACGGACGCGGCAGCAACGCGTCCAGGTACACGCACACCTCGTCCAGCGCGGCGGCGAACACCGGGAAGCCGGCGTACAACTCGCGGCCCATGCCGGCGCGCTGCGCGCCCTGACCCGAGAAGAGCACCGCCAGCGAGCCCCGGCCCCCGGCCTGGCCGGCGACCACCGTGCCGGACGGCTGGCCGGCGGCGAGGGCGCGCAGCCCGGCCAGCAGATCCTCGCGGCCGGTCGCGCAGACCACGGCGCGGTGGTCCAGGCTGGACCGCGACGTGACCGACGAGAAGCCCAGGTCGAGGGGCCGCAGGGTCTCGTCGGCGGCGATCCGCTCCGCCCAGCGGGTCGCCTGCGCGGCGAGGCCGGCCGCGTCCCGGGCCGACACCGGCACCGGTACGACCGGCCGCTCGACCACCGGCGCGGCGGCCGACGGGGGCTGCTGCGGTGCCGGAGCCTGCTCCAGGATGGTGTGCGCGTTGGTACCGGACACCCCGAACGAGGAGACCGCCGAGCGGCGCGGGCGGTCCACCGCCGGCCACGGCGTCGCCTCGGTCACCAGCGAGACCTCGCCGGCCGACCAGTCGACCTCGGGGGTCGGCTCGTCGACGTGCAGGGTGGGCGGTACGAGCCCGTGCCGCATCGCCATGACCATCTTGATGACGCCGGCGACGCCGGCGGCGGCCTGCGCGTGGCCGATGTTCGACTTGACCGAGCCGAGCAGCAGCGGCGCCGAGTTGCCCCGGTCCTGCCCGTACGTGGCCAGCAGCGCCTGCGCCTCGATCGGGTCGCCGAGCCGGGTGCCGGTGCCGTGCGCCTCCACGACGTCCACGCCACCGGCGGCGAGGCCGGCGTTGGCCAGGGCCTGCTGGATCACCCGCTGCTGCGACGGCCCGTTGGGGGCGCTCAGGCCGTTGGAGGCGCCGTCCTGGTTCACCGCGCTGCCCCGCACCACAGCGAGGATGGGGTGACCGTTGCGCTGCGCGTCCGACAGCCGTTCCAGCACCAGGACGCCGACGCCCTCGGACCAGCCGGTCCCGTCGGCGGCGGCGGCGAACGCCTTGCACCGGCCGTCGGCGGCGAGGCCACGCTGCCGGGAGAACTCGACGAAGGCGGCCGGGGTGCACATGGCCGTGACCCCGGCGACGATGGCCAGGGTGCACTCCCGCTGCCGCAGCGCCTGGCCCGCGAGGTGCAGGGCGACCAGGGAGGACGAGCAGGCGGTGTCGATGGTGACGGCCGGCCCCTCCAGCCCGAAGGTGTAGGCGATGCGGCCGGAGACCACACTGCCGGCGTTGCCGGTCATCAGGTGCCCCTCGAGGCCCTGCGCGGCACCCATCAGCACGGTGCCGTAGTCCTGGCCGGTGCTGCCGGCGAAGACGCCGGTGCGGCTGCCGCGCAGCGAGTGCGGGTCGATGCCGGCCCGCTCCAGGGCCTCCCACGAGGTCTCCAGCAGCCAGCGCTGCTGCGGGTCCATCGCCAGCGCCTCCCGGGGGGAGATCGCGAAGAAGCCCGGGTCGAAGTCGGCCAGGTCGTGGACGAAGCCGCCCTGCCGCGTGTACGACGTACCGCTCTGCTCGGGGTCGCTGTCGTAGAGCGACCCGAGGTCCCAGCCGCGGTCCTCCGGGAAGTCGGAGACCACGTCCCGACCGGACGCGACCACCTCCCACAGGTCCTCGGGCGACCGCACCCCGCCGGGGAAGCGGCAGCTCATGGAGACGATGGCGACCGGTTCCTGTTCACCGGCCTCCACCTCGCGCAGGCGCTGGCGCACCTGGTGCAGGTCAGCGGTGACCCGCTTGAGGTAGTCGAGAAGCTTCGCCTCGTCAGCCATGGACCGCGCACTCCTTGTGTTGACCCGTCGTCGCAGCAGCGATCACGTCAGGACATCCCCAGCTCGCGGTCGATGAAGTCGAAGACCTCGTCCGGCGTCGCGTCCTGGAGCTTCTCGGCGACGGTGTCGCCGTCCGCCGGCGCGTCGGCCTCGTTGAGGGAGGCCAGCAGCGCCCGCAGCCGCTCGGTGATCCGAATTCGGGCGCTGCGGTCCGGCGCCGAGCCGGAGAGCGCCGCTTCCAACCTGTCAAGCTCACCGAAGACCGGTGCGACCCCGACCACCCCGCCGTCGACGATCGCGGCCCGCACGTACTCGGCCAGCCCGGCGGCGGTCGGGTAGTCGAACACCACCGTGGCGGGCAGCCGGACGCCGGTCGCCGCGGTGAGCCGGTTGCGCAGCTCCACGGCGGTCAGCGAGTCGAACCCGAGTTCGCGGAACGCCCGGTCCGGCTCCACGGCGTCCATCGAGGCGTGCCCGAGCACCGCGGCGGCCTGCCCGCGTACCAGTTCCAGCAGGGTCTTGCGTCGTTCGGCGTCGGTCTGCCCGGCGAGCAGGGCGGCCAGGGACTCCGCGGAGACGCCGGTGTCCTCGGCCCGCTCGGCGACGGCCCGGCGCGCCTCGGCGACGCCCGCGATGAGCGGGCTGGGCCGCACGGCGACGAACCCGGGCACGTAGCGGGCCCAGTCGATGCCGGCCACCATCGTCGCCGGCTCGCCCCGCGCGACGCACTGCGCGAGAACCGTGAGGGCCGGCGCGGTGTCGAGGCGGGCCACGCCCGTGCGCCGGCGGCGCTCCTCGACGGCCTGGTCGGTGGCGGCCATCCCGCCGGCCGTCCAGGGGCCCCAGGCGACCGAGGTGGCCGGCAGGCCCTGGCGGTGCCGCTGCTCGGCGAGGGCGTCGAGGTAGGCGTTGGCGGCGGCGTAGCTGCCCTGACCGGCGGCGCCGAGCTGACCGGCCATCGCGGAGAACAGCACGAACGCGCGCAGGTCCCGCCCGACGGTCAGCTCGTGCAGGTGCAGGGCGCCGAGCACCTTGGGGCGCAGGACGGTGGCGAGGCGGTCGGCGGTGAGGCCGTCGAGCACCCCGTCCTCGAGGACGCCGGCCGCGTGCACGACGCTGGTCAGCGGCGCGTCGGCGGGTACCTCGTCGAGCAGCTTGGCCAGCGCCGCCCGGTCGGCGACGTCGCAGGCCGCGACGGTCACCCGGGTGCCCGCCCCGGTCAGCTCGCGGACGAGCTCGGCGGCGCCGGGGGCGTCCGCGCCGCGGCGGCTGACGAGCATCAGGTGCTCGGCGCCCCGGGCGGCCAGCCAGCGGGCCACCTCCGCGCCGAGCGCGCCGGTGCCGCCGGTGACCAGCGTCGTGCCCGGGTAGCCGGCCTCGTCGGTGGGCGCCTCGCCGCCGGGCGCCCGCACCAGCCGGCGTACCAGGATGGTGGCGCCGTCGATCGCGAGCTGGTCCTCGCCGTCGAGGCCGGCGAGGGCGGCGCAGAGCAGGTCCCAGCCGTGGTCGTCCAGGGTGGCCGGTACGTCGACCAGGCCGCCCCACCGCTCGGGGTGTTCGAGGGCCACGACCCGGCCGAGGCCCCAGAGCAGCGACTGCTCCGGCCGGCCGGGCGCCGCGCCCCGGGTGGTGCCGGCGGCGCCCCGGGTGACGCACCACAGCGGCGCGGCGACGTCGAGGTCGCCGAGCGCCTGGATCAGCGCGAGCGACCGGGCGAGGAACGGCGGCACCGGCTGGGTGTCGTCGACCGCGCCGTCGGCGAGGGCGAGCAGCGACAGCACCCCGTCGACCGGGGCCGGCCCGCCGTCGACGGTGCGGGTGGCGCCGGTCAGGCGCGCGGCGAGGGCGGCGCGGTCGGTCAGGTTCTCCGGCAGCGACACCAGCCGGACGTCGGCGCCCCGGCGGGTCAGCTCGGCGACGGCGGCCTCGCCCTCCTCCGGGTGCCGCTCGTCGGCGATGACCCACCAGGCGCCGGGGAGGAAGCTGACGGGCGTCCCGGTGTACGGCTGCCAGACGCTGCGGTAGCGCAGGTCGTCGAGGCTGGACCGGTTGCGCTGCTGCCGCCGCCAGGAGGCGAGCACGGGCAGGGCCGCGCCCAGCCGTTCCAGCGATTCCGTGGCGTCCTGCTCGGTGAGTTCCGCGAGCGCGGCCAGGTCCTCGCGTTCGATGGCCGCCCAGAACGCCGAGTCGACGCCGCTCGGGGTCTCCTCGGTGTCGCCCTGCCCGGTCGCCGCGGTGGGCCAGAAGCGGCTGCGTTCGAAGGCGTACGTGGGCAGCGCCACGATGTCGGTCTCGGCGAGGACCGTCGTCAGGTCGACGGGCAGGCCGATCGCGTGGGCGGTGGCGAGGTTCGTCAGCAGCCGCGTCGCGTCGTCGTCACCACGCCGCAGGCTACCCAACGTGTGCCCGCTCGCGCCCGCGTCGTCCAGGATCGCCGTCACCGGCATCGTCAACACCGGATGCGGGCTGATCTCCACAAACGTCGTGTGACCCGCCTCGACGGCCACCCGCACCGCCGCGTCGAACCGCACCGTCTGCCGCAGGTTCTCATACCAGTAGTCCGCCGTCATCGAGGACGGATCCACCCAGTCCCCCGTCAACGTCGAGACGAGCCGGGTGTGACCGGCCTGCGGGCTCACGTCGGCCAGGTCCGCGCGCAACTGCTCCGCGACGTCCTGCACCGCCGCTGAGTGCGACGCGTAATCCACCGGAATCAACCGCGCCCGCACCCCCTCGGCCTGACACGCCTCCACCAGATCGGCAACCGGCTGCGGCGGACCCGACACCACCACCGTCGACGGACCGTTCACCGCCGCCACCCCGACACCCGGGAACTCCCCGAGCCGCTCAGCCACCGCCTCGGCCGACAGGTCCACCGACGCCATCGTCCCGGTCCCCCGCAGCACCGTCAGCGCCCGCGACCGCAACGCCACCGCCTTCGCCGCATCCTCCAAATTCAGGATCCCGGCCACACACGCCGCACCGATCTCACCCTGCGAATGACCAACCACCGCCGCCGGAACCACACCCGCGTGCTGCCACACCGCCGCCAGGGCCATGCCCACGGCCCACAACACCGGCTGCACGACCTCGACCCGCGCCAACCACGACTCGTCCTCACCCGTCAACACCGCAACGAGGTCCACGTCCAGGAACGGAGCCAGAGCCCGCTGACACTCCGCCAGACGCGCATCGAACACCGGCGTACGACCCACCAGACCGGCCGCCATCCGCGCCGACTGCGCACCCTGACCCGGGAACACGAACACCGCACCGGTCCCGGAGGCCGTACCCGTGACGAGGTTCCCCGCCGGTGCGCCGGCGGACAGGGCGTCGAGCCCCGCCAGCAGCTCGGCCACCCCGGCGCCGACGACGGCGGCGCGGTGGTCGAACGTCGACCGGGTGGCGGCGAGGGACCAGCCCACCGCCGCCGCGTCGATGTCGGCGTGCGCGCGGACGTGGTGGGCCAGGCGGGCGGCCTGACCGGCCAGGGCGCCCTTCGACCGCCCGGACACCGCCCAGACGACGACGTCGGAGGCCACGAGCCCTGGACCGCGGCTCTCAGCGGCCTCGCCGTCGGGTTCGGCGCTCTCGGCGGGCCGGTCCTCGGGCAGTTCGATGATGACGTGGGCGTTGGTGCCGGAGATGCCGAACGACGACACCGCCGCCCGGCGTGCCCGGTCCACGGTCGGCCAGGGCCGCGACTCCGTGGCGAGTTCGACCGCGCCGGAGGTCCAGTCGATGTGTGGCGACGGCTCGTCCACGTGCAGCGTCGCCGGGACCACGCCCTCGCGCATCGCCAGCACCATCTTGATCACGCCGGCGACGCCGGCGGCGGCCTGGGTGTGCCCGATGTTCGACTTCACCGAGCCGAGCAGCAGCGGCTCGTCGCGCTCCTGCCCGTACGTCGCCAGCAGGGCCTGGGCCTCGATCGGGTCACCGAGGGTGGTGCCGGTGCCGTGCGCCTCGACCACGTCCACGTCGGCCGTGGAGAGCCGCGCCGACGCGAGGGCCTGCCGGATCACCCGCTGCTGCGAGGGACCGTTCGGGGCGGTCAACCCGTTGGAGGCGCCGTCCTGGTTGACGGCGCTGCCCCGCACGATCGCCAGCACCTCGTGGCCGTTGCGACGCGCGTCCGACAGCCGCTCGACGAGCAGCATGCCGACGCCCTCGCCCCAGCCGGTGCCGTCGGCTCCCGCGGCGAACGCCTTGCACCGGCCGTCGGCCGCCAGGCCCCGCTGCCGGGAGAACTCCACGAACAGTCCGGGCGTCGCCATCACGGTCACGCCGCCGGCGAGGGCGAGGTCGCACTCGCCGCGCCGCAGCGACTGCACCGCCAGGTGCAACGCCACCAACGACGACGAACACGCCGTGTCCACCGACACCGCCGGCCCCTCCAACCCCAACGCGTACGCCACCCGACCCGACACCACACTCGCGGCGTTGCCCGTCCCCGCGAAGCCCTCCACCTCGTCCCCCGCCACCATCAGCAGGGCCCCATAGTCCTGACCATTCGTGCCCACGAACACCCCTGTTCGCGAACCCCGAAGGACCCCAGGCTCAACCCCTGCCCGCTCGACCGCCTCCCACGAAACCTCCAGCAGCAACCGCTGCTGCGGATCCATGGCCAACGCCTCGCGGGGGGAAATCCCGAAGAAACCGGCATCAAACTCCGCCGCCTCGTAGAGGAAGGCGCCGCTGCGGACGTAGGAGGTGCCGGTGGAATAGGGGTCGGGGTCGTAGAGGCGCTCGACGTCCCAACCCCGATCGCCCGGGAGGTCGGACACGGCGTCGCGGCCGGCGTGCAGCATCTGCCAGAACCGCTCGGGGTCGTTGGCCCCGCCGGGGAAGCGGCAGGACATGGCGACGATGGCCACCGGCTCGTCGTCGCCGAGCGCCACCGGGGCGGTCTCGACGGCCACGGCGGCCTCGCCGCCCAGTTCCTCGTGCAGGTGCCGGGCGAGCGCGGTCGGCGACGGGTAGTCGAAGACCAGGGTCACCGGCAGCCGCAGCGAGGTGGCGGTGGCGAGCCGGTTGCGCAGCTCCACCGCGGTCACCGAGTCGAAGCCGAGGTCGCGGAACGCGTGGTGCGGGTCGACGGCCTGGCCGTCGGCGTACTTCAGGACGGTGGCGGCCTGGTCGCGGACCAGGTCGAGCAGCGCCTGCTGGCGCTCGGCGGCGCTCATCCGGGTGAACGCGCCGGACGGGCCGGCCTCGTCGGTCTCCTTCGTCTCGGCGAGGCCCTTGGTGGCCTGCAACCGCTGCGCCTCGGGGATCTCCGAGATCAGCGGGCCGGGTCGGGTGGCGGTGAACGCGACGAAGAACCGGTCCCAGGCGATGTTGGAGATGGTCAGGAACGTCTCGTCGTGCTCGACGGCCTGGTGCAGGGCCGCGACGGCGAGCCGCGGGGGCATCTCGGGCGCGCCGTGGCGGTGCAGCATCCGGCCGAACTCGCCGTCGGCCATGCCGCCGCCGCCCCAGGCACCCCAGCCGATGGAGGTGGCGGGCAGGCCGAGGGCACGGCGGTGCTCGGCGAGGGCGTTGAGGAACGCGTTGCCGGGGGCGTAGTTGCCCACGCCGGAGCTGCCGACGGTGCCGGCCATCGAGGAGAACAGGATGAACGCGTCGAGGTCCAGCTCGCGGGTCAGCTCGTGCAGGTTCAGCGCGGCGGTGACCTTCGCGCTGAGGGCGTAGTCGACCTGCTCCAGGGTCAGCGAGTTGATCACCGAGTCGTCGAGGACGGCGGCGGTGTGCACGACGGTGGTCAGCGGGTGCTCGGGCGGCAGGTCGGCGAGGACGGCGGCGAGCGCCGACCGGTCGGCGGCGTCGCAGGCCGCGACGGTCACCCGGGCGCCCAGTGCGACCAGCTCGGCCTCGAGGTCGGCGATGCCGTCGGCCTGCCGGCCGCGCCGGCTGACCAGCACCAGGTGGGCGGCGCCGTTCGCGGCGAGCCAGCGGGCCATGTGTCCGCCGAGCGCGCCGGTGCCGCCGGTGACCAGGGCGGTGCCGGAGGGCCGCCAGGTGCGCGGGGCGGGGGTGTCGCCGAGCGGGGCGTGCAGCAGGCGCCGGCCGAAGGCGCCGGCCCACCGCAGCGCGACCTGGTCCTCCCCGTCGGCACCGGCGAGGACGCGGACCAGCCGGCGGCCGGCCGCGTCGTCGAGCTCGTCGGGGAGGTCCACGAGGCCGCCCCAGCGGTCGGGGTGCTCGAGGGCGGCGACCCGGCCGAAGCCCCAGGTGAGCTGCTGGAGCGGGTGCGGCAGCGGGTCGGCCGGGCCGGTGGCGACGGCACCCCGGGTGAGGCACCACAGCGGCGCGCGGACGCCGGCGTCGCCGAGCGCCTGCACGAGGGTGACCGTGCCGGCGAAGCCGACCGGCACCGACGGGTGCGCCGGGGCGGGCGTCTCGTCGAGCGGCAGCAGCGACAGGATCCCGGCGGGGCGGGAGCCACCGTCGGCCAGGTCGCGCAGCCGGGCGGCGAGCGCCGCGCGGTCCGTGCGGTCGGCGTCCAGCGCCAGCGGTACGACGGTGCCGCCGTGGCGCCGCACCGCCTCGGCGCAGAAGGCGGCCTCGGCCGCGCCGGTGTCGTCGGGGCCGGTGAGCAGCCACCAGGTGCCGGTGACTGCCGGCTCGCCGGCAGCGTCGGGGGCGACGGGCGTCCAGCTGTCCCGGTACCGCCAGGAGTCCACGGTGGCCTGGTCGCGGTGTCGGCGGCGCCAGGCGGCGAGGACGGGCAGCACGTCGGCGAACGCCGTCTCCGGGACGGGCCGCGACTCGGTCGTGGCGCAGAGTTCGGCCGTGAGCGCGTTCAGGTCCTCCGCCTCCACGGCCGCCCAGAACCGGGCGTCGACCTCGTCGTCGGCCACGGGACCGGCGGCCCCGGCTGCGGGGGCGGGCGCGGCGGACGGCTGCGGCCAGTACAGCTGCCGCTGGAACGGGTACGTGGGCAGGTCGAGGCGACGTCCGGCGAGGCCGGTGAAGGCGGGCCGCCAGTCCACCGGCGTACCCCCGGTCCAGACCTCGGCCAGGGCGCGCAGGAAGCGGCCGAGGCCGCCCTCGCCCCGGCGGAGGCTGCCGGTGACGGTGACCGCGTCCGGGTCGGCGGCGGCCAGCTCGACGCTCTCCTGCACGGCCATGGTCAGCACGGGGTGGGCGCTGACCTCGACGAAGGTCTGGTAG
Organism: Micromonospora echinofusca; assembly: GCF_900091445.1. Taxonomy (NCBI): domain Bacteria; kingdom Bacillati; phylum Actinomycetota; class Actinomycetes; order Micromonosporales; family Micromonosporaceae; genus Micromonospora; species Micromonospora echinofusca. The sequence continues at coordinate 3,685,699 of NZ_LT607733.1, forward strand.
CCGGCCGCGACGAGGCTGCGCACCGCCTCGTCGAAGCGGACGGTCTGCCGCAGGTTGCGGTACCAGTAGTCGGCGTCGAGGGCGGCGGTGTCGAGCCAGTCGCCCTCCACGGTGGAGCGGAACCGGACCTCGCCGGTACGGGGCCGCAGCCCGGCGAGCAGTTCCAGGAGCTGCTCGCGCAGCTGCTCGACGTGGGCGGAGTGGGAGGCGTAGTCCACGGGGACGCGGCGCACCCGCACCTCGCGGGACTCGTAGTGGGCGACCAGCTCGTCGAGGGCGGCGCTGTCGCCGGAGACCACGACGGAGGTGGGCCCGTTGACGGCGGCCAGGGCGACCCGGCCGGCCCAGCGGGTGATCGTGCCGGTGGCCTCGTCGGCGGTGGTGGCGACCGAGACCATGCCGCCGTCCCCGGCGATACCGGCGATAATCCGGCTGCGCAGCGCCACCACGGCCGCCGCGTCGTCCAGGGTGAGGCCGCCGGCGACGTACGCGGCGGCGATCTCGCCCTGGGAGTGGCCGACGACGGCGGAGGGGCGCACCCCGTACGACTCCCAGAGCGCGGCGAGCGAGACGCTGACCGCGAACAGGGTGGGCTGCACGACGTCGACCCGCTCCAACGACGGGGCGTCCGGCGCGCCACGCACCACGTCGGTGGGCGACCAGTCGACGTACGGGCGCAGCGCCTCGGCGCAGGCGGCGAACTTCTCGGCGAAGACCGGTGCGGTGTCGAGCAGTTCGGCGGCCATGCCGACCCACTGCGAGCCCTGGCCCGGGAAGACGAAGGCGACCTCGCCGGGGGTGCCGGGGACGCGGGTGACGGTCTGCGGGCTGGGCCGGCCGGCGGCGAGCGCGTCGAGGGACGCGGTCAGTTCGTCACGGTCGGTGGCGAAGACGACGGCCCGGTGGTCGTGGGCGGCGCGGGTGGCGGCCAGCGACCAGCCGACGGCGGCGAGGTTGTCGTCGTCGACGGTGTCGAGGTGGTCGAGCAGGTCCCCGGTGCGGGCGGTGAGGGCGTCGACGGTGCGCCCGGAGAGCACCCAGGGCAGCTCCCCGATCGGCCCGCCGGCCACCGGCTCGGACTCCGGCTCGTCGGCGGGGGCCTGTTCGAGGATGGTGTGCACGTTGGTGCCGCTGATGCCGAACGAGGAGACGGCGGCGCGGCGTACGCCGTCGGCCGGCTCCCACGGGCGGGCGGAGGTGAGCAGTTCGACGCTGCCGGCGCTCCAGTCGACGTGCGGGGTGGGCTCGTCCACGTGCAGAGTGGGCGGCAGCACCCCGTGCCGCATCGCCAGGACCATCTTCATCACCCCGGCGACGCCGGCGGCGGCCTGGGTGTGCCCGATGTTCGACTTGATCGAGCCGAGCCAGAGCGGCCGGTCGGCGGGACGGTCCTGCCCGTAGGTGGCGAGGAGCGCCTGCGCCTCGATGGGGTCGCCGAGGGTGGTGCCGGTGCCGTGCGCCTCGACGGCGTCCACCTGGTCGGCGGTGAGTCCGGCGTTGGCGAGGGCCTGGCGGATCACCCGCTGCTGGGCGGGGCCGTTGGGGGCGGTGAGGCCGTTGGAGGCGCCGTCCTGGTTGACGGCGCTGCCGCGCAGCACGGCCAGGATCGGGTTGCCGTCGCGGCGGGCGTCGGAGAGGCGCTGGAGCACCAGCAGGCCGACGCCCTCGCCCCAGCCGGTGCCGTCGGCGGCCCCGGCGAACGGCTTGCACCGGCCGTCGGCGGCGAGGCCGCGCTGGCGGGAGAAGCCGACGAAGATGCCGGGGGTGGCCATCACGGTGGCGCCGCCGGCCAGGGCGAGGTCGCACTCGCCCGTCTGCAGGGCCTGCGCGGCCAGGTGCATGGCGACCAGCGACGACGAGCAGGCGGTGTCGACGGTGACCGCCGGGCCGTGCAGCCCGAAGGTGTACGCCAGCCGGCCGGAGATGACGCTGGCGGAGGTGCCGGTGGCGAGGTAGTTCTCGTCGACGTCCCCGGCGGCCATCAGCAGCGAGCCGTAGTCCTGGCCGTTGGTGCCGACGTACACGCCGGTGCGGCTGCCGCGCAGCGCGGTCGGGTCGATCCGGGCCCGCTCGAACGCCTCCCAGGTGGCCTCCAGCAGCAGCCGCTGCTGCGGGTCCATGGCGAGGGCCTCGCGGGGGCTGATGCCGAAGAAGGCCGGGTCGAACTCGCCGGCTCCGGCGACGAAGCCGCCCTCCCGGACGTAGCTGGTGCCGAGGTGCTCGGGGTCGGGGTGGTACAGCTCGGCGAGGTTCCAGCCGCGCTCGCCGGGCATCAGGCTCATCGCGTCGGTGCCGGTGGCGACGAGGTCCCAGAGCTGCTCGGGCGAGGTGACGCCGCCGGGGAAGCGGCAGCTCATCGCGACGATGGCGATCGGCTCGCGGTCGCGGCCGGTGCCGTCGGCGACCACCTCGCCGGTGGTGTGCCCGGCGGTGAGGCCGTGCAGGTGGGCGGCGAGTTCGGCGACCGTGGGGTGGTCGAAGACCAGCGTGGCGGGCAGGGTCATGCCGGTCTCGGCGGTGAGCCGGTTGCGCAGCTCGACGGCGGTGAGCGAGTCGAAGCCGAGGTCGCGGAAGGTGCGCTCGGGCAGCGGCTGGCCGGCCGGGTAGCCGAGCACGACGGCGGCCTGGGTGCGCACGAGGTCGGCGAGCTGCGGCAGGGACCGGCCGACCACCACGGCGCGGGCGGGGCCGGTCGGCACGGCGGGCACCCCGGGAAGGGCGGCGATCAGAGGCGTCGGGCGGCCCCAGGAGGCGGCGAGGCGTCCCCAGTCGACGTCGGCGACGGTGACCGCCGGCTCGGCGGTGTTGACCAGTCGGCCGAGGGCGGTGACGGCCTCGGCGACGGGGAGCGCGTCGACGCCGCCCCGGGCGAGCCGGGCGGTCAGCGCGGCGGCCATGCCGTCCTCGGCCCAGGCGCCCCAGGCGATGGCGGTGCCGGGCAGGCCCTGGTCGCGTCGCCAGGCCGCGAACGCGTCGAGGTACGCGTTGGCCGCCGCGTAGTTGCCCTGTCCGGCGCTGCCGATGACCCCGGCGAGGGAGGAGAAGAGCACGAACGCGTCGAGGTCGCGGTGGGCGGTGGCCTCGTGCAGCACCTGGGCGGCGCGGACCTTGCCGTCGAGGACGGTCTGCATCCTGCCCAGGTCGAGCCCGTCGAGGACGCCGTCGTCGACCACGCCGGCGGTGTGCACGACGGCGGTCAGCTCCGGCAGACCGGCGACCAACGCGTCGACCGCCGCCCGGTCGGTGACGTCGCACGCCACCACCCGCACCGCGCCCAGCTCGTCGACCAGCTCGGCCGCGCCCGGCGCCGCCGGACCCCGCCGCGAGGCCAGCACCACCTCAACCGCCCCGTTGACCAGAAGCCAACGCGCCACGTGCCGACCCAGGGCACCCGTACCACCGGTCACCAGCACCGTCCCGGCGGGCCGCCAACCCGCACCGGCCGGCGGCGCGGCCGGCACCAGCCGCCGACCGAAGACGCCCTGCGGGCGGATCGCCACCTGGTCGTGGCCGGCGTCGGCGAGGACGGCGAGCAGCGCGTCGGCGGCGGTGCGCTCGGCGCGGGCGGGCAGGTCGATCAGGCCGCCCCAACGGTCGGGCTGTTCGAGGGCGACGACCCGGCCCAGGCCCCAGGCCAGGGCGGACCAGGGGTCGGCGAGGGTCTCGCCGGCCCCGACGCGGACGGCGCCCCGGGTGAGGCACCAGAGCCGGCCGGGCAGGCCGGCGTCGGCGAGCGCCTGGGTGAGGGTGAGCAGCAGCGCGGCGCCGCCGGAGACGGCCGGGGCGTCCGGCAGCGCCCGGTCGGTCGCGGGCAGCACGCAGAGCACCCCCGTCCAGCCCTGGTCGCCGTGGCCGCGCAGCAGCCCGGTCAGCTCGGCGCGGTCGACGCCGGGGGCGACGGTGAGGGTGTCGACGTGGGCGCCGGCGCCGGTCAGCGTGCCGGCCACCCCGGCGTCGTCGGTGTCGGCGGTGACGACCAGCCAGCGGCCGGTCAGCGCCGGCACGGCGGCGGGGCGTACCGGCTCCCAGTCGACCCGGTACGTCCAGCCGTCCACCACGGCGTCGCGGTGCCGGGCCCGCCGCCACGACGACAGCACGGGTACGGCGGGCGCGAGGGCCTCGACCGCCGCGGGGTCGTCCTGCACGGCCAGGTGGGCGGCGACCCCGGTCAGGTCCCCGCGCTCCACGGCCGCCCAGAAGTCGCCCTCGGCGCTGTCGCCCGGCGCGGCGGTCGCGGCGGTGCCGCCGACCTCCGGCCAGTAGCGCTGGTGCTGGAAGGCGTACGTGGGCAGGTCCACCCGCCGGGCGCCGGTGCCGGCGAACCACGGCTGCCAGTCGACGGCCACCCCGTGCGTGTGCAGCTCGGCCAGCCCGGCCAGCAACCCCTGCGCCTCGGACCGGTCCCCGCGCTGTGCCGGCACGGCGAGCACGCCGTCCCCGCCCGGCAGGGCGTCGCCGACCATGGCGGTCAGTACGCTGCGCGGCCCGATCTCCAGGAACGTGTCCGCCCCGGCGGACCGCAGGGCGGTCACCCCGTCGGCGAAGCGGACGGCCTCGCGGACGTGACGCACCCAGTAGTCGGCCGTACGGATCTCGTCGGCGTCGGCCAGCGCCCCGGTCACGTTCGACACCACCGGCAGCGACGGCGCGGAGAACTCCAGCCTGTCGAGCACCGCGCGGAACCTGGCGAGCATCGGCTCCATCAGCGGGCTGTGGAACGCGTGGCTGACCGCGAGCCGGCGCGTGCGTACGCCCCGCTCGCGCCAGACCCGCTCCACCTCGTCGAGCGCGTCGACGGCGCCGGAGACCACCACCGCCGACGGGCCGTTGACCGCGGCGATCCCCACGTCGGCCAGCCCGTCCAGCATGGCCAGCACGTCGGCCTCGGCAGCCGCGACGGCCAGCATCCCGCCGCCCGAGGGCAGCGCCTCCATCAGCCGGCCGCGCGCCGCCACCAGCGCGCAGGCGTGCTCCAGCGACAGCACCCCGGCCACGTACGCGGCCGTGACCTCGCCGATCGAGTGGCCGGCGACCAGGTCGGGGGCGATGCCGAAGGACTCGACGAGGCGGAACAGCGCCACCTCGACGGCGAACAGGCCGGCCTGCGTGAACACCGTCCGGTCCAGCAGCTCGGCGTCGGCCGAGCCCTCGGCGGCGAAGAGCACCTCGCGCAGGGGGCGCGGCAGGGCCCGGTCCAGGTACCCGCACACCTCGTCGAGGGCGGCGGCGAAGACGGGGAACTCGGCGTACAGCTCGCGACCCATGCCGGCGCGCTGCGCGCCCTGGCCGGAGAAGAGCAGCGCGAGCTGGCCGCGCGGCGCCCCGGCGCCGGTGACGACGGTGCCGGCCGGTTCCCGGGCGGCGAGGGCGCGCAGCCCCGCGAGCAGGTCGTCGCGGCCGGTCGCCGACACCACGGCGCGGCGGTCCAGGGTGGAGCGGGAGGCGACCGACGAGAAGGCCACGTCGAGCGGGCGGAGGGTCTCGTCGGCGGCGAACCGGGCCGCCCAGCGGCCGGCCTGCGCGGCGAGCGCGGCGTCGGAGCGGGCGGAGAGCAGCACGGGAGCCACCGTGCGGACCGCCGGCGCGGTCGGTTCCGCCTCGGCCTCGGCCTCGGCGGGTGCCTGCTCGATGATGGTGTGCGCGTTGGTGCCGGACACGCCGAACGACGACACGGCGGCCCGGCGCGGCCGGTCCACGGCGGGCCAGGGCGTCGCGGCGGTGGCGAGGGTGACCGCCCCGGCGGTCCAGTCGATGTGCGGGGACGGCTGGTCGACGTGCAGGGTGGGCGGCACGACGCCGTGCCGCATCGCCATCACCATCTTGATCACGCCGGCCACGCCGGCGGCGGCCTGGGTGTGCCCGATGTTCGACTTGACCGACCCGAGCAGCAGCGGCGCGGCGTCGTCGCGGTCCTGCCCGTACGTGGCCAGCAGCGCCTGCGCCTCGATCGGGTCGCCGAGCCGGGTGCCGGTGCCGTGCGCCTCCACCACGTCGACCTGCTCGGGCGTGAGCCGGGCGTTGCCCAGGGCCTGGCGGATGACGCGTACCTGGGAGGGGCCGTGCGGGGCGCTGAGCCCGTTGGACGCGCCGTCCTGGTTCACCGCGCTGCCGCGCACCACGGCGAGCACCGGGTACCCGTGCCGCTGCGCGTCGGAGAGCCGGGTGAGCAGCAGCATGCCGATGCCCTCGGACCACGAGGTGCCGTCCGCGCCGGCGGCGAACGCCTTGCACCGGCCGTCGGCCGCGAGGCCGCGTTGCCGGCTGAAGCCGACGAAGACCGCCGGGGTGGGCATCACCGTCACGCCGCCGGCCAGCGCCAGCTCGCAGTCGCCGTTGCGCAGGGCCTGCGCGGCCAGGTGGATGGCGACCAGCGAGGACGAGCAGGCGGTGTCGACGGTGACCGCCGGCCCCTCCAACCCGAGGGTGTACGCGACGCGGCCGGAGATGACGCTGGTGGCGTTGCCGGTGAGCAGGTGCCCCTCGCCGTTCTCGGCCTGCGCCATCATGCCGTCGTAGCCGTGCGACGACGCCCCGACGAAGACGCCGGTGCGGCTGCCCCGTACGGCCGGCAGCGGCAGGCCGGCCCGCTCGAACGCCTCCCAGGAGGTCTCCAGCAGCAGCCGCTGCTGCGGGTCCATGGCGACGGCCTCGCGGGGCGAGATGCCGAACAGGTCGGCGTCGAAGTCGGCGGCGGAGTAGACGAAGCCGCCCTCGGAGACGTAGCTGGTGCCCGGGTGGTCCGGGTCGGGGTGGAACAGGTGCTCCAGGTCCCAGCCCCGGTCGGCGGGGAACGGCCCGATCCCGTCGCCGCCGTCGTGCACGAGCTGCCACAGCGCCTCGGGGCTGTCGACCCCGCCCGGGTAGCGGCAGCTCATCGCCACGATGGCGATGGGCTCGGAGTCCCGGGCCTCCAGCTCGCGCAGCCGCCGCCGGGTACGCCGCAGCTCCGAGGTCGTACGCTTCAGGTACTCGACGTACTTCTCGTCCTCGTTGCTCACCGTGGACCTACCTCACTCGGCATGCCGATGTCGTTGCGGCTGGTCGTCACGACGTCTCCAGCTCGCGGTCGATCAGGTCGAAGATGTTCTCGGCGGTGGCCGACTCCAGGTCGTCGTCGCCGTCCGCGTCCGTCTGCCGCTCGGTCAGCCGGTCCAGCAGGCCGTGCAGCCGGTCGGTGATCCGGCGGAACTCGTCGTCGGTCGGGTCGAGCCCGACGAGCGCCGCCTCCAGCCGGTCGAGTTCCCGGCCGGCCGTCGACGTCTCCCCCGCCGGGGTCACCGGGGCGAACTGCCCGGCCAGGTGGGTGGCGAGCGCCTCGGGCGTCGGGTTGTCGAAGACCAGCGTCGCCGGCAGCCGCAGCCCGGTGGCCGCGCCGAGCCGGTTGCGCAGCTCGACCGCGGTGAGCGAGTCGAAGCCGAGTTCCCGGAACGCGCGGGTCGGCTCGATGCCGGCCGGGTCGCCGTGGCCGAGGACGACCGCCACGTGCGACAGCACCAGGTCACGCAGGGCGCGTACCCGCTTGTCGTCGGGCAGGGCGCGCAGCGTCTCGGCGTACGCCTGCCCGTCGGCGGCCTCGCCGGCCGCGGCCCGGCGGCCGGCGGCGCGGACCAGGTTGGTCAGCAGCGGGTGCACGGGCGATCCGGGCGCCGCCACCCCGGTGACGATCTTGGCGGGCATCAGGGTCGCCCGCTCCGAACGCCAGACCGCGTCGAACAGGGCGAGCCCCTCGTCGTCGGACAGGGCGGCCATGCCGCCCCGGTCGAGGCGGCGGATGTCGGCCGAGTCGAGGTGGCCGGTCATGCCGCTGGCCTGCGCCCAGCGGCCCCACGCCAGCGCGACCGCCGGCAGGCCGAGGGCCCGCCGGTGCTCGGCGAGGGCGTCGAGGAACGCGTTGCCGGCGGCGTAGTTGCCCTGGCCGGGGCCGCCGAACACGCCCGCGGCGGCCGAGAAGAGCACGAACGCGCTCAGGTCGTGGCCGAGGGTGGCCCGGTGCAGGTTCCAGGCCACGTCGACCTTGGGCCGCAGCACCGCGGCGAGGCGGTCGGGGGTGAGCGACTCCACGGTGGCGTCGTCGAGGACGCCGGCGGCGTGCACGACGGCGCGCAGCGGGTGCCGCCGGTCCACCATGGAGAGCACGTCCGCCGCGGCGTCCGGGTCGGCCAGGTCGGCGGCGACGATCGACACGTCCGCGCCCAGGGCCTTGAGGTCGGCGAGCAGGTCGTCGGCGCCCTCGGCGTCCGGGCCGCGCCGGCTGACCAGGAGCAGCTGCCGGGCGCCGTGCGCGGTGACCAGGTGGCGGCAGAGCAGCGCGCCGAGGGTGCCGGTCGCCCCGGAGACCAGGACGGTGCCGTCGAGGCGGGGCGCCTGCGGGACGCTCAGGGCGAGCTTGCCCACGTGCCGGGCCTGGCTGAGGAAGCGGAACGCCTCGGGGGCGCGCCGGACGTCCCACGTGCGCCGGGGCAGGGGCCGCAGCGCCCCGCCGGCGAAGAGGGCCATCAGTTCGCCCAGCATCGCGCCGATCTTCTCCGGGCCGGCCTCGATGAGGTCGAAGACCTGGTAGCTGACCCCCGGGTGGTCGGCGGCGACGCGCTGCGGGTCCCGCTTGTCGGTCTTGCCCATCTCGACGAACCGGCCGCCGTCGGCGAGCAGCCGCAGCGACGCGTCGACGTACTCGCCGCTGAGCGCGTTGAGTACCACGTCGACGCCCCGTCCGCCGGTGCGGTGGGCGAACTCCCCGGCGAAGTCGAGGCTGCGGGAGGAGGCGAGGTGCGCGTCGTCGAAGCCGGTGGCGCGCAGCGCCGGCCACTTGCCGGGGCTGGCCGTGCCGTAGACCTCCGCGCCGAGGTGGCGGGCGATCTGCACGGCCGCCATGCCGACACCGCCGGCCGCCGCGTGGACGAGCACGGACTCCCCGGCGCGCAGCCGGGCCAGCTCCACCAGGCCGTACCAGGCGGTCAGGAAGACCACGGGCACGGCGGCGGCGTCGGTGTACGACCAGCCGTCGGGGATGCGGGTGACCAGCCTGCGGTCGGTGACCGCCGCCGAGGAGAACGAGCCGGAGAAGATGCCCATCACCCGGTCGCCGGGGGCGAGGTCGGTGACCCCCGGTCCGACGCCGAGCACCACGCCGGCGCCCTCGTTGCCCAGCACCTCCTGGTCGGGGACCATGCCGAGGGCCAGCACCACGTCGCGGAAGTTCAGCCCGGAGGCGCGCATCCCGACCAGGACGTGGCCCGCCGGCAGTTCCCCGGTCGTCCGGGGGGCGGGCAGCAGGGCGAGGTTCTCCAGCGTGCCCTTCTCGGTGACGTCGAGGCGCCAGGGCACCTCGTCGGCGGGCAGCGGCAGCACGCCGGCGTCGCGCGCCCGGGCCAGCCGGGGCACCAGCGGCACGCCGTCGCGCAGCGCGAGCTGCGGCTCGCCGGAGGCGACGGCCGCCGGGACGGCCGCCAGGGAGGCGGCGGCGTCGTCGGTGTCGAGCAGCGTGAACCGGCCGGGGTGTTCGGACTGCGCGGAGCGGACCAGCCCCCACAGGCTCGCCCGGGCCAGGTCGCGGGGGGCCTCGCCCGGGGCCGCGCCGACCGCGCCCCGGGTGTGCAGGACCAGCCGGGACCGCTCCAGCCGGGGCTCGCCCAACCACTGCTGCACCAGCGCGAGCGCGTCGCGGGCCGCGTCGTGTGCGGCCGCGCCGGCCCGCTGCGGGTCCGACTCCGCGCCGGAGCGCAGGTCCAGCACCACATCGGGTACGTCCCCGGACTCCCCGACCTCGGCGACCAGCGCCGCCAGGTCGGCGTGGGCCCGCACCGGGTGCCCGGCGGCGGTGAGCGCCCCGGCGAGGCCGAGGGTGTCGTCGCCGAGCAGCGCCCAGCGGGTCGCTTCCCCCGCCGCCGCGTCGGTGCCCGGCAGCGGCGTCCAGTCCAGGTGGAACACCGAGGTGCGGCGCAGGGCGGCGGCCTCGTCGGCCCGGCCCGCGGCGACCGGGCGGAACGTCAGCGACTCGACGGTGGCCACCGGCTGGCCGGCGGTGTCGGCGAGGGTGACCGCGACGGTGTCCGGGCCGAGCGGGCGCAGCCGCGCCCGCAGCCGGGTGGCGCCGTGGGCGTGCAGGGCGACCGAGCGGAAGGCGAACGGCATCCAGCCCGCGCCGGAGGTGTCCGCCGGGTCGCCGAGCAGTGCGGTGACCCCGCTGGCCTGGAGGGCCGCGTCGAACAGCGCCGGGTGCAGCCCGAAGCGGGACGCGTCGGCGCTCGCCTCCTCGGGGAGGGCCACCTCGGCGTAGACCTCGCCGTCGCCGCGCCACACCCGGCGCAGGCCCCGGAAGGCGGGGCCGTAGCCGAGTCCACCCTCGGCCATCTGCGCGTACCAGGCGTCCAGGTCAGCGTCGACCTCGACGGCGTCGGCCGGCGGCCACTGCCCCGGTACGGCGGCCGGGGCGGGCAGGTGTGCCAGCAGCAGACCCTCGGCGTGCCGGGTCCACTCCGCGTCGGGGTTCTCCTCGGGGCGGGAGTGCACGGTGACGCTCCGTTCGCCGGTGTCGCCGGGCGGGCCCACGCGTACCTGCACCTGCACCGCGCCGGCCGGCGGGAGCACCAGCGGGTTGATCAGCGTCAGGTCGCCCACCTGGCCGGCGTCGACCTCGTCGCCGGCCCGGACCACCATGTCGACCACGCCGGTTCCCGGGACGATCACCGCCCCGCCGACGGCGTGGTCGGCCAGCCACGGGTGGGTACGCACGGACAGTCGCCCGGTCAGCACCACCGTCCGGTCGTCGGCGACGGGTACCGCCGCGCTGAGCAGCGGGTGGTCGGTGTCCTGGAGGCCGGCGGAGCCGACGTCGCGTACGCGGTGCGCGGGCGCGTCCAGCCAGAAGCGTCCCCGTTCGAAGGCGTACGTGGGCAGCGCCACGGTGTCGGTACGGGCCAGCACGGCCGTCAGGTCGACGGGCAGGCCGATCGCGTGGGCGGTGGCGAGGTTGGTCAGCAGCCGCGTCGCGTCGTCGTCACCACGCCGCAGGCTACCCAGCGTGTGCCCGCTCGCGCCCGCGTCGTCCAGGATCGCCGTCACCGGCATCGTCAACACCGGATGCGGGGAGATCTCCACGAACGTCGTGTGACCCGCCTCGACGGCCACCCGCACGGCGGCCTCGAACTGCACGGTCTGCCGCAGGTTGTCGTACCAGTAGTCCGCCGTCATCGACGCCGGGTCGACCCAGTCCCCCGTCAACGTCGAGACGAGCCGGGTGTGACCGGCCTGCGGGCTCACGTCGGCCAGGTCCGCGCGCAACTGCTCCGCGACCTCCTGCACCGCCGCTGAGTGCGACGCGTAGTCCACCGGAATCAACCGCGCCCGCACCCCCTCGGCCTGACACGCCTCCACCAGATCGGCAACCGGCTGCGGCGGACCCGACACCACCACCGTCGACGGACCGTTCACCGCCGCCACCCCGACACCCGGGAACTCCCCGAGCCGCTCAGCCACCGCCTCGGCCGACAGGTCCACCGACGCCATCGTCCCGGTCCCCCGCAGCACCGTCAGCGCCCGCGACCGCAACGCCACCGCCTTCGCCGCATCCTCCAGGGACAGGATCCCGGCCACACACGCCGCACCGATCTCACCCTGCGAATGACCAACCACCGCCGCCGGAACCACACCCGCGTGCTGCCACACCGCCGCCAGGGCCATGCCCACGGCCCACAACACCGGCTGCACGACCTCGACCCGCGCCAACCACGACTCGTCCTCACCCGTCAACACCGCAACGAGGTCCACGTCCAGGAACGGAGCCAGAGCCCGCTGACACTCCGCCAGACGCGCGTCGAACACCGGCGTACGACCCACCAGACCGGCCGCCATCCGCGCCGACTGCGCACCCTGACCCGGAAACACGAACACCGCACCCGCGCCATGCGACAGAGCCGTCGCCGCGACGACGTTCCCCGCCGGCGACCCGGACGCCAGCGCGTCCAGCCCTCCCAGCAACTCCTCCGTGCTCGACCCGACCACGGCCGCCCGCTGGTCGAACGTCGACCGGGTGGCGGCGAGGGACCAGCCCACCGCCGCTGGGGCGAGACCGCCGTGCTCACGCACGTACTCCGCCAGGCGGGCCGCCTGGCCCGCGAGGGCGCGCTTCGAGCGCGCCGACACCGGCCACACCACGACGTCGGCGGCCACGAGTCCCGGACCGTGCTCGGCCGGAGCGGCGACCTCGGACGGCTCGTCGGCCTGCTCGATGATCACGTGGGCGTTGGTGCCGGACATGCCGAACGACGACACCGCCGCCCGACGTGGCCGCTGCACCTCGGACCACGGCCGCGACTGCGTCGCCAACTCCACCGCGCCGGAGGTCCAGTCGATGTGCGGGGACGGCTCGTCCACGTGCAGCGTCGCCGGCACGACTCCGTGCCGCATCGCCAGCACCATCTTGATCACACCGGCGACGCCCGAGGCGGCCTGGGTGTGCCCGATGTTCGACTTGATCGAGCCGAGCAGCAGCGGCTCGTCAGCCTCGCGGCCCTGGCCGTAGGTCGCCAGCAGGGCCTGCGCCTCGATCGGGTCACCCAGCGTGGTGCCCGTGCCGTGCGCCTCGACCACGTCCACGTCCGCGGCGGTCAGGCGCGCCGACGCGAGGGCCTGCCGGATCACCCGCTGCTGCGAGGGACCGTTCGGCGCCGTCAACCCGTTGGAGGCGCCGTCCTGGTTGACGGCGCTGCCCCGCACGATCGCCAGCACCTCGTGGCCGTTGCGGCGTGCGTCCGACAGCCGCTCGACCAGCAGCACGCCGACGCCCTCGCCCCAGCCGGTGCCGTCCGCAGCGGCCGCGAACGCCTTGCACCGGCCGTCGGCCGCCAGGCCCCGCTGCCGGGAGAACTCGAAGAAGGTGCCGGGGGTGGCCATGACCGTGACGCCGCCGGCGAGGGCGAGGTCGCACTCGCCGCGCCGCAGCGACTGCACCGCCAGGTGCAACGCCACCAACGACGACGAACACGCCGTGTCCACCGACACCGCCGGCCCCTCCAACCCCAACGCGTACGCCACCCGACCCGACACCACACTCGCGGCGTTCCCGGTGGCCCCGAACCCTTCGGCCTGCTCCCCCGCAGCCATCAGCAGGGCCCCATAGTCCTGACCATTCGTGCCCACGAACACCCCTGTTCGCGAACCCCGAAGGACCCCAGGCTCAACCCCTGCCCGCTCGACCGCCTCCCACGAAACCTCCAGCAGCAACCGCTGCTGCGGATCCATCGCCGCCGCCTCGCGGGGCGAGATCCCGAAGAAACCGGGGTCGAACTCGCCCGCGCCGTGCAGGAAGCCGCCCTTGTCGGTGTAGGTGGTGCCGGGGTTGGCCGGGTCGGGGTCGTAGAGCCGGTCGAGGTCCCAGCCCCGGTCGGTCGGGAAGTCGCCGATCGCGTCGACGCCGTCGGCGACGAGGCGCCACAGCTGCTCGGGGTCGTCGACGCCGCCGGGGTAGCGGCAGGCCATGGCGACGATGGCCACCGGCTCGTCGTCGTCCACGGAGGCCGGGGCGGCGTCCGGGGCCGGCCCGGCGTCGGTGCCGAAGAGCCCGGCGAGCAGGAAGCGGGCCAGCACGACCGGGGTGGGGTGGTCGAAGACCAGGGTGGTGGGCAGCGCCTGCCCGGTGGCGGCGGCGAGCCGGTTGCGCAGCTCCACGGCGGTCAGCGAGTCGAAGCCGAGGTCGCGGAACGCGGTGCCCGCCGGGACGGCGGCGGTCCCGCCGTCGTGGCCGAGCACGTCGGCGGCGAGTTCCCGGACCAGGTCGGCGACGCTCTCCTCCCGCCGGGCCGGGGTCAGCGCGGCGAGGCGCCGGCGCAGGGTCGCCGCCGGGCCCTCGTCGCCGTCGTCGACGGCGGCGCCGCCGTCGAGGGCGGCCCGCGCCTCCGGTACGCCCTCCAGCAGCGGACGGCGGCGGGCGGAGGCGTACGCGGGGGCGAACCGGGACCAGTCGACGTCGACCACCGTCACGGTGACGTCGTCGTGGTCGAGGGCCTGCTGCAACGCGCCCATGGCCACGGCCGGGTCCATGGCGGGCAGGCCCCGGCGGCGCAGGTTCCGTTCGGCGTCGGCCGCGTGCATGCCGCCGTCGGCCCAGGGCCCCCAGGCGATGGCGGTGCCGGCCCGGCCGTCGGCGCGGCGCCGCTGCACCAGCGCGTCGAGGTAGGCGTTGCCGGCCGCGTACCCGGCCTGCCCGCCGCTGCCCCAGGTGGCGGCGATGGACGAGTAGACGACGAAGGCGTCCAGTTCCCGGTCGGCGAGCAGGTCGGCGAGGTGGGTGGCCCCGGCGGTCTTGCCGACGGTGACCTCGGCCAGTTCGGCCGGGGTGACCTCCGCCAGCGGGGTGGCCTGGGCGATGCCGGCGGTGTGCACGACGGTACGCACCGGCGGTCCGGCGGACTCGACCCGGTCGAGCAGGTCGGCGAGGGCGGCCCGGTCGGCAATGTCGCAGGCGGCGACGGTGACCCGGGCCCCGAGGCCGGTCAGCTCGGTCTCCAGCTCGGCGGCGCCGGGGGCGGCGGGTCCGCGCCGGCTCACCAGCACGACGTGTTCGGCTCCGGCGGCGGCGAGCCAGCGGGCGGCGCGGGCGCCGAGGCCGCCGGTGCCGCCGGTGATCAGGGCGGTGCCGGTGGGCGTGAACCGGCGCGCCGGCGGGCGGTCGCCGAGGGCGGCGCGGACGAGGCGGCGGGCGAAGACGCCGGGGCCGCGTACCGCGAGCTGGTCCTCGCCGGTCGATCCGGTGAGGATCGCGGCGAGCCGGGCGGCGGCCCGGTCGTCGGGCTCCGGCGGCAGGTCGACCAGGCCGCCCCAGCGGTGCGGCGCCTCGACGCCGACGACCCGGCCGAGGCCCCAGATCGCGGCCTGCGCGGGATCGGCGAGCCGGTCGTACGAGGCGGCGGCGACCGCGCCCCGGGTGACCAGCCACAGCGGCGCGGCCAGCCCGGCGTCGCCGAGCGCCTGCACGAGCGTGAGGGTGGCGGTCAGGCCGGGCAGGCCGGTGCCGTCGGCGGCGGGCGGTTCCCCGGCGAGCAGGGAGACGACGCCGGCGGGGTCGGTGCCGGCGAGCGCCGCCGCGAGGCCGGCCCGGTCGGCGTCCGGCTCGACGGTCAGCGGCTGCACGTCGGCGCCGGCGCCGGTCAGCGCGGCCCGGACGGTCCGCGCCGCCGGGTCGTCGGCGCCGCCGGCGGGCAGCGCCAGCAGCCAGGTGCCGGTCAGTCGGGCGGGGGCGGGTTCGGGCGTCACCTGCCAGTCGGTCCGGTACCGCCAGCCGTCGAGGACCGAGTGCTCCTGCCGTTGCCGCCGCCAGTCGGCGAGGACGGGCAGCAGGGTACGCAGCGACTCGGCGGCGGCGGAGTCGGTGACGGCGAGGGTGTCGCGCAGCGCGTCGAGGTCGGCGCGTTCGACGGCCGCCCAGAACCGCCGGTCGAGCGCGCCGGCCCCGCCCGTGGCGGCCTCGTCGGCGGGCGCCTCGGCCGGCACCCAGTACTGCTGCCGCTCGAACGGGTAGGTGGGCAGGCCGACGAGCCGGCCGGGCCGGTCGGCGAGGACGTCCGCCCAGCGCGGCGGCGTGCCGGCGACGTGGAGCTGGGCGAGGGCGGCGAGCAGGGCGCGGCGGTCCGGGCGGTCCCGGCGCAGCACCGGCACCACCACGGCGGGGACCGCGTCGGCCGCCTCGGCCTCGGCGAGGGTCTCCTGGATGCTGGCGGTGAGCACGGCGTCGGGGCCGACCTCCACGAACGTGCCGACGCCGTTGGCCCGCAGGGTGCGTACGCCGTCGGCGAAGCGGACCGCCTCCCGGACGTGGCGCACCCAGTAGCCGGGGTCGGTGAGCTGCGCCGGGTCGGCCAGCTCGCCGGTCAGGTTGGACACCACCGGCAGGGTGGGGGCGCGCAGGTCGAGGCCGGCGGCGACGGCGGCGAACTCGGCGAGCATCGGTTCCATGAGCGGGCTGTGGAAGGCGTGGCTGACCCGCAGCCGCCGCACCTTGACACCCCGGCCGGTCCAGAGTTCGGCCAGCGCGTCGATGGCCGCGCCGTCGCCGGAGACGACGACGGCACCGGGGCCGTTGACGGCGGCGACGGCGACCCGGTCGGTCACGTCGGCGATCGACTCGGCGACCCGGGCCTCGTCGGCGGCGACGGCGAGCATCGCGCCGCCAGCGGGCAGGGCCTGCATGAGCCGGCCCCGGGCGGCGACGAGGGCGCACGCGTCGTCGAGGCTGAGCACGCCGGCCACGTGGGCGGCGGTCAGCTCGCCGACGGAGTGCCCGGCGACCAGGTCGGGGGCCAGCCCCCAGGAGCCGAGCAGCCGGTGCAGCGCCACCTCGACGGCGAACAGCGCGGCCTGGGTGTAGACGGTCTGGTCGAGCAGCGCGGCATCGTCGGTGCCGGGCTCGGCGTGCAGCAGCGGCTTCAGCGGCCGGGGCAGCCGGTGGTCGAGGTGGGCGCACACCTCGTCGAGCGCCTCGGCGAAGACCGGGTACGTCCCGTACAGCTCCCGGCCGGCGCCGGCACGCTGGGCGCCCTGGCCGGAGAAGAGGAACGCGACCCCGCCGCGCTCGGCGGCGGCACCGGTGACCAGGCCGGGGGCGGGCCGGTCGTCGGCGAGGGCGTGCAGGGCGGCGAGCAGGCCGTCGCGGTCGTCGGCGAGCACGACCGCCCGGTGTTCCAGGGGCGAGCGGGAGACCACCGAGGTCCAGGCCACGTCGCCCGGCCGCACGTCCGCGTCGTCGGCGACGTACCGCGACCAGCGCTCAGCCTGGTGACGCAGCGCGGCGCGGGTACGCCCGGTGAGCAGCACCGGGGCGGGCGCGGGTGCCTCGGGCCGGTCGGCCTCGGCGCGGGCCGGCTCGGGCTGTTCGAGGATGAGGTGGGTGTTGGTGCCGCTCATCCCGAACGAGGACACGGCGGCGCGGCGCGGCCGGTCCACGGCGGGCCACGGCGTGGCCTCGGTGACCAGGGTGACCGCTCCGGCGGCCCAGTCGACGTGGGGGGTGGGCTCGTCGACGTGCAGGGTGGCCGGCACGGTGCCGTGCCGCATCGCCTCCACCATCTTGATCACCCCGGCGATGCCGGCGGCGGCCTGGGTGTGCCCGATGTTGGACTTGATCGAGCCGAGCAGCAGCGGCGCGGCGTCGCCGCGCTCCCGGCCGTACGTGGCGAGCAGGGCCTGGGCCTCGATCGGGTCGCCGAGGGTGGTGCCGGTGCCGTGCGCCTCGACCACGTCGACCAGGTCGGGGGTGAGCTTCGCGCCGGCCAGGGCCTGCCGGATGACGCGCTGCTGGGACGGGCCGTTGGGGGCGGTGAGGCCGTTGGACGCGCCGTCGGAGTTGACCGCCGAGCTGCGGATGATGCCGAGCACGGGGTGGCCGTTGCGGCGGGCGTCGCTGAGCCGTTCCAGCAGCAGCATGCCGACGCCCTCGGACCAGCCGGTGCCGTCGGCGGACGCGGCGAACGACTTGCACCGGCCGTCGGCGGCGAGGCCACGCTGCCGGGAGAACTCGACGAACGGGCCGGGGGTGGCCAGCACGGTCGCCCCGCCGGCCAGGGCGAGGCCGCACTCCCGTTGGCGCAGCGCCTGGCAGGCGAGGTGGATGGCGACCGACGCCGACGAGCAGGCGGTGTCCACGGTGACCGACGGGCCCTCCAGCCCGAACGTGTACGCCAGCCGACCGGAGACGACGCTGGCGGCGGTGCCGGTCAGCACGTACCCCTCGACGCCGGGTGCCCGGTGCAGCACGGCGGCGTAGTCCTGCCCGGAGGTGCCGACGAAGACGCCGGAGCGACTGCCGCGCAGCGACAGCGGGGCGATGCCGGCCCGCTCGAACAGCTCCCAGGTGACCTCCAGCAGCAGCCGCTGCTGGGGATCCATGGCGACCGCCTCGCGCGGCGAGATGCCGAACAGCGCGGCGTCGAAGCGCCCCGCGTCGTGCAGGAACCCGCCGGAGGTGGTGTACGAGGTGCCGGCGTTGTCCGGGTCGGCGTGGTAGAGCCGCTCCAGGTCCCAGCCCCGGTCGGTGGGGAAGTCGCCGATGGCGTCCCCGCCGGACGAGACGAACTCCCACAGCGCCTCGGGCGAGTTGATGCCGCCCGGGTAGCGGCAGCTCATCGCCACGATCGCCACCGGCTCGGACTCCTCGGCGGTGACCTCGCGCAGCCGTTGGCGGGTCTGCTGAAGTTCGGCGACGACCCGCGTCAGGTATTCGCGCAGCCGCTCTTCATCCGCCATGACATCTCGCTTTCTCGTGACACCACAGGTCCTCGGGCGGCTCAGGAGAGCCCGAGGTCCTGGTCGATGAGGTCGAACAGCTCCTGGTTGCTGGCCACCCGCAGCCGGTCGGCCACCTCGGCGGTCTCCTGGCGACGTTCCTCGGCGGTGCCGAGCCGCTCGAGCAGGCTGTGCAGCCGCATCGTGATCCGCACCCGGCCGATGTCGTCCGGGTCGCGCAGCGCGAGGGCGCTCTCCAACTGGTCCAGCTCCGCCAGCGTCGGCAGCGCCTCCACCGACGCCTCGCTGAGCAGTTCGGCCCGCAGGTGCTCGGCCAACGCCTGCGGGGTCGGGTAGTCGAACACCACCGAGCTGGGCAGGCTCAGCCCGGTCGAGCGGGCCAGCCGGCCCCGCAGCTCCACGGCGGTGAGCGAGTCGAAGCCGAGGTCCCGGAAGGGCCGGCCGGCCTCCACGGCGTACGGGCTGTCGTGGCCGATGACCTCGCCGGCGGCGGTGCGGATGAGGTCCACCAGCAGCCGCGCCTGCTCGGCCGGCGACAGCTCGCCGAGCCGCTTGCGCAGTTCGCCGGCGACCTGGTCGCCGTCCTCGGCGTCGGCGCGCGCCGCCGCGGCCTGGGCGGCCACCTCGGCGATCTCGCTGATCAGCGGCCGGGGCCGGGCGGAGGCGAACACCGGCGCGAAGCGGTCCCAGGCGATGTCGGCGACGGTGAGGGCGGTGTCGTCGCCGTCGAGGCCGGCGCGCAGGGCGGCCATCGCCGGTTCCCGGTCGAGCAGGGACACCCCGCGTCGGCTCATGGCCGCCGCGTGCGCGTCGGTCACCATGCCGCCGCCGGCCCACGGTCCCCAGTTGACCGACAGGTGCCGGGGGCTCCCGGCCGGCCGGGACTGCGCCCAGGCGTCCAGGAAGGCGTTGCCGGCGGCGTACGCGCCGTGGTCGCCGACGCCCCAGACGGCCGCGATGGAGGAGAAGTGCACGACCAGGTCGAGCGGCTCCGGGTCGAGGAACTCGTCGAGGTGCCGGGCGCCGGCGATCTTGCCGGAGACGACGTCGGCGAGTTCCGCCTCGGTCACCGCGGCGACCGGGTTGAGCCGGCCCACCCCGGCGGCGTGCACCACGGCGTGCACGGTCTCGCCGTCGGCGCGCAGGGAGCGCACCAGCTCCGCGACCGCGTCCCGGTCGGCCAGGTCGCACGCCAGCACCCGCGCCTCGGCGCCGAGGGCGGCCAGTTCCGCCACCGCCTCGGCGGCCCCGGGGGCCGCCGCGCCGCGCCGGCTGACCAGCAGCAGCCGGCGCGCGCCGTGCCGGGCGAACCAGCCGGCGGCGTACCGGCCGACGGCGCCGGTGCCGCCGGTGACCAGGACGGTGTCCGGCGGCTGCCAGCCGGCCGGCGCCTCGGTGCGGGGCGCGCGGGCCAGCCGGCGCAGGTACGTCCCGGAGTCGCGTACCGCGAGCTGGTCCTCGTCGCCGGCGGCGGTGAGCGCCGCCAGGACTCCCTCGGCGGTGGCGGTGTCCAGCGTGGCGGGCAGGTCCAGCAGGCCACCCCAGTGCCGGGGGTGTTCCAGCGCGGTCACCAGGCCGAGGCCCCACGTGGTGGCCTGGGCGGGGCGGGCGACGGGGTCGTCGGCGCCGGTGGCGACGGCCTGCCGGGTGAGCAGCCACAGCGGCACCGGGGGCAGCGCGTCCGTGACCGCCTGCACGAGGGCGAGGTTCGCGGTCAGGCCCAGCGGCACGGCGGGGCGCTCGGGGTGCGGCCGCTCGTCGAGGGCGAGCAGCGACACGATCCGGGTGGGCGCGGCGCCGGCGAGCTGCCCGGCGAGCGCCGTCCGGTCGGTCGTGGCCGGGTCGACGGCGAGCTGCCGCACGGTGCCGCCCCGGGCGGTGACGAGCTCGGCGAGCCGGTCGACGACCGGCTGGTCCGTGCCGCTGTGGACCAGGGTCCACGTGCCGTCGGCGGCACCCGCGGCGAGGGCCTGCGGACGCCAGGTGATCCGGTAGCGCCAGCCGCCGGCGAGGGTGTCCTCCTGCTGCTGGCGCCGCCACCGGTCCAGGTCCGGCAGCAGTTCCCGCAGCGGCCGGTCCGCGTCGAGGCCGAGCCGGCCGGCGAGCGCGTCGCCGTCGCCCGACGCCACGGCCCGCCAGAACGCCGAGTCGACCTCGTCGTGGGTGGCGGTCGGGGTGCCCGTCGACGCCGCGTCGAGGGTCGGCCAGAACCGCTGGTGGGCGAACGCGTACGTGGGTAGGTCCACGGGGCCGGCGCCGGGCAGCAGCGCCGGGAAGCGTACGGGCACGCCGTGGCAGTGCAGCCGGGCCACCGCGCCGAGCAGGGTGGCCACCTCGTCCTGGCCGGGCCGCTGCACGCCGGTCACGACGACCGGGGCGTCCGCCGGCAGCGCGTCGGCGGTCAGGGCGGTCAGCACGGTGTCCGGCCCGATCTCCAGGAACCGGGTCACCCCGTGGGCGTGCAGGTGGGTGACGGTGTCGGCGAAGCGGACCGCCTCCCGGACGTGGCGCACCCAGTAGTCGGGGGTGCAGAGCTGCTCGGCGTCCACGACCGCGCCGGTCAGGTTCGACACCAGCGGCACCGTCGGCGGGGCGTACGACAGGGCCGCCGCCACGGCCGCGAACTCGGTGAGCATCGGCTCCATCAGCGGGCTGTGGAAGGCGTGGCTGACCCGCAGCCGCTTGGTGCGTACCCCGAGGTCGGCGAAGTGGGCCGCCAGCCCGGTCAGCGCGTCCTTGGCGCCGGCGACGACGACGGCGGCCGGCCCGTTCACGGCGGCGACGGCGACCTGTCCGGACGTGCCGTCCAGGGCCCGCAGCACGTCGACCTCGGGCGCGGCGACGGCAAGCATCCCGCCGCCGGCGGGCAGGGCCTGCATCAGCCGGCCCCGGTTGCCGACGAGCGCGCAGGCGTCGGCCAGGTCGAGCACCCCGGCGACGTGGGCCGCGCTGATCTCCCCGACGGAGTGCCCGGCCACGAAGTCGGGCCGGATCCCCCAGTGTTCGAGCAGCCGGAACAGCGCCACCTCGACGGCGAAGAGCCCGGCCTGGGTGAAGGCCGTCTGGTCGAGCAGGTCGGCCTCGGCGGTGCCGGGCTCGGCGAACAGCACCGGACGCAGCGGTCGCGGCAGGTACGCGTCCAGGTGCTGGCACGCCTCGTCGAGGGTCGCCGCGAAGACGGGGAACGTCTCGTACAGTCGGCGGCCCATCCCGGCGTGCTGGGCGCCCTGGCCGGAGAAGACCGCCGCCAGCGCGCCGCCGGGCTCGGCGACGCCCCGGGTGAGGCCGGGGTAATCCTGGCCGGCGGCGAGGGCCCGCAGGCCGGCGAGGGCGGCGTCGGCGTCGGCGGCGAGCAGCACCGCGCGGTGCCGCAGCGGGGACCGTCCGGTGGCCAGTGCCCGGGCCACGTCGGCGGCGGGCGTCGCGCTGCCCGGCAGCCAGTCGGCCAGCCGTGCCGCCTGGGCCCGCAGGCTGTCGGCGGTGTCGGCCGAGACGACCCAGGGCAGCACCGGCGGCCCGTCGGCCGGCCGGGGCGTGCCGGCGTCGGCCGTCGCGGCGGCGGGGGCCTGTTCGATGATGACGTGCACGTTGGTGCCGCTGACCCCGAACGACGACACGCCGGCCCGGCGCGGCCGGTCGACGTCCGGCCACGGCTGCGCCTCGGTCAGCAGCGCGACGGCGCCCGCCGACCAGTCCACGTGCGGCGACGGCTCGTCCACGTGCAGGGTGGGCGGCAGCAGGTCGTGCTGGAGCGCCAGCACCATCTTGATCACACCGGAGACGCCGGCGGCGGCCTGGGTGTGGCCGATGTTCGACTTGACGGAGCCGAGCCACAGCGGCCGGTCCGCGGGCCGGTCCCGCCCGTACGTGGCGAGCAGCGCCTGCGCCTCGATGGGGTCGCCGAGCCGGGTGCCGGTGCCGTGCCCGTCGACGGCGTCCACGTCGGCGGCGGTCAGCCGCGCGTTGGCCAGCGCCTGGCTGATCACCCGCTCCTGGGCCGGCCCGTTGGGTGCGGTCAGGCCGTTGCTGGCGCCGTCCTGGTTCATCGCCGAGCCGCGGACGACGGCCAGGATCCGCCGACCGTCACGCTGGGCGTCGGAGAGCCGCTGCAACATCACCAGGCCGACGCCCTCGCCCCAGCCGGTGCCGTCGGCGGCCCCGGCGAACGACTTGCACCGGCCGTCGAGGGCCAGCCCCCGCTGCCGGGCGAACTCCAGGAACGGGCCGGGGGTGGCCATCACCGTCACGCCGCCGGCGACCGCGACGTCGCACTCGCCCTGCCGCAGGGACTGGCAGGCCAGGTGCAGCGCCACCAGCGACGACGAGCAGGCGGTGTCGACGCTGACGGCGGGGCCCTGCAACCCGAAGTGGTACGCCAGCCGACCGCTGATGACGGCGGCGACGTTGCCGGTGGCCTGGTAGCCCTCGGTCTCGACGCGGGCGGCCATCAGCAGCGTCGCGTAGTCCTGGCCGTTGGTGCCGACGAAGACTCCGGTGTTGGTCTCCCGCATGTCGGCCGGCGCGGTGCCGGACCGCTCGAACAGCTCCCAGGCGCTCTCCAGCAGCACCCGCTGCTGCGGGTCCATCACCATCGCCTCGCGCGGAGAGATGCCGAACAGGGCGGCGTCGAAGCCGGCGGCATCGGTGAGGAAGCCGCCCTCCCGCACGTACGAGGTGCCGGGCCGGTCGGGATCGGGGTCGTAGATCGCCGCCAGGTCCCAGCCCCGGTCGGTCGGAAACTCCGCGATCCCGTCGCGTCCCTCGGCGACCAGTCGCCACAGGTCCTCGGGGCCGGCGACACCGCCGGGGTAGCGGCAGCTCATCGAGACGATGGCGATCGGCTCGTCCAGCGCGGTGGCGGCCTGCGTGGGCGCGGCCGTCGGGGCGTCGTCGCCGGTGATCCTGGTCGCCAGGTGCTCGGCGAGGGCGTCGGGCGTCGGACGGTCGAACACCAGGGTCGCGGGCAGGTTCAGCCCCACCGCCTCGGCGAGGCGGTTGCGCATCTCGACGGCGCTGAGCGAGTCGAAGCCGATCTCCCGGAACGACCGGTCCGCCGCGAGCGCCTGCGGCGAGGCCAGCCGCAGCACCGCCGCCGCGTGGACGCGTACGAGGTCGAGCAGGACCCGGCGGCGTTCCGGCGCGGCGAGGCCGGCCAGGCGGCCGCGCAGCGGGGAGGCCGCGTCGGGCGTGTCGCCCTCGCGCTGCCCGGCGGCGAGCAGCCGCGCCACCTCGGGGACGTCGGCGATCAGCGGCCGGGGGCGGGCCAGCGTGTAGGTCTGCAGGAACCGGTCCCAGGCGATGTCCGCCACGGTGAGGGTGGTGTCGCCGTCGTCGAGCGCCCCGGCCAGGACCGAGACCGCGAGGTCGGGACGCATGGCCCGTACGCCCGAGCGGAACATCTGGTCGGCGGCGCCCTCGGCGTCGACCATGCCGCCGCCGTCCCAGGCGCCCCAGGCGATGGCGGTGGCGGCCCGGCCGCGCCGTCGCCGGTCCTCGGCGAGCGCGTCGAGGAAGGCGTTGGCCGCGGCGTAGCCGCCCTGGTGCCCGCCGCCCCAGACGCCCGCCCCGGAGGAGAAGAGCACGAACGCCGACAGCCCGTCGCCGCACACCTCGTCGAGGTTGACCGCCCCGGCCACCTTGGCGCGCAGGGCGTCGGCGAGGTCGGCCACGTCGGTGGCCGCGACCGGTGCGGCGTGGGCGACGCCGGCGGTGTGGAACACGGCCCCGATGCGGGTGCCCTGCCCGGCCAGCCGCTCGACGAGGTCCCGCACGGCGGCGGGGTCGGCGACGTCGCAGGCGGCCACGGTGACGGTGGCGCCGGCGGCGCGCAGTTCGTCCGCCAGCTCGTCGGCGCCGGGCGTGGCGGGGCCCTGGCGGCCGGTCAGCACCAGTTCGCCGACGCCCTCGCGGGCCAGCCAGCGCGCGACCTGGGCCCCGATCGACCCGAGGCCGCCGGTGACCAGGACGGCGCCGCTCGCGGGACGCCAGTCCCCGGTCGCCGTGCGCTCGGCGCGGGCCCGGACCAGTCGCCGGGCGAACACCCCGGAGGGGCGCAGCGCCAACTGGTCCTCGGCGTCGACGCCGGCCAGCACCGCCACGAGCCGGGCCCGGTCCCGGGGGTCCGGCTCGGTGGGCAGGTCCAGCAGGCCGCCCCAGCGGTCCGGGTGTTCGAGGGCGACCACCCGGCCGAGGCCCCAGAGCATCGCCTGCCGGGGACGGTCGAGGGGATCGGCCCGGCCGGTGGAGACCGCGCCGGCGGTGGCGCACCACAGCGGCGCGGTGATCCCGGCGTCGCCGAGGGCCTGGACCAGGGCGTACGTGCCGGCGAGGCCCGCCGGCACGACCGGGTGGGTCGGGTGCGGCGCGTCGTCCAGGCCGAGCAGGGAGAGCACGCCGGCGACCGGTCCGCCGGTACGCGCGAGCCGGTCGGCCAGCGCCGGCCGGTCCGTCTCCGTCGCGTCGATCCGGACGACCTCGGCCCCGCCCTCGCCCAGCGCCCGGGCGGCACCGTCGACCAGGGGGTGGTCGGCGTCGGCCGCCGACACCACCAGCAGCCAGGTGCCCGAGAGGGTGGCCTCGGGCGCGACGGTCAGCGGCTTCCAGGTCACCCGGTACCGCCACGAGTCCACGGTGGACTCGTCGCGGCGGCGTCGGCGCCACGAGGAGAGCAGGGGCAGCGCGGGGTCGAGGGACCGGGCCGTGGTCTCGTCGATCCGCATCGCGGCGGCGAGCGCCTGCGGGTCGGCGCGTTCCACGGCCTCCCAGAAGTGCCGGTCCGCCTCGTCGGAGCCGGCGAGGGCGGGGGCGGTCGCCACCGGCGCCTGCGGCCAGTAGCGCTGGCGCTGGAAGGCGTACGTGGGCAGCTCCACCGGCGGGCCGGTGCGGGTGCCCAGGATCGCGGTCCAGTCCACGGGCACCCCGTGCACGTGCAGCCCGGCGAGGACCGCCAGCATGCGGTGCCAGCCGCCGGCTGCGGTGTCGTCGGCGGCCACCACGACGGCGTCGTCGGCGACGCTCTGCGCGGTCTCGCGGATGCCGGCGGCGAGCACGGGCTCGGGGGTGGCCTCGAGGAGGACCCGGTGGCCCTCGTCGAGCAGGGCGCGTACGACCGGGCCGGTGTCGACGGCGTCGGCCAGTTCCCGGTACCACCGGGCGGCGTCGAGGCCGTCGGTGTCGACCGTGCCGCCGGCCGTCGCCGAGTACAGCGGCACCTCGGCCGCCCGGAGGGTGATCCCGGCCAGCGCGTCCGGGCCGGCCTCGGCCCCGCCGCCGAGGGCGATCGTCCTCGCCGCGTCGTCCAGCGACAGCGCCCCGGCCACGCAGGCGGCAGCGACCTCGCCGTGGGCGTGTCCGAGCACGGCGGCGGGTCGTACGCCGAGCGAGCGCCACCAGCGGGCCAGCGAGACCGCCACGGCCCACCGGACGGCCCGCGTCACCCCGGGGTCGGCCGGGGTCGGGGCGCCGTCCGCGCCGCGCAGCACGGCGGTGAGCGACCAGTCCACCCAGGGCGCGAGGGCCGCCTCGCAGGCGGTGATCGCGGCCGCGAACTCCGGCGACCGGTCGAGCAGCTCGACCGTCGTGGCGGGCCACGGGTCGCCGTGGCCGGGGAAGACGAGGACCGGGTCGGCGCCGCGCAGCGCGACGCCGGTGACGGTGGCGGCGGTGGCCTCGCCGAGGTGCAACGACTCCAGGGCCCGCGTCAGGCCGACGGTGTCGCGGCCGAGGACGACGGCGCGGTGCCCGAACGTGGCCCGGGTGGTGACCAGGGCGTGCGCGACGTCGGCCGGCGCCAGCTCCGGGTGCGCCGCCAGGTGCGCGCCCAGCCGGGCCGCCTGGTCGCGCAGCGCCGGGGCGTCCACGGCGGAGAGCAGCAGGGGTACGACGCCGGCGCGCGGCCGGTCGGTGGACGGCGCGCCGACCGCCTCGGCGGGCGGCTGCTCGATGATCACGTGTGCGTTGGTGCCGGAGATGCCGAACGACGACACCGCCGCCCGACGCGGCCGGTCCACGGCCGGCCAGGGGGTGGGCTCGGTGGCGAGGGCGACCGCCCCGGCCGTCCAGTCGACGTGCGGGGAGGGCTCGTCCACGTGCAGGGTCGGCGGGACGAGGCCGTGCCGCATCGCCAGCACCATCTTGATCACACCGGCGACACCGGCGGCGGCCTGCGTGTGACCGATGTTCGACTTCACCGACCCCAGCAGCAGCGGCCGGTCCTGCGGACGCTCCTGCCCGTACGTGGCCAGCAACGCCTGCGCCTCGATCGGGTCACCGAGGGTGGTGCCGGTCCCGTGGGCCTCGACGGCGTCCACGTCGGCCGGGGTCAGGCGGGCGTTCGCGAGGGCCTGGTGGATCACCCGCTGCTGCGACGGACCGTTCGGCGCCGTCAAACCGTTCGACGCGCCGTCCTGGTTGACGGCCGTGCCGCGCAGGACGGCGTGGATGCGCCGGCCTTCGCGCTGCGCGTCCGACAGGCGCTGCACGAGCAGTACGCCGACGCCCTCGGACCAGCCGGTGCCGTCGGCCGACGCGGCGAACGACTTGCAGCGGCCGTCCTGCGACAGACCACGCTGCCGGGAGAACTCGATGAACGTGCCCGGCGTCGCCATCACGGTCACACCACCGGCCAGCGCGAGGTCGCACTCACCCGACCGCAGCGCCTGCGCGGCGAGATGCAGCGCAACCAGCGACGACGAGCACGCCGTGTCCACGGTGACCGCCGGGCCCTCCAGCCCGAACGTGTACGCGACCCGGCCGGACAGGACGCTGCCGGAGTTGCCGGTGCCGACGTAGCCCTCGACCTCGTCGGCCAGCTCCATCAGCTGGGAGGCGTAGTCGTGGTACATGACGCCGGCGAAGACACCGGTCCGGCTGCCCCGCAACCGCTGCGGGTCCATCCCGGCCGACTCGAACGACTCCCACGACGCCTCCAGCAGCAACCGCTGCTGCGGGTCCATGGCGAGGGCCTCGCGGGGCGAGATCCCGAAGAACGCGGGGTCGAACGCGCCGGCGTCGTACAGGAAGCCGCCGTGCCGGGTGTACGACGTGCCGGGGTGGTCGGGGTCGGGGTCGAACAGGCTCTCCAGGTCCCAGCCGCGGTCGGTGGGGAACTCCCCGATCCCCTCCCCGCCGGCGGCCAGCAGCGCCCACAGTTGGTCGGGCGTCTCGACGCCGCCGGGGTAGCGGCAGGCCATGCCGACGATGGCGAGCGGCTCGTCGACCCGGGTCGTGGTCCGCGCGCCCGGCGCGGCGGGACCGCCGGCGGCACCGGCCAGTTCGGCGTGCACGTGGGCGGCGAGCGCCTGGGGCGTCGGGTAGTCGAAGACCAGCGTCGAGGGCAGCCGCAGGCCGGTGGCTGCGTTCACGCGGTTGCGCAGGTCGACGGCGGTCAGCGAGTCGAAGCCCAGCTCGCGGAACGCCCGGTCGGCCGGCACGGCTTCCGCCCCGCCGTGCCCGAGCACCTGCGCGACGAGGCCGCGTACCAGCACGTCGAGCTGGGCGCGCGCCTCGTCGGTGCTCAGGCCGCCGATGCGGGTCGCCCAGGTGGTGCCCTGTCCCGCCTGGCGGCGGGTCGTGGTCGTGCCGACCAGGCTGCGGAGCATCGGCGGTACCAGGCCGGCGCCGGCGGCGGCCCGGAGGGCGACCAGGTCGATCACGGCGGGCACCAGGGTCGGCCGGTCGGCGGCCAGGGCGGCGTCGAACAGCCGCAGCCCGGTCTCGGCGCTCATCGCGGTGACGCCGCCCCGGGTCGATCGCGCCCGGTCCGCGTCGTCGAGGGAGGCGGCCATGCCGTCCGTGTCCCACATGCCCCAGGCGAGGCTGACGGCCGGCAGTCCGAG
This sequence comes from Micromonospora echinofusca, assembly GCF_900091445.1. Classification (NCBI taxonomy): domain Bacteria; kingdom Bacillati; phylum Actinomycetota; class Actinomycetes; order Micromonosporales; family Micromonosporaceae; genus Micromonospora; species Micromonospora echinofusca. The sequence continues at coordinate 3,713,769 of NZ_LT607733.1, forward strand.
CTGCCGCCGGTATGCCGCCAGGGCGTCCAGGAACGCGTTACCCGCCGCGTACGCCGACTGACCCGGCGAACCCAACACCCCCGCCACCGACGAGAACACCACGAACAAGCCCAGATCAAGGCCCGCCGTCGCCTCGTGCAGGAACCAACCCGCCGACACCTTCGGCGCCAGCACCCCGGCAAGACGCTCCGCCGTCAGCCCTTCCACGACACCGTCGTCGAGGACACCGGCGGTGTGCACCACGCCCGCCAGACGACCCCCGTCGGAAACCTCGGCCACCAACGCGCCGACCTGGTCCCGGTCCGTCACGTCGCACGCGACCACCCGCACCGACGCGCCCAACGCCGACAACCGCTCCGACAGCTCACCCGCGCCCGCAGCCTCCGGACCACGCCGCGACACCAGCACCAGCGACCGCACGCCGTGCACCGACACCAGGTGCTCCGCCACCAGCGCGCCCAGCGCGCCCGTACCACCGGTCACCAGCACCGCACCGTCACCCACCACGGCACCGTCCGCCGACGACGGGGCGACCGCGCGCACCAGACGCGGCACGAACACCTCACCCGCACGCACCGCGACCTGACCACCGAACGCCACCGGCTCGTCGGCCACGGCGGTCAGCACACCCAGCAGCCCGGCATCCACGTCGCCGTCGACGTCCGCCAGGACGATGCGGCCCGGATGCTCCGACTGCGCCGAGCGCAGCAGACCCCAGACCGCCGCTGCGGCCAGGTCGGTGACCCGGTCTCCGTCCCCGACCGACACCGCGCCCCGGGTCACCACGACCAACCGCGAGTCCGCCAGCGCGTCGGCCGCCAGCCAGGACTGCACCGTCGCCAGCACGGCCGTGGTCGCCGCGCGTACCGCCTCAGGGTCGTTGCCGCGCCCGGCGTCCGGCGCGCCGGCGTGGTCGGGACGCTGTCCGCCGCCCGCCGGCACCAGCAGCAGGCGCGGCGACACGCCCGACGACCCGGCGGCCGCCTCGACGTCGGCGTACGCCGGCAGGTCCACGCCGACCGGCGAGCCCACCAGCGCCCACCCGGAGACGTCCCCGGCCGGGCTGACCTCCTGTGCCTGCCAGGCGACCTCGAACAGCGACCGGGCCGCCGCACCCGCCGCCGCCACGCCGGTCAGCTCCCGCAGCGCCAGGGAGTCCACCGACACCACGGCCGCACCCGACTCGTCGCACGCGACCAGCCGCACCGCAGAACCCGTACGCGACAACCGCACCCGCAACACCCGCGCACCCGAGGCGTACACCTGCACACCCTCGAACACGAACGGCACCCGCGGCCCACCCGAACCCTCCGCACCGGCCAACAACCCGATCGGATGCAGAGCGGCGTCCAGCAGCGCCGGATGCACCCCGAAGCCGGCCGTGTCACCGGCGACCTCGTCGGGCAACGCCACCTCGGCGAACACCTCGTCGCCACCGGCGGTCCACACCCGGCGCAGCCCCCGGAACACCGGCCCGTACGTCAGGCCGCGCTCGGCCAGCGCCGGATACCAGCCCGTGACGTCCACCTCGGACGCGCCAGCCGGCGGCCACTCCCCCACGCCCGGCTCGTCGGCCGACGCCGGTTCCAGCACACCCTCCGCGTGCCGGACCCACTCCGGGTCGACGGCCTCCTCCGGCTGCGAGTGCACGGTCACCGACCGGCTGCCCGCCTCGTCGGCCGCGCCCACACGCACCTGCACCCGCACCGCACCCGCCGACGGCAGCACCAGCGGCGCGGCCACGGTCAACTCCCGCACCCGCGACGCACCCACCTCGTCGCCCGCCCGCACCGCCAACTCCACCAGGGCGGCGCCCGGCACGATCACCACGCCGGAGACGGAGTGGTCGGCGAGCCAGGCGTGCGTCGACGTGGACAGGCGGCCGGTCAGCACCACCATGTCCTCGCCGGCCACGGAGACGGCAGCGCCGAGCAGCGGGTGCCCGGCCGCCCCGAGGCCCGCCCCGGAGACGTCCGTCCAGCGGCCCGCCGGTTCCAGCCAGTACCGCTGGTGCTGGAAGGCGTACGTCGGCAGGTCCAGGTGCCGGCCGCCGGCCCGGCCGAGCAGGTCCGCCCAGCCGACGGTCACACCGTGCACGTGCAGCGACGCGAGGGCCTCCAGGAGGGCCTGCGGCTCGGGCCGGTCGTGGCGCGACGCCGGCACCAGCAGGGGCGCATCGTCGTCCGCCCGCTCGGCGAGGCAGTTCTGCGCCATGGCCGTCAGGACGCCGTTCGGCCCCACCTCCAGGTAGGTGTCGACCTCCTCGGCGCGCAGGCAGTCGACGGCGTCGGCGAAGCGCACGGTGCCACGTACGTGGCGCACCCAGTAGCCCGGGTCGCAGAGCTGCTCGGCGTCGGCGACGCGGCCGGTCAGGTTCGACACGACCGGGATCGTCGGCGGCCGGAACGTCAGCCGCCCGGCGACGGCCGCGAACTCGGCCAGCATCGGGTCCATCCGGGCGCTGTGGAAGGCGTGGCTGACCCGCAGCCGGCGGGTCTGCACGCCCCGCTCCGACCACACCCGCTGCACCTCGTCGAGGGCCTCGACGTCGCCCGCGACCACCACGGCGGCGGGGCCGTTCACGGCGGCCACGTCCAGCCGGCCGGGCAGCCCGGCGAGGGGCGCGGCAACGGCGGCCTCGTCGGCGGCCACGGCGAGCATGCCGCCGCCGTCCGGCAGGGCCTGCATGAGCCGGCCGCGCGCGGCGACCAGCGCGCACGCGTCGGCCAGGGAGAGCACCCCCGCCACGTGCGCCGCCGCGATCTCGCCGATGGAGTGCCCGGCCACCAGGTCCGGCACCACCCCGAACGACTCGACCAGGCGGAACAGGGCCACCTCGACGGCGAACAGCCCCGCCTGGGTGAACACCGTCTGGTCCAGCAGCTCCGCCTCGGGCGTACCCGCCCCGGCGAACAGCACCTCGCGCAACGCGCGCGGCAGCAACGGGTCCAGGTGTCCGCACGCCTCGTCGAGGGCGGCGGCGAAGACCGGGAAGGCCGCGTACAGCTCACGGCCCATGCCGGCGCGCTGCGCGCCCTGGCCGGAGAAGAGGAAGGCCACCCGGCCGCGCGGGGCCGCCGCCGCGGTGGTGACGGTGCCGGTCGGCTCGCCGGTGGCGAGGGCCCGCAGCCCGGCGAGCAGGTCGTCCGCGTCACCGGCCAGGACGACCGCGCGGTGTTCGAGCCCCGCGCGGCTGACCGAGGAGACCGCGACGTCCACCGGACGCAGGGAGTCGACGCGGGCGAGGTGGTCGGCCCAGCGGCCGGCCTGCCCGGCGAGCGCCTCGGGCGTACGGGCGGAGAGGAACACCGGGGCGAGCGGGAGCGTGACCGGCGCGTCGGCGACGGGCGGGGCCTCGTCCGTGGACGGGGCGTCGTCGACGGGCGCCTCCTCCAGGATGACGTGTGCGTTCGTACCGCTGATGCCGAAGGACGACACGGCGGCCCGGCGCGGCCGGTCGGTGGCCGACCACGCCCGCGCCTCGGTCAGCAGCGAGACCTGCCCGGCGGACCAGTCGATGTGCGGGGACGGCTCGTCGACGTGCAGGGTGGCGGGCATGGTGCGGTGCCGGATCGCCTCGATCATCTTGATCAGCCCGGCGGCGCCGGCGGCGGCCTGGGTGTGGCCCAGGTTCGACTTGACCGAGCCCAGCCAGAGCGGCCCGCCGTCGCCCCGGTCCTGCCCGTACGTGGCCAGCAGCGCCTGCGCCTCGATGGGGTCGCCGAGGGTGGTGCCGGTGCCGTGCGCCTCGACCACGTCGACGTCGGCCGGCGAGAGCCGGGCGTTCGCGAGGGCCTGCCGGATGACCCGCTCCTGCGACGGGCCGTTCGGGGCGGTGAGCCCGCTGCTGGCGCCGTCCTGGTTGACGGCGCTGCCCCGGACCACGGCGAGGATGCGCCGGCCGTCGCGGCGGGCGTCGGAGAGCCGCTGCAACAGCAGTACCCCGACGCCCTCGGACCAGCCGGTGCCGTCGGCGGCGGCGGCGAACGACTTGCACCGGCCGTCCGAGGCCAGACCCCGCTGGCGGGAGAAGTCGGCGAAGGTGCCGGGGGTGGACATGACCGTGACGCCGCCGGCGAGCGCGAAGTCGCAGTCCCGCTGGCGCAGCGCCTGCGTGGCCAGGTGCACGGCGACCAGGGACGACGAGCACGCCGTGTCCACCGTGACGGCCGGGCCCTCCAGCCCGAAGGTGTACGCCACCCGCCCCGACACGACGCTGCCGGAGTTGCCGGTGCCGATGTAGCCCTCGACGCCGTCGGGCAGGTCCAGCACCCGCGACGCGTAGTCGTGGTACATCACCCCGGCGAACACGCCGGTCCGGCTGCCGCGCAGCCGCTGCGGGTCGATGCCGGCGTGTTCGAACGCCTCCCAGGACGTCTCCAGCAGCAGCCGCTGGTGCGGGTCCATGGCCAGCGCCTCGCGGGGGCTGATGCCGAAGAAGCCCGGGTCGAACTGCGGCGCGTCGTAGAGGAAGCCACCCTGGCTGCTCGTCGAAGTGCCCGGGTTGTCCGGGTCGACGTGGAAGAGCCGCTCCAGGTCCCAGCCCCGGTCGGTGGGGAATTCGCCCACGCCGTCGCCGCCCCGGTCGACGAGGTCCCACAGCTCGGCCGGGCTGGACACCCCGCCCGGGAACCGGCACGCCATGCCGATGACGGCCATCGGCTCGCGGTCCTTGGCCTCCACCTCGCGTACCCGCCGGCGCGCGTCGCGCAGGTCGGCAGTGGCACGCCGGAGGTAGTCGAGGAACTCTGCCTCAGTGGGCATCGGGCCACTCCGTATCGGGGTTCGAGGTGTGCGACATGCCGGATCAGGCCGAGCCGAACTCTTCGTCCAGCAGGCTGAAGATCTCTTCGGCGGAGGCCGACTCGAGGCTGGCGCCCTCGTCGGCGGCGGAGTCCGCACCGGACTCGGTGTAGGTCCACAGGGAGAGCAGTTCGCGCAGCCGGGCGCCGACGGCGGCCCGGTCGGTGTCACCGGTGGCGACCGCGCGCATGGCGTGCTCCAGCTTGTTGAGCTCGCCGAGCACCGTCAGCGCGGACGTGCTCCGCTCCGCCAGCAGCGCGCCCCGCAGGTACTCGACCAGCGCGGCCGTGGTCGGCCGGTCGTAGATCAGCGTGGACGGCAGCCGTAGGCCGGTGGCCGCGTTGAGCCGGTTGCGGAACTCGACGGCGGTCAGCGAGTCGAAGCCCAGCTCGACGAAGCCGCGCTCGGCGTCGATCGAGCGGATCGACGCGTAGCCGAGGACGGCGGCGGCGTGGGTGCGGACCAGGTCGGAGAGCACCTGGTCGCGGTCGGCCTCCGCCGTGGCGGCGAGGGTCTCCCGCAGCGCCTCGGCGGGGTCGCGCTCGGCGGCCCGGGCCGCGCCGGTCGCCACCGGGCGGACCAGCGACCGCAGCACCGGCGGCACCGCCGCCGGCCCGTGCCGGCCGATCAACGCGAGGTCCAGGTTGACCGGTACGACCACCGGCTCGGCGAAGCGCAGGGCCTCGCTGAACAGGTCCATGCCCTCCTCGGCGCCGAGCGGGACGAAGCCGCCCCGGTTCATCCGGGCCTCGTCGACGTGCCCGGTCTGCCCGTCGCCGGTGTCGTTGACCCACGGGCCCCAGGCCAGCGAGAGCGCCGGGAGTCCACGGTCGCGCCGATGCTGGGCGAGGGCGTCGAGGAAGCAGTTCGCCGCCGCGTGGTTGGCCTGCCCGGGGCCGCCGAAGAGGCCGGCCGCCGAGGAGAAGAGCACGAACGCGGCCAGGTCCAGCTTCTCCGTCAGCTCGTGCAGGTGCCAGGCCGCGTCGACCTTGGGGCGCAGCACGGTGTCGAAGCGGTCCGGGGTGAGCGCGGGCAGGACGCCGTCGTCGAGCACCCCGGCCGCGTGCACCACGCCGGTCAGCGGCAGGTCGGCGGGGAGCTGGTCGACCAGCAGGGCGAGCGCGTCGCGGTCGGTGACGTCGCAGGCGAGCACCCGGGCGGTGGCGCCCAGCTCGGCCAGCTCGTCGACCAGCGCGGCGACGCCCGGGGCGTCCGCCCCGCTGCGGCTGACCAGCAGCAGGTGCCGTACGTCGTGCCGGGTCACCAGCCGCCGCGCCACGAGCCGCCCGAGCAGGCCGGTCGCCCCGGTCACCAGGACGGTGCCGGCGGCCAGGTCGGGGCCGGACGCCTCGGCCGGGGGCGGTCCGAGCCGGGTCAGTCGGGGCACCCGGAGCTGACCGGCGCGTACGGCGAGCTGGGGTTCGCCGGCGGCCAGGGCCGCCGGCAGCAGCGCGGCGGCCGAAGCGTCGTCGTCGACGTCGAGGAGCACGATCCGGTCGGGGTTCTCCGACTGGGCGGAGCGCAGCAGGCCCCAGGCGGTGGCGGCCGGTACGTCGGCGATCCGCTCGTCCGGGTCGACCCGGACCGCGCCGCGGGTGACGACCACCAGCCGGGCGGCGGTCAGGGCCTCCTCGGCGAGCCACTGCTGGGCCAGCGCGAGCATCCGGTGGGCGACGCGGTGCGCCTGGGCGGCGGGGTGCGGCTCGTCGGCGGCCGGTCCGGCGCAGGTCACCACCACCGCGTCGGGCACGGGGCCGCCCGCGCGCACGTCGGCGACCAGCGCGGAGAGGTCCGGGTGCCGGTCGGTGCCCGGCCAGTCGTCGCCGAGGACGACGAACCGGGGGGTGCCGTCGGCGCGGCCGGCGACGGGGGCGACCCAGTCGAGGCGGTGCAGGGACCGGCTGGCCGAGCGGCGGGCGGCGCTGAGCTGCTCGCCGGAGATGGGCCGCAGGACCAGGCCGTCGACGGAGGCGACCGGGGTGGCGCCGGTGTCGGTGATGGTCAGGGCCACGGACCCGGCGTCGGTGGCGCGCAGCCGGATCCGCAGCTCGCGGGCGCGGGTGGGCCGGATGGTGACGCCCGCCCAGGTGAACGGCAGGCCCGGGCGGATGTCGGGGCCGCCGTCGGGGGCCGGCGCGCCGCCGTCCACGGTGGCGTCGGTGGCGCCGGCCGTGGCGCTGGCGCCGATGGCGTGCAGCGCCGCGTCCATCAGGGCCGGGTGCACCGAGAAGGCCGTGGTGTCGGTGGACGCGTCGGCGTCGAGGGCGACCTCGGCGAGGATGTCCGGGCCCGAGCGCCACGCGGCGCGCAGCGCACGGAAGGCGGGGCCGTAGTGGTAGCCCTGGGCGGCGAGCCGGGCGTAGAGCCCGTCGAGGGCGATCGGCTCGGCGTCGGCGGGCGGCCACACGCCGGCCGGAGCGGGGTCCGGGTCGACGGTGTCGGCGAGCTGGCCGGAGGCGTGCCGCTGCCAGGCCCGGGCGCCGTCGGGCCCGGTGTCGTCGTCGCGCCGGGTGTGGATGGCGACGGGCCGGTGCCCGGTCTCGTCCGGCGGGCCGACGCGGACCCGCAGGTCGATGCCGCCCTCGGTGGGGATCGCCAGCGGCGCCTCCAGGTTCAGCTCGGCGACCGTCGCCGCGCCGGCCTGCCGGCCGGTCCAGGACGCCAGCTCCACCAGGGCCGTCCCGGGCAGCAGCACCGTGCCCAGCACGGCGTGGTCGGCGAGCCACGGGTGGGTGGAGAGGGTGATCCGGCCGGTGAACAGCAGGCCCTCGTCGCCGGGCAGGTCGGCCACCGCGCTGAGCAGCGGGTGGTCGACCACGTCGAGGCCGACGGCGGGCAGGACGGAGCGGTGCGCGCCGGTGCGCTCCAGCCAGTAGCGGTGCCGGTCGAAGGCGTACGTGGGCAGGTCGACCGGCTCGGCCTCGGGCAGCAGCCGGCGGTGCTCCACCGCCAGGCCGAGGGTGTACGCGGTGGCGAGGCCGGTCAGCAGCCGGGTGGCGGCGTCGTCCGGCCCGCAGAGGGTGTCCAAGACGTGGCCGGTGGTGCCGGTCGCGTCGAGCACGGCGGCGACCCGGGCGGCCAGCGCGGGTGCCGGCGAGACCTCCACGAAGGTCACGTGTCCGGCCGCCACGGCGGCGCGCAGGGCGGCGTCGAGCCGCTCCGTTCCCGCGTCCCCGCCGGCGGCCGCCGGAGCACCGGTCCCGAGCGCGGCCCAGTGGTCCGGACCGAGCCCGGCCGGGTCGGTCCAGTCCCCGGTGACGGTGGAGGCCAGCCGGGCGGTCCCGGGCTGCGGCGCGATTCCCGCCAGGGCGGCGCGGAGGCCCTCGGGGTCCAGGTCACCGGCGGCGGCCCGGGCCCGCAGCGCCACCGTGCGGGCGGCGTCGGGCAGGGAGAGCAGGCCCGCGACGCAGGCGGCCACGACCTCGCCGTCGCCGTCGCCGACGACCGCGGCCGGGGTGAGCCCGGCGTGCCGCCAGACGGCGGCGAGCGCCACGCCGACGGCGAACAGGATGGGCCGGGCCAGCTCCGGCCGCTCGGCCCAGGAGGGGTCGGAGCCGGTGAGCAGGGCGGCCGGGTCGACGTCCACCCAGGGGGCGAGGGCCTGCCGGCACTCGGCGAGGGTGTCGTCGAAGACCGGGCAGCGGCCCACCAGGTCGGCCGCCGCGCCCGCCGGGGCGACGGCCGGGAAGACGAGCACCGGGCCCGCGCCGTGGTTGGCGACGGTGCCGGTCACCACGTTGCCGGCCGGGGTGCCGGCCGCGAGGGCGTCCAGGCCGGCCAGCAGCTCGCCGGGGGTGGCGCCGAGCACCACGGCACGCCGGTCGAACGCCGAGCGGGTCGCGGCGAGGGACCAGCCGACCGCCGCCGGGGCGAGGCCGGGGTGCGCGCGCAGGTGCCGGGCCAGCCGGGACGCCTGCGCGGCCAGGGCGGAGGCCGAGCGGGCCGAGACCGGCCAGACCACCGCGTCGGCGGCCAGCAGCCCGGCGGCCGGGGCGGGGGTCGCCTCGGCGTCGCCGGCGGCGTCGGTGTCGACGGCCTGCTCGACGACCACGTGGGCGTTGGTGCCGGAGATGCCGAACGAGGAGACCGCCGCCCGGCGGGGCCGGCCGACCGCCGGCCAGGGCCGGGACCGGGTCACCAGCTCCACGTCGCCGGCCGACCAGTCGATGTGCGGCGACGGGGTGTCCGCGTGCAGCGACGCCGGGACGGTGCCCTCCCGCATCGCCAGCACCATCTTGATCACGCCGGCCACGCCGGCGGCGGCCTGCGCGTGGCCCATGTTCGACTTGACCGAGCCCAGCAGCAGCGGGCCGGCGTCGCCCCGGTCCTGCCCGTACGTCGCGAGCAGGGCCTGCGCCTCGATGGGGTCGCCGAGGACGGTGCCGGTGCCGTGGGCCTCGACGACGTCCACGTCCGTGGTCGTCAGCCGGGCGCTGGCGAGCGCCTGCCGGATCACCCGCTGCTGGGAGGGACCGTTGGGGGCGGTCAGGCCGTTGGACGCGCCGTCGGAGTTGACGGCGGAGCCGCGTACCACGGCGAGGATGCGGCGGCCCTGCCGCCGGGCGTCGGAGAGCCGCTGCACGAGCAGCATGCCGACGCCCTCGGACCAGCCGGTGCCGTCCGCCGTGGCGGCGAAGGACTTGCACCGCCCGTCGGAGGCCAGGCCGCCCTGGCGGGAGAACTCCTGGAACGCCGTCGGGGTGGCCATGACCGCCACGCCGCCGGCCAGCGCCAGGTCGCACTCGCCGCGCCGCAGCGCCGCCCCGGCGAGGTGCAGCGCCACCAGGGACGAGGAGCAGGCGGTGTCGACGGTGACGGCCGGTCCCTCCAGACCGAGGGCGTACGCGACCCGGCCGGAGATGACGCTGTGCGCGGCGCCGGTCATCAGGTAGCCCTCGACGCCCTCGGGGACCTCGGTGAGCCCGGTACCGTAGCCGGAGGTGGAGGCGCCCACGAAGACGCCCGTACGGGTGCCGCGCAGCGTCGCCGGGTCCACCCCGGCCCGCTCCAGCGCCTCCCAGGACGTCTCGAGGGTGAGCCGCTGCTGCGGGTCCATGGCGAGGGCCTCGCGGGGCGAGATCTCGAAGAACGCGGGGTCGAAGTCCGCCACGTCGTAGAGGAAGCCGCCCGCCGGCGGGTGCGTCCCCTCCGCAGGCTCGGGGATCTCCCAGCCCCGGTCGGTGGGGAACGGCGAGATGGCGTCCACGCCGTCGGCGACCAGCCGCCAGAACGCCTCCGGCCCGTCGACGCCCCCGGGGTAGCGGCAGGCCATGCCGACGATCGCGACGGGCTCGTCGGCGTCGACGACGACGGCCTGCGGGGCGTCGGCGGGGGCGGCGCCGGAGACCAGCTCGCGCAGGTGCGCGGCCAGCTCGGCGGGGGTCGGGTAGTCGAAGACCAGCGTGGTGGGCAACCGCAGGCCGGTGGCCGTGTTCAGCCGTCCCCGGAAGTCCACGGCGGTCAGCGAGTCGAAGCCGAGGTCCTTGAACGGGCGGCCGCGCAGCTCGTCGGGGGTGGCGTGGCCCAGCACCGCGGCGGTCTGCTCGTTGACCAGCCGCAGCAGCTCCCGCTCCTGCTCCGCCGCGGGCAACGCCGCGAGGTGGCGCAGCGGCGCGGCGACCCCGCCCGTGGGCGTGGCGGCCTCCTCCTGCGCGACGAGCGCCCGCACCTGCGGCAGGCCGCCCAGGAAGGGGCTGGGCCGGGCCACGGTGAACGCGGGGTGGAACCGGCTCCAGTCGACGTCGGCGACGGTCACGCAGGGCGTCGGGCGACGCAGCGCCCGGTCGAGGGCGACGAGGGCCTTCTCCGGGTCGACGGGCGGCAGGCCCATCCGGTTGAGCTGCTCGGTGGCCACGTTCTCGGCGGCCATGCCGTGCGCGCCGCCCCAGGCCGTCCAGGAGACGGCGGTGGCCGGCAGGCCCCGGTCGCGCCGGTTGACGGCGAGGGCGTCCAGCAGGGAGTTGCCGGCGCCGTAGGCGCACTGCCCGGCACTGCCCCACACGCCGGAGATGGAGGAGAACATGACGAACGCGCCCAGCTCGCGGTCGGCGAGGCACGCGTCGAGGTGCAGGGCGCCGAGCACCTTACCCGCGACGACGTGGGAGAACTCGTCGAGGGTGGTGTCGGTCAGCGGGGTGAGCTGGTCGGTGCCGGCGGCGTGCACGACCGCGGTCAGGTCGGGCAGCGACCCGACCAGCTCCGCCACGGACCGCCGGTCGGTGACGTCGCAGGTGGCGGCGGTGACCCGCCCGTCGGCGCCGTACGCATCGAGCAGGTCCGCCACGGCCGGGGCGGCGGCGCCCCGGCGGCTGGCCAGGACCACCCGCCCGACGCCGCGGTCGAGCAGCCAGCGGGTGACGTGGCCGCCGAGGGCGCCGGTGCCGCCGGTGACCAGGACGGTGCCGGAGCACCAGTCGCCGGCGGACGGCTCGTCCGCCGGCGGCGGGGCCGGGGTGAGCCGCCGGGCCCAGGTCCCGCCGGGTCGCACGGCCACCTGGTCCTCGCCGCCGTGGCCGGTGAGCACGGCGGCGAGCCGCCGGGTGGTGGCGTCGTCGACGGTGGCCGGCAGGTCGACCAGGCCGCCCCAGCGGTGCGGTTGCTCGACGGCCGCGGCGCGGCCGAGGCCCCAGACCTCGGTCTGCAACGGGTGCGGGACCCGGTCGCCCGGGGCCGCCGCCACGGCGCCGCTGGTGACGCACCACAGCGGCGCCACCAGGTCGAGGTCGGTCATGGCCTGGACCAGGGCGAGGGTGCCGGCGGCGGCGAGGGTCACGCCGGGGTGCTCGGGCAGCAGCCGGTCCTGGCCGGCGACCACGGCGAGCACGCCGTCGACACCCCGGCCGTCGACCGTCTCCCGCAGCCGGGCGGCGAGCGCCGCGCGGTCCAGGTCCGCCGCGCCGACGCGCAGCACCAGCGGCTCGGCGTCGCCGAAGATCCCGGCCAGGCCGTCCGCCCACGCCGGCGCGTCGTCGGCGGGCAGCACGACCAACCAGCGACCCGCCGGGGCGTCGGCGTCCTCGACCGGCACGGGCTGCCAGGTGACCTGGTACGACCAACCGTCCACGAGGGAGCGTTCCCGCCGCGACCGACGCCAGGAGGTGAGCACCGGCAGGGCCGGCAGCAGCGCCTGGACCTGCTCGTCGTCGTCGCCCAGCTCGCCGCGCAGGGTGTCGGCGTCCGCCTGTTCCAGGGCGGTCCAGAACTCGTCGTCGCCGTCCGCCGCCACGGTGTCGGGGGCGGCGGGCGGCGGCTCGGGCCAGAAGCGCTGCCGGCGGAAGGCGTACCCGGGCAGCGGCACCCGCGCGGTGTCGGCGCCCGCGTACAGCTGCGCCCAGCCGACCTCGACCCCGCCGACGTGCAGCTCGGCGAGGGCGGTGAGCGCGGACGCGGGCTCGGGGCGGTCGCGGCGCAGCAGCGCCACGGCGGCGGTGTCGTCGTCCGCGCCGGCGGCGGTCAGGACGTCACGGGCCAGCGCGGTGAGCACCCCGCTGGGGCCGACCTCCAGGAACGTACGCACGCCCAGGGCGCGCAGCTGGTCGACGCCGTCGGCGAACCGGACGGCCTCCCGCACGTGCCGCACCCAGTAGTCGGCGGTGCGGATCTCGTCGGGGTCGGCGAGCGCGCCGGTCAGGTTCGACACGATCGGCAGCGCCGGCGGGTGCAGTTCCAGCCGGCGCACCACGGCGGCGAACTCGGCGAGCATGGGTTCCATCAGCGGGCTGTGGAAGGCGTGGCTGACGCGCAGCGGCCTGGTGCGTACGCCCTGGTCGGCCCAGCGGCGTTCGAGTTCCTCGACGGCGTCGGCCGCGCCGGAGACGACCACGGCGGTGGGCCCGTTGACGGCGGCCACGGCGACGCGGTCCTCGACGCCGGCCAGGGCGGCCCGGACGGCGTCGGCGGGGAGCTGGACGGCCAGCATCGCGCCGCCGGCCGGCAGGGCCTGCATCAGCCGGCCCCGGGCCGCGACGAGCGTGGCGGCGTCGGGCAGCGACAGCACGCCGGCCGCGTGCGCGGCGGACAGCTCGCCGATCGAGTGGCCGAGCAGGACGTCCGGGACGATCCCCCAGCTCTCCAGGAGCCGGAACAGCGCGACCTCGACGGCGAACAGGCCGGCCTGGGTGTAGAGGGTCTGGTTGAGCAGCCCGGCGGCCTCGTCGCCCTCGGGCGCGAAGAGCACCGGGGCCAGCGGGCGGGGCAGGTGCCGGTCCAGCTCGGCGCAGACCTCGGCCAGCGCCCGGTCGAAGACGGGGAACGCGGCGGCCAGCTCGCGACCCATGCCGCTGCGCTGCGCGCCCTGGCCGGAGAAGAGGAACGCGAGCTTGCCGCCACGCGGACCGGCGCCGGTGACCAGGCCCGGGGCGTCGCCGCCGGCCGCCAGCGCGCGCAGGCCGGCGGTCAGGTCGGCCCGGTCGGCGGCGAGCAGTACGGCGCGGTGCTCGAGGCTGGCCCTGGTGTGCACCGACGACCAGCCGACGTCGGTCAGCCGCAGCTCGGGGCGGCCGTCGAGCCAGTCGGCCCAGCGGGTGCCCTGCACGGCCAGGGACTCGGCGTCGCGGGCGGAGACCAGCACCGGCACGAGGCCGGCCCCGTCGACGCAGGCGGTGTCGGCGGCGGCCGGCACGGTGCCGGCGTCGGTCGCGGCGGCGGGGGCGTCCGGGGCGTCGGCCGTCGGGGCCGGGTCGGCGGCGGGCGCCTCCTCGATGATCACGTGGGCGTTGGTGCCGCTCATGCCGAAGGAGGAGATGCCCGCGCGGCGGGGCTGCTCCCCGGCGGGCCACGGCCGCGGCTCGGTGGCCAGCGCGACCGCGCCGGCCGTCCAGTCCACGTTGGGGGTGGGCTCGTCGACGTGCAGGGTGGCGGGCACCGTGTCGTGCCGCAGCGCCATCACCATCTTGATCACGCCGGCCACACCGGCGGCGGCCTGGGTGTGGCCGATGTTCGACTTGACCGAGCCGAGCCACAGCGGCCGGTCCGCCGGCCGGCCCTGCCCGTACGTCGACAGCAGCGCCTGCGCCTCGATGGGGTCACCGAGGGTGGTGCCGGTGCCGTGCGCCTCCACGACGTCGACCTGCTCCGGGGCGAGCCGGGCGCTGGCCAGCGCCTGGAGCACGACGCGCTGCTGGGACGGGCCGTTGGGGGCGGTCAGCCCGTTGCTCGCGCCGTCCTGGTTGACCGCGCTGCCGCGTACCACGGCGAGGACGGGGTGGCCGTTGCGGCGGGCGTCGGAGAGCCGCTCGACCAGCAGCAGGCCGGCCCCCTCGCCCCAGGCGGTGCCGTCGGCGGCGGCGGCGAACGACTTGACCCGGCCGTCCATGGCCAGGCCCCGCTGCCGGCTGAAGCCGATGAAGGCGGACGGGGTGGACATGACGGTCGCCCCGCCGGCCAGCGCCAGGGTGCACTCGCCCTGCCGCAGCGCCTGGCACGCCAGGTGCAGCGCGACCAGCGACGACGAGCAGGCGGTGTCGACGGTGACGGCGGGTCCCTCGATGCCGAGCGCGTACGAGATCCGGCCGGATACGACGCTGGCCGCGGTGCCGGTGAGGATGTATCCCTCGGTGCCGGGCGGCGGCTGCTGGAGCAGCCCCACGTAGTCCTGGCCGGTGGTGCTGGCGAACACCCCGACCTGGTGGCCGCGCAGCGTCGAGGGGTCGATGCCGGCGTGCTCGAACGCCTCCCACGAGGTCTCCAGCAGCAGCCGCTGCTGGGGGTCCATGGCGAGGGCCTCGCGCGGCGAGATGCCGAAGAACGCGGCGTCGAAGTCGGTGGCGGAGTCGACGAAGCCGCCCTCGGCGACGTACGACGTGCCGGGGTGGTCGGGGTCCGGGTGGAACAGCCGCGCCAGGTCCCAGCCACGGTCGGCGGGGAACGCGGAGACGGCGTCGCGGCCGGAGTCGACGAGCTCCCACAGCCGCTCCGGCGAGTCCACCCCGCCCGGGAACCGGCAGGCCATGCCGACGATGGCGATCGGCTCGCGGTTGGCCGCCTCAAGCTCGCCGAGCTTCCTCCTGGTCTGGTGAAGGTCCGCCGTCACCCATTTCAGGTACTCCCGGAGCGTATCTTCAGTCGCCATTGACGCCACCTCTTCGGGTCGGAAAGAAACAGCGACCCAATACCGTCCACAGACGCCACAAGCCGCGAAGATCCAAACCCATTCAGCCGACCACGAATTGCCAGACAAATAGCGTTTAAGTCCCCACCAGGTCTTACGCGCCGGACGAAAGGTAATTGTCGCCGGACGGCGGTCACAACCCCTAGCGTGCCCCTACGGGTGCCCCTAGGCGGCGGGGGCGCAGGCTGCGCCGACCCGCCCTGCGAGCGGTCCGGCGCGGCACCCTCGCGGGGTGTGGCCGGGCGGGTGTCCAGGCCCGCCCGGCCACCGGTGTCACAACCGTCGACAACGGCCGTACGACACCATTTCTAGATGCCCGGCAAATTGCCGCCGGGGCCACCCAGCTCGCGGTGGATGAAATCGAAGATCTCGGCGTCGGTGGCGTCGTCGAGGGTGTGCGAGGCCGGTTTCTCCTCGACGGGACCACGCTCGTCGCCCCACCGGGCCACGAACGCCTGGAGCTGCACCAGCAGCTTCTGGCGGGTCAGCCGGTCCGGCGCGTCGGCCGCGAAGACGCCGTCGAGCCGCTCCAGCTCGGCGAGCAGCGGGGCCGCCGCGGCGGCGCCGTCCTCGGCGAGCCGGTCGCGCAGGTGCCGGGCGAGCGCCGCCGGCGTCGGGTAGTCGAACACCACGGCGGCGGGCAGCTGGACGCCGGTGGCGGCGCGGAGCCGGTTGCGCAGCTCCACGGCCGTCATCGAGTCGAAGCCGACCTCGCGGAACGCCCGGTCGGGCTCCAGCCCCGCACCCCCGGTGTGGCCGAGTACGGCCGCCGCGAGGCCACCCACCAGGTCGACGAGGACGCCCTCCCGTTCGCCGGGGCTCAGCGGGCGCAGCCGCTCCCGCAGCGCGGCGGCCGCCTCGTCGTCCGCCGGCCGGTGGTCGTCGTCGGCGGGCATCGCCGCGCCCGCCTCGGGGACCCCGGTCAGCAGCGGGCACGGCCGCATCGACGCGAACGTCGGCACGAACCGGTCCCAGCGCACGTCGGCGACCACCAGTGCCGCCTCGCCCCGCAGCGCCTGCCCGAACGCCTCGACGGCCAGCTCCGGGGGCAGACCCGGCAGGCCCCGCCGGCGCAGCTGCGCCAGCTCGGCCGACTCGGGATCGTCGTGCCACGGGCCCCACGCCACGGCGGTGGCCGCCAGTCCGCCGTGCCGCCGGTTCGCCGCGAGCGCGTGCAGCAGCGCGTCACCGGCGGACTGGCCGGCCCGGCCGCCCGCGCCCCACACCCCCGTCGTGGAGGTGCACAGCACGAACGCGTCGAGCGGCCGGTGGGCCAGCTCGTCGGCGTACCTGGGGACGTCGCCGACGGTGGCGGCGAGGTCGGCGGCCAGGCCGGCGAGGGTCAGCTCGCCCAGCGGCACCGAGCCGGTCTCCGCCGGTACGTGCACGAGCGCGGTCACCGGCCGGCTCTCGGCGGCGAGCTGCTCCATCAGGTCGCCGAGCTTGCCCGTGGCCGGCTCGGTCAGCGGGAGCACCTCGGCGCCGTGGCGGCCCAGCCAGTCGGTGGTGTGCCGGGCGAGCGCCCCGGTCCCGCCGGTGAGCAGGACGGTGCCGTTCGGCTGGTAGCCGTCGCCCGTCGCCGGCCGCCCGGTGTCGCGGACCAGCCGCCGGGCGTGTACGCCGGCCTGCCGGACGGCAAGCTGGTCCTCCCCGTCGACGTTGACCAGCGCCGAGACCAGGGCCGCGTACGCCGCCTCGTCGTGGCCGGCCGGCAGGTCGACGACTCCGCCGACGTGCCGGGGGTGCTCCAGGGCGGCGACGAGCCCGAGGCCCCACGTGGTGGCCTGCGTCGGGTGCACGACCGGTTCGTCGTCCACGGCGACGGCGCCGGTGGTCGCCAGCCACAGCGGCACGGCCGGGCCGGAGCGACCGGTGTGCGCCTGCACGAGCAGCAGGTTCGCCGCCAGGCCGGTCGGCAGCGCGGTCTGCTCCGGGTGCGGCGCCTCGTCCAGCGCCAGCAGGGACAGCAGCGCCGTCGGCTGGTACGCGGCGGCGAGCCGGTCGAGGTCGGCGGCCAGGCCGTCGCGGGTGGCGGTGGCCGGGTCGACGGTCAGCAGGTGCACCGTCGCGGCGCCGGCCGTGAGGGCGGCGAGCACCCGGTCGGTGACCTGGTGCGGCGGGGCCACCACCAGCCACGTGCCGGGGTCGGCGCCGGTCAGCGCCCGGCGTTCCCAGGTGATCCGGTACCGCCAGCCGGCCAGGGTGCCGTCGAGGCGCTGGCGGCGCCGCCACGACTCCAGTTCCGGCAGCAGCTCGCGCAGCGGCTGGTCCGGGTCGAGGCCGAGGCGGCCCAGGTCGCCGTCGGTGACGGCCCGCCAGAACGCGTCGTCGACCGGGTCGGCGGTCGGCGCCGCGTCGAGGGTCGGCCAGTAGCGCTGCGGCCGGAACGCGTACGTCGGCAGCTCGGGCAGCCGGCGGGGGTCCGGACGGGGGCCGGCCAGCACGGCGAGCACCGCCGACCAGTCGACGTCGCGTCCGGTGCCGTGCACGACGGCCAGCGCGGAGAGCAGGGCGGTCGGCTCGTCGGCGCCGGCGCGCAGCGCCGCCACGGCCGTGCCGCCGTCGTCGTCGGGCAGCAGTCCGGCGGTCATGGCGGTCAGCACCGCCTGCGGGCCGAGTTCCAGGAAGGTGTCCACGCCCGCGTCGCGCAGCGCGGCGATTCCGTCGGCGTACCGGACGGCCTCCCGCACGTGGCGCACCCAGTAGTCGGGCGTCCGGATCTCGGCGGGCTCGGCGAGCCGCCCGGTCAGGTTCGACACGATCGGCAGCAGCGGCGCGGCGAACGTCAGCCCGTCGAGGACGGTCCGGAACTCGGCCAGCATCGGCTCCATCAGCGGGCTGTGGAACGCGTGGCTGACCCGCAGTCGCCGGGTGCGTACGCCGCGCTCCTGCCAGAGCCGCTCCAACCCGTCGAGGGCGTCGACGGCGCCGGCGAGCACCACGGCGGTGGGGCCGTTGACGGCGGCGACGCCGACCCGGTCGGTCAGCCCGGCGAGGGACTCGGCCACCGCCGCCTCGTCGGCGGCCACGGCGAGCATCCCTCCCCCGGCGGGCAGGGCCTGCATGAGCCGGCCCCGGGCGGCCACCAGCGTGGCGGCGTCCGCGAGGGACAACACCCCGGCGACGTGCGCGGCGGTGATCTCGCCGATCGAGTGCCCGGCGACGTGCCCGGGCACCACGCCGAACGACTCGACCAGCCGGAACAGGGCCACCTCCAGCGCGAACAGCCCCGCCTGGGTGAACACCGTCTCGTCGAGCAGCGTCGCCTCGGCGCTGCCGTCGGCCGCGAACAGCACCGGCTTCAGCGGCTGCGGCAGCTGGTGGTCCAGCGCCGCGCAGACCTCGTCGAGGGCCGCCGCGAACACGGGGAACGTGTCGTACAGCTGCCGGCCGGCGCCGGGGCGCTGGGCGCCCTGGCCGGAGAAGAGGACCGCGAGGCCGCCTCCGTGCCGTCGGGCGGTGACCAGCGCTGGGTGGTCCTCCCCGCCGGCCAGGGCCCGCAGGGCGGCCAGCCGGGTCGCCCGGTCGGCGGCGACCACGGTGGCCCGCCGGCCGAGGTGGGCCCGGCCGTCGGCGAGCGTCCAGGCGACCAGGTCGGCGGGGTCGTCACCGGTCGCGAGCCGGTCGGCCAGCCGGCCGGCCTGCGCGCGCAGCGCGGGCAGGTCGGCGGCGGAGACCGGCCACGGCAGGGCCACGGCGCGCTGGTCGCGTGGCGCTTCGCCGTGCCCGACGGTCGCTTCGGGCCCTTCCCCGTCGGCGGCGACCGGTGCCGGCTGCGGGGCCTCTTCGATGATCACGTGGGCGTTGGTGCCGCTGATCCCGAACGAGGAGACACCGGCCCGGCGCGGCCCGTCCGTGGTGGTCCACGGTCGTGCCTCGGTGAGCAGCGCCAGCGTGCCGGACGTCCAGTCGACGTGCGGGGTCGGCGCGTCCACGTGCAGGGTCGCGGGCAGCACCCCGTGTTGCAGGGCCAGCACCATCTTCATCAGGCTCGCCGCGCCCGCCGCCGCCTGGGTGTGGCCGATGTTCGACTTGACCGACCCGAGCCACAGCGGCCGGTCGGCGGGGCGCTCCCTGCCGTACGTGGCCAGCAGCGCCTGCGCCTCGATCGGGTCGCCGAGGGTGGTGCCGGTGCCGTGCGCCTCGACGACGTCCACGTCACCGGGGGTGAGGCCGGCGTTGTCCAGCGCCTGCCGGATGACCCGCTGCTGCGCGGGCCCGTTCGGCGCGGTGAGGCCGTTGCTCGCGCCGTCCTGGTTGACGGCGCTGCCCCGTACGACGGCGAGGATCCGGTTGCCGTCGCGCTGGGCGTCGGAGAGCCGCTGGAGCAGCAGGACGCCGACGCCCTCGCCCCAGCCGGTGCCGTCGGCGGCCTCGGCGAACGCCTTGACCCGCCCGTCGGCGGCGAGGCCGCGCTGCCGGGAGAACTCCAGGAACGCGCCCGGGGTCGACATCACCGTGACGCCGCCGGCCAGTGCGAGGTCGCACTCGCCGCTGCGCAGCGCCTGTGCGGCCAGGTGCAGCGCGACCAACGACGACGAGCAGGCCGTGTCGACGGTGACCGCGGGGCCGTGCAGCCCGAACGAGTACGCCAGGCGGCCGGAGACCACCGACGCCCCGTTGCCGGTCGCCTGGTAGCCCTCCACCTGGGACCGGGCGCCCAGCAGCAGCGTGGCGTAGTCCTGCCCGTTGGTGCCCATGAAGACGCCGGTGGCGGAGCCGCGTACCCGGTGCGGGTCGATGCCGGCTCGTTCGAAGACCTCCCAGGTGGTGTGCAGCAGCAGCCGCTGCTGCGGATCCATGGCGAGGGCCTCGCGCGGGTTGATGCCGAAGAACGCGGCGTCGAAGCCGGCCACGTCGTGCAGGAAGCCGCCGCTGCGGGTGTAGCTGGTGCCGACCCGCTCCGGGTCGCTGTCGAACAGTGCGTCCAGGTCCCAGCCCCGGTCGGTGGGCATCGGCGTCACGGCGTCCACGCCGTCGGCCAGCAGCCGCCACAGTTCCTGCGGCGAGGACACCCCGCCGGGGAAGCGGCAGGCCATGGAGACGATCGCGATCGGCTCGTCCGCCGGCGGCCGGGCCGAGGTCGTGCCGCCGGTGACCGGTCCGCCGTCCGCGCCGATGACGATTTCGGTACGCAGGAAGCGGGCCAGTTCCGCCGCCGACGGGTGGTCGAAGACCACCGTCGACGGCAGGGTCAGGCCGGTGACCCGGCCCAGCCGGTCGCGCAGCTGCACGGCGGCGAGGGAGTCGAAGCCCAGCTCCCGGAACGCCCGGCCGGCCGGCACCTGGTCGGTGGTGGGGTGGCCGAGGACGGCCGCCGCCTCCGCGCGGACGAGGTCGACCAGCAGCGCCTCCTGGCCGGTCGCCGGCAGCGTGGCGAGCCTGGCCCGCAGCCCGTCGGTGGCGGCGGCGCTCTCCGGCCGCTCCGGCTCCTCGGCGACGGCGGGGGCGACCCGGTCGAAGAGGTGGCTCGGCCGCGCGGCGGTGAACGCCGTGACGAACCGGGACCAGTCGACGTCCACGATCACCGGCGCCGCCTCGGGGGCGTTCACCCAGCGGCCGAGCGCCGCGACGGCGGCGTCGGGCGCGAGCGGGCTGAACCCGCGGCGGCGCAGGCCGTCGGCCGTCTCGCCGGAGGCCATGCCGTCCTCCGCCCACGGGCCGTAGGCCAGGGCGGTGGCGGGCAGGCCGGCCGCCCGGCGGGCGGCGACGAGCGCGTCGAGCAGGGCGTTGCCGGCCGCGTAGCCGGCCTGCCCGCCGCCGCCCCAGACGCCGGCGACGGAGGAGAAGACCACGAACGCGTCGAGGTCCCGGCCCCGGCAGGCGGCGTCGAGGTGCACGGCGCCGAGCACCTTGCCGGCCAGGGTCTCCGACAGCTCGCCGTCGGTCACCTCGTACGCCGGGGTGGTGCCGCCGGACGCCCCGGCGGTGTGCACGACGGCGGTCAGCTCCGGCAGGTCCGCCACGAGGGCATCGATCGCGGCCCGGTCGGTGACGTCGCACGCCACCACCCGCACCGCACCCAGCTCGGCCACCAGCTCGGCCGCGCCCGGCGCGGCCGGACCCCGCCGCGAGGCGAGCACCACCTCACCGGCCCCGTTGGCCAGCAACCAGCGCGCCACGTGCCGACCGAGGGCACCCGTACCGCCGGTCACCAGGACCGTCCCGGCGGGCCGCCAGCCCGCGCCGGCGGGCGGCGCGGCCGGCACCAGCCGCCGGCCGAAGAGGCCGTTGCGGCGGACGGCCACCTGGTCCAGGGTGCCGTCGGCGAGGACGGCGACGAGCCCGGCGCGGGCGCCGCGGTCGGCGCGGTCGGGCAGGTCGATCAGGCCGCCCCAGCGGTCGGGCTGTTCGAGGGCGACGACCCGGCCCAGGCCCCAGGCCAGGGCCGCCCAGACGTCGCCGGCCCGTTCCCCGGCCGTGACCGGCATCGCGGTCCGGCTGAGCGCCCACACCCGTCCCGGCAGGCCGGTGTCGGTGAGCGCGCGGGTGAGGGTGAGCAGGGCGGCCGCGCCGGCGGGCACCGCCGGGGTGTCGGCCAGGGGCCGGTCCTGGCGGGGCAGTACGCAGAGCACCCCGGCCCAGCCGTCCCCGCTGATCCGGCCCAGTCGCTCGCTCAGTTCGGCGCGGGCGAGGGTGGACGACACGGTGAGCGTGTCCACCCGGGCGCCCGCCTGGCTGAGGGTCTTCGCGACGCCCGCGTCGGCGCCGCTGTCGACGGTGACGACCAGCCACCGCCCGGACAACCGGGTCGCCGGGGCCGGCCGCACCGGCTCCCACCCGACCCGGTACGACCACCCGTCGAGGGCGGTGTCCCGCGACCGGTGCTGACGCCAGCGCGCCAGGAGCGGCAGGGCCGGGGCGAGCGCGTCCAGGTCCTCGGTGTCGTCGCCGAGTTCGGCGGCGAGGGCGGCCAGGTCGCCACGCTCGACGGCGGCCCAGAACTCGGCGTCGCCGCCCTCCGGGGCGGCCTGCTTCGCGGGCGTGCCCTCCGGCCAGTAGCGCTGGTGCTGGAAGGCGTACGTGGGCAGGTCGACGCGGCGCGCGCCGGTGTCGGCGAACCACTGCCGCCAGGTCACCGGCACGCCGTGCACGTGCAGCTCCGCGAGGGCGTGCAGCAGCGCCTGCGTCTCCGGCCGGTCCCGGCGCTGCACGGCCACGGCCAGCACGGCGTCGTCGTCGGGCAGCACGTCGGCGGCCATCGCGGTCAGGACGCTCTGCGGCCCGATCTCCAGGAACGTGTCCACCCCGGCGGCCTTCAGGGCGGTCACCCCGTCGGCGTACCGGACCGCCTCACGCACGTGCCGCACCCAGTAGTCAGCCGTGCGGATCTCGTCGGCATCGGCCAGCGCACCCGTCACGTTCGACACCACCGGCAGCAACGGCGCTTCAAAGTTCAGCCCGGACAGGACCGCGCGGAACTCGGCCAGCATCGGCTCCATCAACGGGCTGTGGAAGGCGTGGCTGACCGTGAGGCGGCGCGTGCGCACGCCACGGTCGCGCCAGACGCGCTCCACCTCGTCGAGCGCGTCGACCGCACCCGACACCACCACTGCGGCCGGGCCGTTGACGGCGGCGATGCCGACGCGGTCGGTCAGCCCGGCGAGCGACTCCGCCACCGCAGTCTCGTCGGCGGCCACCGCCAACATCCCGCCACCGGCCGGCAGGGCCTGCATCAACCGGCCCCGCGCGGCCACGAGCTGACACGCGTCGGCCAGGGACAGCACGCCCGCGACATGTGCGGCGGTCACCTCGCCGATCGAGTGACCGGCCAGCATGTCCGGCACGATGCCGAACGACTCCACCAGACGGAACAGCGCCACCTCGACCGCGAACAACCCGGCCTGCGTGAACACCGTCTGATCCAGCAACTCCGCCTCGGCACTGCCCGCCTCCGCGAACAGCACCTCCCGCAGCGGACGCGGCAGCAGCGGGTCGAGCTGCGCACACACCTCGTCCAGCGCGGCGGCGAACACCGGGAACTCCGCCGACAACTCCCGGCCCATGCCGGCGCGCTGCGCACCCTGACCCGAGAACAGCAGCGCGAGCTGGCCGCGTACGGCGGTGGTGCCGGTCACGACGGCCCCGGAGGGCTCGCCCGCATCGAGGGCCCGCAGCGCGGCGAGCAGGTCGTCCCGGTCGGCCACCACGGCGACGGCGCGCTGCTCCAGCGCGGGTCGGGTGGCGACGGAGGACCAGGCCACGTCCAGCGGACGCGGGGCCTCCTCGGCGGCGAGCCAGCGCGCCCACCGGCCGGCCTGGCCGGCCAGGGCCGCGTCGGAGCGCGCCGACAGCAGCACCGGCACCAGCGGCGGTACGTCCCGGGCGACGATCTCGCCCTCGATCGTCTCGGCGGGCGGCTGCTCGATGATCACGTGCGCGTTGGTGCCGGAGATCCCGAACGACGACACCGCCGCCCGACGCGGCCGGTCCACCGCCGGCCACGGGGTCGCCTCGGTGGCGAGGGCGACCGCCCCCGCCGACCAGTCGACGTGCGGCGACGGCTCATCCACGTGCAGGGTCGACGGCACCACACCGTGCCGCATCGCCATGACCATCTTGATCACACCAGCCACACCCGCGGCGGCCTGCGTGTGACCGATGTTCGACTTCACCGACCCCAACAACAACGGCCGATCCTGCGGACGCTCCTGCCCGTACGTCGCCAGCAGGGCCTGCGCCTCGATCGGATCACCCAGCGTCGTGCCGGTCCCGTGTGCCTCGACCGCGTCCACGTCGGCGGCGGTGAGACGCGCGTTCGCCAGAGCCTGGCGGATCACCCGCTGCTGCGACGGACCGTTCGGCGCCGTCAGACCGTTCGACGCGCCGTCCTGGTTCACCGCCGTGCCGCGCACCACGGCGTAGATCTTGCGGCCCTCGCGCTGGGCGTCGGAGAGGCGCTGCACCAGCAGCACCCCGACGCCCTCCGACCAGCCCGTGCCGTCGGCCGAGGCGGCAAACGACTTGCAGCGACCGTCCTGCGACAACCCGCGCTGCCGCGAGAACTCGATGAACGTCCCCGGCGTCGCCATCACCGTCACACCACCGGCCAACGCCAGATCGCACTCACCCGACCGCAACGCCTGCACCGCCAGGTGCAACGCCACCAGCGACGACGAGCACGCCGTGTCGACGGTCACCGCCGGGCCCTCGAGGCCGAACGTGTAGGCGACCCGGCCGGACAGGACGCTGCCGGAGGTCCCGGTGCCGACGTAGCCCTCCACCTCGGTCGGCAGGTCCATGAGGCGGGAGGCGTAGTCGTGGTACATCACACCGGCGAAGACACCCGTCCGGCTGCCCCGCAACCGCTGCGGGTCCAGCCCCGCCGACTCGAACGACTCCCACGACGCCTCCAGCAGCAACCGCTGCTGCGGGTCCATGGCCAGGGCCTCACGCGGCGAGATACCGAAGAAGCCCGGGTCGAACTCCGCCGCCCCGTACAGGAAACCACCGTGGCGCGTGTACGACGTGCCGCTGCGGTCCGGGTCGGGGTCGAACAGCGACTCCAGGTCCCAGCCCCGGTCCGCCGGGAACTCGGAGATCCCGTCCCCACCGCCGGCCAGCAACTCCCACAGTTCGTCAGGCGATTCCACCCCGCCCGGGTAGCGGCAGGCCATGCCCACGATGGCGATCGGCTCGTCGGTGCCGACGATGGCACCGGCGACCGGGCCGGCGGCCGAGGCGCGAACGCCGGCCAGCTCCGACCACAGGTGCTCGGCGAGCACGGCCGGGGTCGGGTAGTCGAACACCAGCGTCGAGGCCAGCCGCAGCCCGGTGGCCGCGTTCAACCGGTTACGCAGGTCCACCGCCGTCAGCGAGTCGAAGCCCAACTCCCGGAACGCCCGGTCCGCCGGCACCGACTCCATGCCACCGTGCCCCAACACCTGCGCCACCAGGCCACGCACCAGCACGTCGACCTGGGCGCGGCCCTCGTCCTCGGTCAGCCCGGCGAGCCGCTCGGCCCAGCCGCCACCGCCCTGCCCCGCCTGGCGGCGGGTGCCGGTCACGCCGATCAGGGTGCGCAGTACGGCCGGCACGGGGCCGCCGGAGGTCGCCGCCCGCAGCGCGGGCACGTCGATCACGGCCGGTACGAGGGTCGGCCGGTCGGCGCCCAGGGCGGCGTCGAACAGCTCCAGCCCGACCTCGGCGCTCATCGGCGCCAGGCCCGCCCGCGCCGAACGCGCCCGGTCCGCCTCCTCGATCGACGCGGCCATGCCGGCGGTGTCCCACATGCCCCACGCCAGGCTGACCGCCGGCAACCCGAGCTGCCGCCGGTACACCGCCAACCCGTCCAGGAACGCGTTACCCGCCGCGTACGCCGACTGACCCGGCGAACCCAGCACCCCCGCCACCGACGAGAACACCACGAACAAGTCCAGGTCCAGCGACGCCGTCGCCTCGTGCAACAGCCAACCCGCCGACACCTTCGGCGCCAACACCCCCGCCAGACGCTCCGCCGTCAGCCCCTCCACGACACCGTCGTCCAGGACACCGGCGGTATGCACCACACCCGCCAACCGGCCCTCGGCGCCGATCTCGGCGACCAGCCCGAACACCTGGTCCCGGTCCGTCACGTCACAGGCCACCACCCGCACCGACGCACCCAGCCCGGTCAGCCGCTCCGACAACTCACCCGCACCCGCAGCCCTGAGGCCACGCCGCGACACCAGCACCAGAGACCGCACGCCATGCACCGACACCAGGTGCTCCGCCACCAACGCACCCAACGCACCCGTACCACCGGTCACCAGCACCGCACCGTCACCCACGACCGGCGCCTCCGCCGCCGTGATGCCGGCCCGGACCAGGCGCGGCGAGTACACCGCCCCCTCGCGGACGGCCAACTGGCCGCCGGTCGCGGTCGGTTCCCGCAGGACGCCGTCCAGCAGGGCCACCAGCGCGGCATCCAGGTCGCCGTCGACGTCCGCGAGGACGATGCGCCCCGGATGCTCCGACTGCGCCGAGCGCAGCAGGCCCCACACCGCCGCGCCCGCCAGGTCGGCCACCCGGTCGTCGGCACCGACAGAGACCGCGCCCCGGGTCACCACCACGAGCCGCGACTCCGCCAGCGCGTCAGCCGCCAGCCAGGACTGCACCGTCGCCAGCACGTCCGACGTCGCCGCCCCGACCGACTCCGGCGTCGCCGAGCCGGGCGTGGGGAACACCGGCAGCAGCAGCGTCCGGGGGACGGACTCCTCCCCCCTGACCGTCGCCACATCGGGGTACGTGGGCACTCCGAGGGGTGCCGGCAGCTCCTGGCCGCCGGTCACCAGCGCCCATCCGGAAAGCTCCCCGGCGGAGGCGGCCTCCACCGCCGGCCACCGCAACTCGAACAGCGACCGCGACGCCACGCCCGGCGCGGCCACGCCGGTCAGCTCCCGCAGCACGAGGGAGTCCACCGACACCACCGGCGCGCCCGACTCGTCGTACGCCACCAGCCGCAGCCCCGAACCGTTGCGGCTCAGGCGCACCCGCAGCAGGGCCGCCCCGGAGGCGTACACCTGCACGCCCTCGAACGCGAACGGCACCCGTGGGCCGCCCGACTCCTCGCCACCGAGCAGCAGCCCGATCGGGTGCAGGGCGGCGTCCAGCAGCGCCGGGTGCACGCCGAACCCGGCGGCCTCCGTCGCGGCGTCGCCCGACAGGACCACCTCGGCGTACGCCTCGTCGCCGCCGGTCCAGGCACGCCGGAGCCCCTGGAAGATCGGCCCGTACGTCAGGCCGTGCTCCGCCAGCGTCGCGTACCACCCGGCGAGGTCCACCTTGGACGTCCCGGCGGGGGGCCAGGTGATCGTGTCGGGCTCGTCGGCCGTGGACGACTCCAGCACGCCCTCCGCGTGGCGGGTCCAGCCGGCCTCGGGGTCGTCGTCGGGGCGGGAGTAGACGGCGACCGCGCGGTACGCGGAGTCGCCGGCTGCGTCCACCCGTACCTGGATCCGCACGCCCCCGGCTTCGGGGAGCAGCAGCGGCGCGGCCATGGTCAGCTCCCGCAGCCGGGAGAGGCCCACCTCGTCGCCAGCCCGCACGGCCAGCTCCACCAGGGCGGTACCCGGCACCAGCGTCAGCCCGGAGACCGTGTGGTCGGCCAGCCACGGGTGCGTGGCCAGGGACAACCGGCCCGTCAGCACGAACTCGTCGTCGCCGGCCAGATCCACCGTCGCGCCGAGCAGCGGGTGCCCGGTGCGGCCAAGCCCGGCCCCGGACACGTCGCCCGTACGCGTCCGGTTGGCGGCGGGCCAGTAGCGCTGGTGCTGGAAGGCGTACGTGGGCAGGTCCACCCGCCGCGCGCCGGAGTCGGCGAACCACTGCCGCCAGCTCACCGGAACCCCGTGCACGTGCAGCTCGGCCAGGGCGTGCAGCAGCGCCTGCGCCTCCGCCCGGTCCCGCCGCTGCACGGCGACGGCCAGCACGGCGTCGTCGTCGGGCAGCACGTCGGCGGCCATCGCGGTCAGCACGCTCTGCGGCCCGACCTCCAGGAACGTGTCCACCCCGGCGGACCGCAGGGCGGTCACCCCATCGGCAAAACGCACGGCCTCACGCACGTGCCGCACCCAGTAGTCGGCCGTACGGATCTCGTCGCCGGCCAGCGCCCCCGTCACGTTCGACACGACCGGCAGCAACGGCGCGGAGAACGTCAACCCCTCCAGGACCGCCCGGAACTCGTCGAGCATCGGCTCCATCAACGGGCTGTGGAAGGCGTGGCTGACCGTCAGCCGGCGCATACGCACGCCCCGGTCGCGCCAGACCCGCTCCACCTCGTCAAGGGCCTCGACCGCACCGGACACCACCACTGCGGCGGGGCCGTTGACCGCGGCGATGCCGACGCGATCGGTCAGCCCAGCGAGCGACTCCGCCACCGCAGCCTCGTCAGCGGCCACGGCCAGCATGCCGCCGCCGGCCGGCAGCGCCTGCATCAACCGGCCCCGCGCCGCCACCAGCGCACACGCATCCGGCAGGGACAGCACCCCCGCCACATGCGCCGCCGTCACCTCGCCGATCGAATGACCGGCCAGCATGTCCGGCACGACCCCGAACGACTCCACCAGACGGAACAACGCCACCTCGACCGCGAACAACCCGGCCTGCGTGAACACCGTCTGATCCAGCAACTCCGCCTCGGCACTGCCCGCCTCCGCGAACAGCACCTCCCGCAACGCACGCGGCAACAGCGCATCGAGCTGCGCACACACCTCGTCCAGCGCCGCCGCGAAGACCGGGAACCCGGCGTACAAGTCCCGACCCATGCCGGCGCGCTGCGCACCCTGACCCGAGAACAGCAGCGCAAGCTGGCCCCGCTGGGTCGTGGCGCCGGAGACGACCGTACCGGTGGGGTCGTCGTCTGCGAGGGCGGTCAGCGCCGTGACCAGGTCGTCCCGCTCGGCGGCGGTGACCACCGCCCGGTGCTCCAGCGCGGGCCGGGTGGTGACCGAGGACCAGGCCACGTCCAACGGACGCGGGGCCCCGTCGACGCTCAGCCAGCGCGCCCAGCGGCCCGCCTGCGCGGCCAGCGCCGCGGCGTCGCGGGCCGACAGCAGCACCGGCACGACCGGCGGTACGTCCCAGGCGACGATCTCACCCTCGATCGTCTCGGCGGGCGGCTGCTCGATGATCACGTGCGCGTTCGTGCCGGAGATACCGAACGACGACACCGCCGCCCGACGCGGCCGGTCCACGGCCGGCCACGGGGTGGGCTCGGTCGCGAGTGCCACCGCCCCGGCCGTCCAGTCCACGTGCGGCGACGCCTCGTCCACATGCAGGGTCGCCGGCACCAGACCGTGGCGCATCGCCATGACCATCTTGATCACACCAGCCACACCGGCAGCCGCCTGCGTGTGCCCGATGTTCGACTTCACCGACCCCAACAGCAACGGCCGATCGACGGGGCGCTCCTGCCCATACGTCGCCAGCAGAGCCTGCGCCTCGATCGGGTCACCCAGCGTCGTGCCGGTCCCGTGTGCCTCGACCGCGTCCACGTCGGCCGGGGTCAGGCGCGCGTTCGCGAGGGCCTGGTGGATGACCCGCTGCTGCGACGGACCGTTCGGGGCGGTCAGGCCGTTCGACGCGCCGTCCTGGTTGACGGCCGTGCCCCGCACGACCGCGAGCACGCGGTGCCCGTTGCGCTGCGCGTCCGACAGCCGCTCCACGAGGAGCACGCCGACGCCCTCGGACCAGCCGGTCCCGTCGGCCGACGCCGCGAACGACTTGCACCGACCATCCTGCGACAGACCGCGCTGCCGCGAGAACTCGATGAACGTGCCCGGCGTCGCCATGACGGTCACGCCACCGGCCAGCGCCAGATCGCACTCACCGGACCGCAGCGCCTGCGCCGCCAGGTGCAGCGCCACGAGGCTGGACGAGCACGCCGTGTCGACGGTCACCGCCGGGCCTTCGAGGCCGAACGTGTACGCTACGCGACCCGACAGCACGCTGCCCGACGTGCCGGTGCCGACGAAGCCCTCGGCGTCCGGCGGCAGGTCCATGAGGCGGGAGGCGTAGTCGTGGTACATGACGCCGGCGAAGACACCCGTCCGGCTGCCCCGCAACCGCTGCGGATCCAGCCCCGCCGACTCGAACGACTCCCACGACGCCTCCAGCAGCAACCGCTGCTGCGGATCCATCGCCAGGGCCTCACGCGGCGAGATCCCGAAGAAGCCCGGGTCGAACTCCGCCGCCCCGTACAGGAAACCACCGTGCCGCGTGTACGACGTACCGCTGTGCTCCGGGTCGGGGTCGAACAGGCTCTCCAGGTCCCAGCCGCGGTCGGTGGGGAACTCGGAGATCCCGTCCCCGCCGCCGGCCAGCAACTCCCACAGCTGGTCCGGGCTCTCGACGCCGCCCGGGTAGCGGCAGGCCATGCCGACGATGGCGATCGGCTCGTCGGTGTTGGCGGTGCGCACCGCCGTCTGGCGGGCGGCGATCTGCCCGGAGACCTGCTCGTAGAGGTGGTCGACGAGCACGGCCGGGGTCGGGTAGTCGAAGACCAGCGTCGAGGCCAGCCGCAGCCCCGTGGCCGCGTTCAACCGGTTACGCAGATCCACCGCCGTCAGCGAGTCGAAGCCCAACTCCCGGAACGCCCGATCCGCCGGCACCGACTCCACGCCACCGTGCCCCAGCACCTGAGCCACCAGACCACGCACCAGCACGTCGATCTGGGCGCGCGCCTCGTCGGGCGCCAGGCCCGCGAGCTGGTTGGCCCAGTCGCCGCCCCGCGCGGCCCGTCGCCGGGACGCCGTCGACCCGATCAGGGTACGCAGCACGGCCGGCACCGGGCCGGCGCCGAGCGCTGCGCGCATCGCCGGTACGTCGATCACGGCCGGCACCAGGGTCGGCCGGTCGGCGGCCAGGGCGGCGTCGAACAACTCCAGCCCGGTCTCGGCGCTCATCGGCGCCAGGCCCGCCCGCGCCGAACGCGCCCGGTCCGCCTCCTCGATCGACGCCGCCATACCAGCGGTGTCCCACATGCCCCAGGCGAGGCTGACGGCCGGCAGTCCGAGCTGCCGCCGGTACACCGCCAGGGCGTCCAGGAACGCGTTACCCGCCGCGTACGCCGACTGACCCGGCGAACCCAACACCCCCGCCACCGACGAGAACACCACGAACAGATCCAGATCAAGGCCCGCCGTCGCCTCGTGCAACAGCCAACCCGCCGACACCTTCGGCGCCAACACCCCCGCCAGACGCTCCGCCGTCAGCCCCTCCACGACACCGTCGTCCAGGACACCGGCGGTATGCACCACACCCGCCAACCGGCCCCCGGCAGCGACCTCGCCAACCAACCCGAACACCTGGTCCCGGTCCGTCACGTCACAGGCCACCACCCGCACCGACGCACCCAGCGCCGACAGCCGCCCGGCCAGCTCGCCGGCACCCGCAGCCTCCGGACCACGCCGCGACACCAGCACGAGGGAGCGCACGCCGTGCACCGACACCAGGTGCTCCGCCACCAGCGCGCCCAGCGCGCCCGTACCGCCGGTCACCAGCACCGCACCGTCACCCACGACCGGCGCCTGCCCCGACGGGGCGACCGCGCGCACCAGACGCGGCACGAACACCTCACCCGAGCGCACCGCGACCTGACCACCGTGAGTGGACGGCTCGTCGGCCGCCGCCAGGACGGCGATCGTCGCGGCATCCACGTCGCCGGTCACGTCCGCCAGGACGATCCGGCCCGGATGCTCCGACTGCGCCGAGCGCAGCAGGCCCCACACCGCCGCGCCCGCCAGGTCGGTCACCCGGTCGTCGGCACCGGCCGAGACCGCGCCCCGGGTCACCACCACGAGCCGCGACTCCGCCAGCGCGTCCGCCGCCAGCCAGGACTGCACCGTCGCCAGCACGGCCGTGGTCGCCGCGCGTACCGCGTCGGGGACGGCGGTCTGCGGCGCGTCGAGCGGCAGCAGCAGCCCCTTCGGCGCGACCGCCCGGCCGGCGTCGACCGCCGCGACGAGCGCCTCGACGTCGCCGTACGCCGGCAAGTCCACGCCGACCGGCGAGCCCACCAGCGCCCACCCGGAGACGTCCCCGGCCGGGCTGACCTCCTGTGCCTGCCAGGCGACCTCGAACAGCGACCGGGCCGCCGCACCCGCCGCCGCCACGCCGGTCAGCTCCCGCAGGACCAGGGAGTCCACCGACACCACGGCCGCACCCGACTCGTCGCACGCGACCAGCCGCACCGCAGAACCCGTACGCGACAACCGCACCCGCAACACCCGCGCACCCGAGGCGTACACCTGCACACCCTCGAACACGAACGGCACCCGCGGCCCACCCGAACCCTCCGCACCGGCCAACAACCCGATCGGATGCAGAGCGGCGTCCAGCAGCGCCGGATGTACCCCGAAGCGGGCCGCCTCCGTCGCCGCCTCGTCCGGCAGGGACACCTCGGCGTACACGTCCTCGTCGGCGGTCCACACCCGGCGCAGCCCCTGGAACACCGGCCCGTACGACAGGCCGTGTTCGGCCAGCGTCGGGTACCAGTCCGTGACGTCCACCTCGGACGCGCCAGCCGGCGGCCACTCCCCCACGCCCGGCTCGTCGGCCGACGCCGGTTCCAGCACGCCCTCGGCGTGCTGGACCCACTCGGCCTCCGGGTCGCCCTCGGACTGCGAGTGCACGGCCACGACCCGGGTGCCCGCCTCGTCGGCGGCGCCCACGCGCACCTGCACCCGCACCGCACCCGCCGACGGCAGCACCAGCGGCGCGGCCACGGTCAACTCCCGCACCCGCGACGCGCCCACCTCGTCGCCCGCCCGCACCGCCAACTCCACCAGGGCGGCACCGGGCACGATGACCGCGCCGGAGACGACGTGGTCGGCGAGCCACGCGTGGGTGGTGAGCGACAGTCGGCCGGTCAGCACGACCATGTCGGCGCCGGCCACGGTGACCGCCGCGCCGAGCAGCGGGTGCCCGGCCACGCCGAGGCCCGCGCCGGAGACGTCGGCGGTACGCGCCTGGCCCGCGCCGAGCCAGTACCGCTGGTGCTGGAAGGCGTACGTCGGCAGGTCGACCCGGGTGGCGCCGGTGTCGGTGAACCACTGCGTCCAGGTCACCGGCACGCCGTGCACGTGCAGCTCGGCGAGGGCGTGCAGCAGCGCCTGCGGGGCGGGGCGGTCCCTGCGCTGGACGGCCACCGCGAGCGCGTCGTCGGCGAGCAGGTCGGCGTTCATCGCGGTCAGGACGCTCTGCGGCCCGATCTCCAGGAACGCGTCGACGCCCGCCTCGCGGAGGGCGGTGATCCCGTCGGCGTACCGGACCGCCTCACGCACGTGCCGCACCCAGTAGTCGGCCGTGCGGATCTCGTCGGCATCGGCCAGCGCACCCGTCACGTTCGACACCACCGGCAGCAACGGCGCGGCGAACGTCAACCCGTCCAGGACCGCACGGAACTCGGCCAGCATCGGCTCCATCAGAGGGCTGTGGAACGCGTGGCTCACCGTGAGCCGACGGGTACGGACACCCCGGTCCCGCCAGACCCGCTCCACCTCGTCCAGCGCCTCGACGGCACCCGACACCACCACGGCGGCGGGTCCGTTGACGGCCGCGACGCCGACCCGGTCGGTCAGCCCGGCGATCGACTCCACCACGGCTGCCTCGTCGGCCGCCACCGCCAGCATCCCGCCACCAGCCGGCAGCGCCTGCATCAACCGACCCCGCGCCGCCACCAACGCACACGCATCCGGCAGGGACAGCACCCCCGCGACATGCGCGGCCGTGACCTCGCCGATCGAGTGACCGGCCAGCATGTCCGGCACGACCCCGAACGACTCCACCAGGCGGAACAGCGCCACCTCGACCGCGAACAACCCGGCCTGCGTGAACACCGTCTGGTCCAGCAACGCCGCCTCAGCAGAACCCGCCTCCGCGAACAGCACCTCCCGCAACGGACGCGGCAACAGCGCATCGAGCTGCGCACACACCTCGTCCAACGCCGCCGCGAACACCGGGAACCCGGCGTACAACTCCCGACCCATGCCCGCACGCTGCGCACCCTGACCCGAGAACAGCACGGCCAGCTGCGTACGCGTCGTGCCCGTGCCGGTGACCACGGTGGCGGCCGGCTCACCGGCGGCGAGGGCACGCAGCCCGGCCAGCAGTTCGTCCCGGCCCGTCGCGGTGACCACCGCGCGGTGCTCCAGCACGGCCCGGCTGACGGTCGACGACCAGCCGACGTCGACGGGGCGCAGCGCCTCGTCCCCGGCGATCCAGCGGGCCCAGCGGTCCGCCTGCGCCGCGACGGCGGCCTCGGACCGGGCCGACAGCAGCACAGGGGTCGGCAGCGACCCGGCGACGGTTTCGTCGGCGCGCGTCGGCGCGCCCTCGCCCCGGGCCGGTCCCGCCTCGGCGGGCGGCTGCTCGATGATCACGTGCGCGTTGGTGCCGCTGACTCCGAACGACGAGACCGCCGCCCGCCGGGGCCGGCCCGCCGCGGGCCAGTCGCGCGCCTCGGTGAGCAGGGTGACCGCCCCGGCGCTCCACTCGATGTGCGGGGACGGCTCGTCGACGTGCAGCGTCGACGGCATCAGTCCGTTACGCATCGCCATGATCATCTTGATGATGCCGGCCACCCCGGCGGCGGCCTGGGTGTGGCCGATGTTCGACTTGATCGAGCCCAGCCACAGCGGCCGGTCCTGCGGACGCTCCTGCCCGTACGTGGCCAGCAGAGCCTGCGCCTCGATCGGGTCACCCAGCGTCGTGCCGGTCCCGTGCGCCTCGACCGCGTCCACGTCGGCGGCGGTGAGACGCGCGTTCGCCAGGGCCTGGCGGATCACGCGCTGCTGCGACGGCCCGTTCGGGGCGGTCAGCCCGTTCGACGCGCCGTCCTGGTTCACGGCGGTACCGCGCACGATCGCGTGGATCCGCCGGCCCTCCCGCTGGGCGTCGGAGAGGCGCTGCACGAGCAGCACGCCCACGCCCTCGGACCAGCCGGTGCCGTCCGCCGACGCGGCGAACGACTTGCACCGGCCGTCCTGCGACAAGCCACGCTGCCGCGAGAACTCGATGAACGTCCCCGGCGTCGCCATCACCGTCACACCACCGGCCAACGCCAGATCACACTCGCCCGACCGCAACGCCTGCACCGCCAGGTGCAGCGCCACCAGCGACGACGAGCACGCCGTGTCCACCGTGACCGCCGGGCCCTCCAGCCCGAACGTATACGCCACCCGACCCGACAGCACGCTGCCGGAGGTGCCGGTACCGAGGTAACCGCCCACGCCCTCGGGCAGGTCCTGCACGCCGGAGGCGTAGTCGTGGTACATGAGCCCGGCGAAGACGCCCGTTCGGCTGCCGCGCAGCCGCGACGGGTCGAGGCCGGCGGACTCGAACGTCTCCCACGAGGTCTCCAGCAGCAGCCGCTGCTGCGGGTCCATGGCGATCGCCTCGCGGGGCGAGATGCCGAAGAAGTCCGGGTCGAACTCGGCGGCCCCGTACAGGAAGCCGCCGTGGCGGGTGTACGACGTCCCGGGGTTGTCCGGGTCGGGGTGGAAGAGCCGGTCGAGGTCCCAGCCCCGGTCGGTGGGGAACTCCCCGATGCCGTCGGCGCCGGCGGCGACCAGGTCCCACAGCTGCTGCGGGCTCGTCACGCCACCCGGGTAGCGGCAGGCCATACCCACGATGGCGATCGGCTCGTCGACGGTGGTCGCCCGCACGGCCTGCTGCTGGTCGGCGACCTGGCCGGACAGCTGCTCGTACAGGTGCTCCGAGAGGGCACCGGGGGTCGGGTAGTCGAAGACGAGCGTCGACGTGAGCCGCAGCCCGGTCGCGCCGTTGATCCGGTTGCGCAGCTCGACGGCGGTCAGCGAGTCGAAGCCCAGCTCCCGGAACGCCCGGTCCGCCGGCACCGCCTCGGCGCCGCCATGACCGAGGACCTGCGCGATCATCCCCCGGACCAGCAGGGCCACCTGGGTGCGCGCCTCCTGCGGGTCGAGCCCGGCCAGCCGGTCGGCCCACGCGCCGGAGCCGGAGCGGCGGCGCTTCGCGGCCGACCCCACCAGGGCCCGCAGCATCACCGGCACCCGACCCGCGGCGGTCTGCGCCCGCATGGCGGGCAGGTCGACCACGGCCGGCACCAGGGCCGCGCCACCGTGGGTCAGGGCGGCGTCCCACAGCCCGAGCCCGACGGGGGCGGTCATCGGGACCAGACCGGCCCGGGTCACCCGGGCCCGGTCGGCGTCGTTGATCGACGCGGCCATGCCGTCGGTGTCCCACATGCCCCAGGCGAGGCTGACGGCGGGCAGCCCGCGCTGCGCCCGCAGCAGGGCGAGGGCGTCCAGGAAGGCGTTGCCGGCCGCGTAGGCGGCCTGGCCGGGAGAGCCGAGCACCCCGGCGACGGAGGAGAAGAGCACGAAGAGGTCGAGGTCCAGCTCGGCGGTCGCCTCGTGCAGCCACCAGCCCGCCGTGACCTTCGGGGCCAGCACGTCCGCCAACCGGTCGGCCGTGATCCCGCTGACCACGCCGTCGTCGAGGACGCCGGCGGTGTGGACCACCCCGGCCAGGCGGTCCTCGGCGGTGATCGCCCGGACCAGTTCGCCGACGCGCTCGCGGTCGGTCACGTCCGTGGCGACCACCCGGGCGCTCGCGCCCAGCGCGGCCAGCCGCTGCACCAGTTCGTCGGCGCCGGGGGCCGCCGGACCCTGCCGGGACGCCAGCACCAGCGAGCGCACGCCGTACGCGGTGACGAGGTGTTCGGACACCAGCGCGCCGAGCGAGCCGGTACCGCCGGTGACGAGGACGGTCCCCCGGCCCAGGGTCGCCGGGGTGCGGGCGTCGCCGGTGGCACGCACCAGCCGCGGCAGGTACGCCGTGCCCGTCCGCACCGCGAGCTGCCCGCCGAGGGCGGGATCGTCGGCGGCGGCGGCGAGCAGGCCCAGCAGGTCGGCGTCCAGGTCGGCGTCCGGGTCGAGGTCGGCCAGCACGATCCGGCCGGGGTGTTCCGACTGGGCCGAACGCAGCAGGCCCCAGACCGCCGCCCCCGCCAGGTCGGTGACGCGGTCGTCGGCGCCGGTGGCCACCGCGCCGCGCGTCACCACGACCAGCCGCGCGTCGGCGAGGGGGTCGGCGGCCAGCCATGCCTGCACCGCGCCGAGGACGTCCGCCGTGACCGAGCGCACCGCGTCGGGCACGTCCGACCCGGAGGGGGCCGGGGTGACGGGCAGCAGCAGCGCCGCGGGGGCGGTTGCGTCCGTCACGGCCGTGGTCACGGCGGCGACGTCGGCGTACGCCGGAAGCTGCGGGGCGCCGTCGAGCGGGCGGTCGCCGAGTACGACCCAGCCGTACGCGCCGTCGGACGCGGTGATCTGCTCGGGCTGCCAGGAGACCTCGAACAGGGAGCGGTACGCCTCGTCCGGGGCGGCCGCCAGGCCGGTCATCTCGCGCAGCGTCAGCGAGTCCACCGACACCACCGGCACACCGGTCTCGTCGACGGCGACCAGCCGCACGGAGTTGCCGGTGGCGGTGAGGCGGACCCGGAGCGTGCGGGCCCCGACCGCGTGGACCTGCACCCCCTCGAACGCGAACGGCACCCGGGGGCCGCCGCCCGACTCGTCGGCGGGCAGCAGCCCGACGGGGTGCAGGGCGGCGTCCAGCAGCGCCGGGTGCACCCCGAAGCCCGCCGGGTCGCCCATGACCTCGTCGGGGAGGGCGACCTCGGCGAACACCTCGCCGTCGGCGGCCCACGCCCGGCGCAGGCCCCGGAAGACCGGCCCGTACGTCAGCCCGTGCTCGGCGACCGTCGCGTACCAGCCGGTGACGTCCACCTCGGACGCTCCCGGCGGCGGCCAGGCGCCCAGCGTGGGCTCGTCGACCGTGGGGGTGCCGACGAGGCCGTCGGCGTGCCGGGTCCAACCCGACTCCGGGTCGTCCTCGGGCTGGGAGTGCACGGTCACCGAGCGGCTGCCGGTCCCGTCGACGGGACCGACCCGGACCTGGACCCGTACCCCACCGCCGGTGGCGGGCAGCAGGAGCGGGGCGAGCACGGTCAGCTCACGCACGCGGGACGCGCCGACCTCGTCGCCCGCCCGGACGACGAGGTCCACCAGCGCGGTGCCCGGCACGACCACGGCGCCGGAGACGACGTGGTCGGCGAGCCACGGGTGGGTCGACACCGACAGCCGGCCGGTCAGCACGACCATGTCCTCGCCGGCGACCGACACCGCCGCGCCGAGCAACGGGTGCCGCGCCACGCCGAGGCCCGCCCCGGAGACGTCGGCGGACTGGCCGGCCGGCGGCAGCCAGTACCGCTCCCGGTGGAAGGCGTACGTGGGCAGGTCCACCCGCTGCGCGCCGGAGTCGGCGAACCACTGCCGCCAGGTCACCGGCACGCCGTGCACGTGCAGCTCCGCGAGGGCGTGCAGCAGCGCCTGCGTCTCCGGCCGGTCCCGGCGCTGCACGGCCACGGCCAGCACGGCGTCGTCGTCGGGCAGCACGTCGGCGGCCATCGCGGTCAGGACGCTCTGCGGCCCGATCTCCAGGAACGCGTCGACACCGGCGGCCTTCAGGGCGGTCACCCCGTCGGCGTACCGGACCGCCTCACGCACGTGCCGCACCCAGTAGTCAGCCGTGCGGATCTCGTCGGCATCGGCCAGCGCACCCGTCACGTTCGACACCACCGGCAACAACGGCGCCGAGAACGTCAACCCCTCCAGGACCGCACGGAACTCGTCGAGCATCGGCTCCATCAACGGACTATGGAACGCGTGGCTGACGGTCAACCGGCGAGTGCGGGTGCCCCGCTCGCGCCAGACCCGCTCCACCTCGTCGAGCGCGTCGACGGCACCGGACACCACCACCGACGTCGGACCGTTGACGGCGGCGATGCCGACCCGGTCGGTCAGCCCGGCGATCGACTCCACCACGGCAGCCTCGTCCGCCGCCACGGCCAGCATGCCGCCACCGGCCGGCAACGCCTGCATCAACCGACCCCGCGCGGCGACGAGCGCACACGCGTCCGCCAGGGACAGCACCCCGGCCACGTGCGCCGCCGTCACCTCGCCGATCGAATGACCGGCCAGCATGTCCGGCACGACCCCGAACGACTCCACCAGGCGGAACAGCGCCACCTCGACCGCGAACAACCCGGCCTGCGTGAACACCGTCTGGTCCAGCAACGCCGCCTCAGCAGTGCCCGCCTCGGCGAACAACACCTCCCGCAGCGGACGCGGCAACAGCGCATCGAGCTGCGCACACACCTCGTCCAACGCCGCGGCGAACACCGGGAACCCGGCGTACAACTCCCGCCCCATGCCCGCACGCTGCGCACCCTGACCCGAGAACAGCAGCGCGAGCTGGCCGCGCTGACCGCCCGGGCCGCTGACCACGCCGGCCGAGGGCTCGCCCGCCGCCACGGCTGCGAGGCCCGCCAGCAGCTCTTCGCGGCTCGCCCCGGACACGACCGCCCGGTGCTCCAGTACGGAACGCGACGCCACCGACGACCACGCCACGTCGAGCGGGCGCGGGGTCCCGGCGCCGCCGAGCCACTGCGCCCAGCGGCCGGCCTGCGCCGACAGCCCGGCCGCGTCGCGGGCCGAGAGCAGCACCGGCACCACCGCCGTCGCCCGGGACGGCTCGTCGCCGGTGTCCGGCTCGTCCGCGTCGGTCGGCGTGGGCGGCTGCTCCAGGATCAGGTGGACGTTCGTACCGCTGATGCCGAACGACGACACGGCTGCCCGGCGCGGCCGGTCCACCGCCGGCCAGGGGCGCGCCTCGGCCAGCAGGGACACCGCGCCGGCGGACCAGTCCACGTGGGGGGTCGGCTCGTCGAGGTGCAGGGTCTGCGGGAGCAGGCCGTACCGCATCGCCTGCACCATCTTGATCATGCCGGCGACGCCGGCCGCGGCCTGGCTGTGGCCGATGTTCGACTTGATCGAGCCGAGCAGCAGCGGCCGGTCGGCGGGGCGGCCCTGGCCGTAGGTGGCCAGCAGGGCCTGCGCCTCGATGGGGTCGCCGAGCGTCGTTCCCGTGCCGTGCGCCTCGACGGCGTCCACGTCGGCCGTGGTCAGCCGGGCGTTCGCCAGGGCCTGGCGGATCACCCGCTGCTGGGCCGGCCCGTTGGGGGCGGTGAGGCCGTTGGACGCGCCGTCCTGGTTGACGGCGCTGCCGGCGATCACGGCGAGCACCTGACGACCCTGCCGCCGGGCGTCGGAGAGCCGCTGGACCAGCAGCACGCCGACGCCCTCCGACCAGCCGGTGCCGTCGGCGTCGGCGGCGAAGGACTTGCAGCGCCCGTCCGGGGCGAGACCGCCCTGGCGGGAGAACTCGACGAAGGCGCCCGGCGTCACCATGACGGTGACGCCGCCGGCCAGCGCCATGTCGCACTCGCCGCCGCGCAGCGCCTGGGCGGCCAGGTGCACCGCCACCAGGGACGACGAGCAGGCGGTGTCGACCGTCACCGCCGGGCCCTCCAGCCCGAAGGTGTACGACACCCGGCCGGAGATGACGCTGTGCGCGCCGCCGGTGAGCTGGTAGCCCGCCAGCTCGGCCGGGGTGTCGGTGGTGCCGTAGCCCGACGGGGAGGCGCCCACGAAGACGCCGGTACGGCTGCCGCGCAGCTCGTCCGGGTCGATGCCGGCCTGCTCCATGGCCTCCCAGGACGCCTCCAGCAGCAGGCGCTGCTGCGGGTCCATGGCGACCGCCTCGCGCGGCGAGATGCCGAAGAAGCCCGGGTCGAACGTGGTGGCGCCGTCGACGAAGCCGCCCTCGCGGGTGTGCGAGACGGGTTGCCCGTCGGCGTCGACGGCCAGCAGCCGGCCCATGTCCCAGTGCCGGTCCTCGGGGAAGCCGCTGATCCCGTCACGCCCGGTGGCGACCAGGTCCCACAGGTCGTCCGGGTTGGCCACGCCACCCGGGTAGCGGCAACTCATGCCGACGATGACGATCGGGTCGTCGTCCACCGGCCCGGCGGGACCCCAGGCGGTGACGGTCTCGACCTCGTGCAGGCGCAGCGTCGCCGCCAGGTGGTCGGCGAGGGCGGCCGGGTTCGGGTAGTCGAAGACCAGGGTGGTGGGCAGGGTGAGGCCGGTGGCGGCGCCGAGCCGGTTGCGCAGCTCGACGGCGGTCAGCGAGTCGAAGCCCAGCTCCTTGAACGCCCGGTTGGCCTTGACCAGTTCGGTGCCGGAGTGGCCGAGCACGGCGGCGGTGTGCGTGCGGACGAGGTCGGTCAGGTGGCGGTCCTGCTCGGCGCGGGGCAGCGTCAGCAGGTGCTGGCGCAGCCCGCCGCCGGCGGTGTCCTCCGATTCGGCGTCGACCACCCGCAGGGCGTCGCGGGCCTCGGCGATGTCGTCGAGCAGGGGGCGGGCGCGGGCGGCGGCGAACGCCGGGGTGAACAGGGACCAGTCGACGTCCGCCACGGTCACCGACGGCACGGCCCGGCCGACGGCGCTGCGCAGCGCGTACACGGCCTGGGCCGGCGACATCGGGCTGAGGCCTCGGCGGGCCAGCAGCTCCTGGCCCTCACCGCTGGCCATGCCGCCGTCGGCCCAGGGTCCCCACGCCACGGCGGTGGCGGCCAGGCCGCGGGCGCGGCGCCGCTCGGCGAGGGCGTCGAGGAAGGCGTTGCCGGCGGCGTACGCGGCCTGTCCACCGCTGCCCCAGATGCCGGCGATGGAGGAGAAGAGCACGAACGCGTCGAGCGGCCGGTCGCCCAGCAACTCGTCCAGGTGCACGGCACCGGCGATCTTGCCGTCCAGCACCTCGGCCAGCCCGGCGAGGTCGGTGTCGGCCAGCATGGTCAGCTGGCCCACCCCGGCGGCGTGCACCACCGCGGTCAGCGGCGCCGGGTCGGCGTCGACGTCGCGCAGCAGCGCCTCGACGCGGGCGCGGTCGGCCATGTCGGCGGCGACCAGGGTCACCCGGGCGCCGAGCCCGGTCAGTTCGTCGCGCAGTTCCGCCGCCCCGGGGGCCTGCTCGCCCCGGCGGCTGGTCAGCACGACGTGCTCCGCGCCGTTGCCGGCCGCCCAGCGGGCCACGTGGGCGCCGAGCGCCCCGGTGCCGCCGGTGATGAGGACGGTGCCCGACGGCTGCCAGCGCTCGACGGTGCCCACGGCCGCCGGCGTGGCGCGCACCAGGCGGCGCACGAACACGCCCGAGGGCCGTACGGCGACCTGGTCCTCGTGGCCGCCGCCGGTCAGGACGCCCACCAGGTGGTCCCAGTCGCCGCGCCCGGGGCCGTCCGGCAGGTCGACCAGGCCGCCCCAGAGCTGCGGGTGTTCCAGCCCGGCGACCCGGGCCAGGCCCCACAGGCCGCCCTGGGCGACGCTGCGCACCGGGTCGGCGTCCCCGGTGCCGACCGCGCCCCGGGTGACCGTCCACAGGGGCGCCGCGACGTCGGCGGCGTGCAGGGCCTGCACCAGCGTCATCGTGGCGGCCGTGCCGAGCGGCACCGCCGGCTGGCCGGGGTGCGGCTGGTCCAGCAGGCCCAGCAGGGAGACGATCCCGGTGCACGGGGTGTCCCCCACGGCCCCGGCCACCCGCGACGTCACCTCGTCGCGCTCGGCGAGCGGGTCCACCGCCAGCCGGGACACCTCGCCGCCGGCGGCGGTCAGTGCCCCCGCGAGCGCCTCGGCCCAGTCGGCCGTGGCGGCGTCGTCGGCCGGTTCCACGAGCAGCCAGCGGCCCGACGGGGTGACCGGTGCGGGGGCGGCGGTCCGCTTCCACACCACCCGGTACGACCAGCCGTCGACGACCGCGTCCCGCAGCCGCGCCTTGCGCCAGGACGACAGGACCGGCAGGGCCGGAGCCAGGACGTCCAGGGCCGCACCGTCGGCGCCGAGCTGCGCGGCGAGGGCCGCCACGTCGGAGCGCTCCACGGCGGACCAGAACTCGACGTCCACCACGTCCGGGCTGACCGGGCCGGTGACCGAGACCGGCATCTGCTCGGGCCAATAGCGCTGCCGCTGGAACGCGTACGTGGGCAGGGCGACCGGGGTCACTCCCGCGCCGGAGTAGAGGGCCGGCCAGTCGACGGGCACCCCGTCGACGTGCAGCTCGGAGAGGGCGGCGAGCAGGGCCCGCGCCTCAGGACGGTCGGCGCGCAGCACGGGCACGGCGATCACCGGGGTGTCGTCGTCGGCCGCCTCCTGCCGGCTCAGCGCGTCCCGGGTCATGGCGGTCAGTACGCTGCGCGGACCGATCTCCAGGAACGCGTCGACGCCCGCCGCCCGCAGCGCGGTGATGCCGTCGGCGTACCGGACGGCCTCGCGGACGTGACGCACCCAGTAGTCGGCCGTACGGATCTCGTCGGCGTCGGCCAGCGCCCCGGTCACGTTCGACACGAGCGGCAGCGACGGCGCGGAGAACGCCAACCCGTCCAGCACGGTGCGGAACTCGGCGAGCATCGGCTCCATCAGCGGGCTGTGGAACGCGTGACTCACCGTCAACCGACGCGTGCGTACGCCCCGCTCCCGCCAGACCCGCTCCACCTCGTCGAGCGCGTCGACGGCACCGGAGACCACGACCGAGGTCGGCCCGTTGACCGCGGCGATCCCCACGTCGGCCAGCCCGTCCAGGGTGGCCAGCACGTCGGCCTCGGCAGCCGCGACGGCCAGCATCCCGCCATCCGAGGGCAGCGCCTGCATCAGCCGCCCCCGCGCCGCCACCAGCGCACACGCGTCGGCCAGCGACAGCACCCCGGCCACGTACGCGGCCGTCACCTCACCGATCGAGTGACCACCCACGAACTCCGGCGCGACCCCGAACGACTCCACCAGGCGGAACAGCGCCACCTCGACCGCGAACAACCCGGCCTGCGTGAACACCGTCCGGTCCAGCAGCGCCGCCTCGGCGGAGCCCTCCGGCGCGAACAGCACCTCCCGCAGCGCACGCGGCAGCAGCGGGTCGAGCCGCGCGCACACCTCGTCGAGCGCGGCGGCGAAGACCGGGAATTCCGCGTACAGCTCACGGCCCATGCCGGCGCGCTGCGCGCCCTGACCGGAGAAGAGCACGGCGAGCGGGCCCCGGTCGGCCGACTGACCGGCGACGACCGCGCCGGACGGCTGGCCGGCGGCGAGGGCGCGCAGCCCGGCCAGCAGGTCCTCGCGGTCGGTGGCGGTGAGCACCGCGCGGTGTTCCAGCGCGGAACGCGACACCACCGACGACCAGCCGACGTCCACCGTGCGGAGCGTCTCGTCGGCGTCCAGCCACCGGGCCCAGCGGCCCGCCTGCGCGCTGAGGGCGGCCTCGGAGCGGGCCGACAGCAGCACGGGCACCGCCGGCAGGGCGGGGGCCGGGCCGGAGTCGACGTCGGCGGGCTCGTCGGCGTCGGGGGCGGGCGGCTCCTCCAGGATGGTGTGCGCGTTCGTGCCGGAGATGCCGAACGACGACACCGCCGCCCGGCGGGGACGGTCGGTGACCGGCCACGGCCGGGCCTCGGTCACCAGCGACACCTCGCCGGCCGACCAGTCCACCTTCGGCGTCGGCTCGTCGACGTGCAGGGTGGACGGCACGATCCCGTGCCGCATCGCCATCACCATCTTGATCACGCCGGCCACGCCCGCGGCGGACTGGCTGTGACCGATGTTCGACTTGATCGAGCCGAGCAGCAGCGGCCGGTCGGCGGGGCGGTCCCGCCCGTACGTGGCCAGCAGGGCCTGCGCCTCGATCGGGTCGCCGAGGACGGTGCCGGTGCCGTGCGCCTCGACGGCGTCCACGTCGGCCGTGGTCAGCCGGGCGTTCGCCAGGGCCTGGCGGATCACCCGCTGCTGGGCCGGCCCGTTGGGGGCGGTGAGGCCGTTGGACGCGCCGTCCTGGTTGACGGCGCTGCCGGCGATCACGGCGAGGACGGGGTGGCCCTTGCGCTGGGCGTCCGACAGCCGCTCCACCAGCAGGATGCCGACGCCCTCGGACCAGCCGGTGCCGTCGGCGGCGGCGGCGAACGACTTGCACCGGCCGTCGGGGGCGAGCCCCCGCTGCCGGGAGAAGCCCACGAACGGGGCGGGGGTGGCCATCACGCAGACGCCGCCGGCCAGGGCCAGGTCGAAGTCGCCCTGCCGCAGCGCCTGGC
Organism: Micromonospora echinofusca; assembly: GCF_900091445.1. NCBI lineage: Bacteria > Bacillati > Actinomycetota > Actinomycetes > Micromonosporales > Micromonosporaceae > Micromonospora > Micromonospora echinofusca. Next base: position 3,758,168 of record NZ_LT607733.1, read on the forward strand.
AGGCCAGGTGCAGGGCGACCAGCGACGACGAGCAGGCGGTGTCGACCGTGACGGCGGGGCCCTCCAGGCCGAGGGCGTACGCGATCCGCCCCGAGACGATGCTGGTGGCCGTGCCGGTCAGCAGGTAGCCCTCGTCGGTGCCCTCGACCTCGCTCTGCGGGCCCACGCCGTAGCCGTTGGCGGCGGTCCCGACGAAGACGCCGACCTTCTGCCCGCGCATGGACGCGGGTGCGATGCGGGCCTGCTCGAACGCCTCCCACGACGTCTCCAGTAGCAGCCGCTGCTGGGGGTCCATCGCCACGGCCTCGCGCGGCGAGATGCCGAAGAACTCGGCGTCGAAGTCGGCCGCGTCGTAGAGGAAGCCGCCCTCGCGGGTGGTGGAGTGCCCGGCCCGGTCGGCGTCCGGGTCGTACAGGTTGTCCAGGTCCCAGCCCCGGTCGGTCGGGAAGCCGCCGATGGCGTCGCCGCCGGAGGCCACCAGGTCCCAGAGCTGCTCGGGGCTGGCGACGCCGCCCGGGTAGCGGCAGGACATCGCGACGATCGCGATGGGCTCCCGGGCGGCAGCGGTCAGCTGCTGGTTGAGCTGACGGAGGCGGCCCGTCTCCTTGAGCGAGGCGCGAAGCGCCTCGACGACCTTGTCTGCGGACGTAGACATCATGAGCTCCGTACTGGGGACAACGGTCAGGAATCGGTTCCGTCAAGCGCCAGCCTGACGAGGGCGTCGGTGTCGAGATCGTCGAGGTCCAGGGCCTCGTCGGTGGACTCGTCACCATCGCCGCCGTCGGCGTCGGCGAGGTTGAGCAGCAGGTCCAGCAGCCCGGCCTCCCGCAGGCGGGTCAGCGGGATCGCCGCGAGCGCCTGCCGGACGGCCACCTCCGCCGGGTCGCCGTCGTCCGCCTGTGCCCCCTCGGGCAGCAGGCCGTCGAGCAGGTTCTCGGCGAGCACGGCCGGGTTCGGGTAGTCGAAGACGAGGGTCGCGGGCAGCGACAGGCCGGTGGCCCCGGTCAGTCGGTTGCGCAGCTCGACCGCCGTCAGCGAGTCGAACCCGAGTTCCTTGAAGGCGCGCTGCGGCTTGACCCGGTCCGTGCCCGAGTGGCCGAGCACGGCGGAGGCGTGGGTACGGACGAGGTCGACCAGGTGCCGGACCCGCTCGGGCCGGGGCAGGGTGAGCAGGTGCTCCCGCAGGGCGTCGACGGCCCCACCGGGCTGCTGCTCCCCGGCCTGGGCGTGCAGCGCCTCGCGGGCCTCGGCGATGTCGTCGAGCAGCGGCCGGGGGCGGGTCGAGGCGTACGCCGGGGCGAAGACCGCCCAGTCCACGTCCACCACGGTCAGCGCCGCCCGGGGCAGGCCGACGGCGTACCGCATGGCGTGCACGGCGTCGGCCGGTGCCATGGCGGTCAGGCCGCGCCGGGCCAGCAACTGCTGGGCCTCGCCGGTGGCCATGCCGCCGTCGGCCCACGGCCCCCAGGCCACGGACGTCGCCGGCAGGCCCCGTCCGCGACGCTGCTCCGCCAGCGCGTCCAGGAATGCGTTGCCGGCGGCGTACGCGGACTGCCCGCCGCTGCCCCACACCCCGGCGATGGAGGCGAACAGCACGAAGGCGTCCAGCGGCCGGTCGCCGAGCAGCGCGTCCAGGTGCACCGCGCCGGCCACCTTGCCGTCGAGCACACCGGCGAACGCGGCCAGGTCGGTGTCGGCGATCAGGCCGGGCTCACCGGCACCCGCCGCGTGGACCACGGCCGTCAACGGCGCGGGGTCCTCGTCCAGCCGGGCCAGCAGTGCCGCCACCTGGTCGCGGTCGGCCACGTCGCAGGCCACGACCGACGCCCGTACGCCCTGCGCGGTCAGCTCCTCGCGCAGCTCCGCCGCCCCGGGGGCGCGCTCGCCCCGACGGCTGGTCAGCACGACGTGCGCGGCCCCGTTGGCCGCCGCCCACCGGGCGACGTGGGCGCCCAGGGCGCCGGTACCGCCGGTGACCAGCACCGTGCCGGACGGCCGCCACCGCTCCGCCGTGTCGGGGGCGGCGGGTGCCGCACGGACCAGGCGGCGGACGAACACCCCGGAGGGACGTACGGCCAGCTGGTCCTCGTCGTCGGCGCCGGTCACCACCCGCGCCACCCGGTCCCAGGCCGTCGCGTCCACCTGCTCGGGCAGGTCCACCAGGCCGCCCCACAGCTGGGGGTGTTCCAGGCCCGCCACGAGCCCCAGGCCCCACAGCCCGCTCTGGGCGACGCCGTGCACCGCGTCCCCGTCGCCGGTGCTGACCGCGCCCTGGGTCAGGCACCACAGCCGGGTCGTCGTCCCGGTGTCGTGCAGGGCCTGGAGCAGCAGCAGCGTGGCGGCCGTCCCGACCGGTACGGCCGGGTGGGCGGGGTGCGGCTGGTCGCGGAGGCCGAGCAGGGACAGCACGCCGGTGACGGGTCCGTCGGCCAGCGCGTCGGCCAGCCGGCGGGCGAGTTCCGCCCGGTCGGTGCCGACCGGGTCGACGGTCAGCCGGACCACGTCGGCGCCGACCTCGGCGAGGGCCTTGGTGACCGCCTCCGCGCGGGTGCCGTCCGTCAGGTCGTCCTCCGCCGTCACGAGCAGCCACGCGCCCGGGCGCGCCGGATCGGCGGTGATGTCGGTCCGCTTCCACCCGACCCGGTACGACCACGCGTCCACGACCGCCCGCCGCGTACGCGCCCGGTGCCAGGTCGACAGGACCGGCAGGGCCGGGGTGAGGGCGTCCAGGGCGGCGCCGTCGTCGCCGAACTGCGTGGCGAGGGCGCTCAGGTCGCCCTGCTCGACGGCGGCCCAGAAGTCGGCGTCGCCGCTGTCGGCCACCCTCGTACGCGGCCTGCTCGCCGGCTCCGGCCAGTAGCGCTGGTGCTGGAAGGTGTACGTCGGCAGGTCCACCCGCCGCGACCCGCTGTCGGTGAACCACTCCTGCCAGGTCACCGGCACGCCGTGCACGTGCAGTTCCGCCAGCGCGCCGAGCAGCGCCTGGGCCTGCGACCGGTCCCGACGCTGGACGGCGACGGCCAGCACGGCGGCGTCGTCGGGCAGGATGTCCGCCGCCATCGCGGTCAGGACGCTCTGCGGCCCGATCTCCAGGAACGTGTCCACCCCGGCGGCCTTCAGGGCGGTCACCCCGTCGGCGTAGCGGACGGCCTCCCGGACGTGGCGCACCCAGTAGTCGGCCGTGCGGATCTCGTCGGGGTCGGCGAGCGCCCCGGTCACGTTCGACACCACCGGCAGCGCCGGTGCGGCGAACGTCAACCCGTCCAGGACCGTCCGGAACTCGTCGAGCATCGGCTCCATCAGCGGGCTGTGGAACGCGTGGCTGACGGCGAGCCGACGGGTACGTGCGCCCCGGTCCCGCCAAGTGCGCTCGATCTCGTCGAGGGCCTCCACCGCGCCGGACACGACGATCGACGTCGGCCCGTTCACCGCCGCGACACCGACCCGGTCGGCCAGGCCGGCGATCGACTCCGTCACCGCCTCCTCGGAGGCGGCCACGGCCAGCATCCCGCCGCCGGCCGGCAGCGCCTGCATCAACTGGCCCCGCGCGGCGACGAGGGCGCACGCGTCGGCCAGGGACAGCACCCCGGCCACGTACGCCGCCGTCACCTCGCCGATCGAGTGGCCGGCGACCATGTCGGGCACGATGCCGAACGACTCCACCAGCCGGAACAGCGCCACCTCGACGGCGAAGAGCCCGGCCTGGGTGAACACCGTGTGGTCCAGCAGTTCCGCCTCGGCCGTACCCGCCTCGGCGAACAGCACCTCCCGCAGCGCGCGCGGCAGCAACGGGTCGAGATGTCCACACACCTCGTCCAGGGCAGCCGCGAACACCGGGAACGCCTCGGACAGCTCCCGGCCCATGCCGGCGCGCTGCGCGCCCTGGCCCGAGAACACCAGCGCCAGTTGGTCCCGCTGCCCGCCCGGGCCCACGAAGACCCCGCCGGACGGCTCACCGGCCGCCAACGCCGCCAGGCCCGCCAGCAGCTCGTCGCGACCGGTTCCGGCCACGACCGCACGATGTTCGAGCATCGACCGCGACACCACGCTCGACCACGCCACGTCCAGCGGACGTACGCTGCCGTCGGCGGCCAGCCAGCTCGCCCAGCGGCCCGCCTGCGCGGCCAGCGAGGCACCGTCGCGGGCCGACAGCAGCACCGGCACCACCGGCGGTACGTTCCCGGCGACGATCTCACCCTCGACCAGCTCGACCGGCGGCTGCTCGATGATCACGTGCGCGTTCGTCCCGGAGATGCCGAACGACGACACCGCCGCCCGACGCGGCCGATCCACCGCCGGCCACGGCGTCGCCTCCGTCGCCAGGGCCACCGCCCCCGCCGACCAGTCCACGTGCGGCGACGGCTCGTCCACGTGCAACGTCGACGGGACGAGGCCGTGCCGCATCGCCAGCACCATCTTGATCACACCAGCCACACCGGCAGCCGCCTGCGTGTGCCCGATGTTCGACTTGATCGACCCCAACAACAACGGCCGGTCCTGCGGACGCTCCTGCCCGTACGTGGCCAGCAGAGCCTGCGCCTCGATCGGGTCACCCAGCGTCGTGCCCGTGCCGTGCGCCTCGACCGCGTCCACGTCAGCGGCGGTGAGACGCGCGTTCGCCAGGGCCTGGCGGATCACCCGCTGCTGCGACGGCCCGTTCGGCGCCGTCAAACCGTTCGACGCGCCGTCCTGGTTCACCGCCGTGCCCCGCACCACCGCGTAGATCCGCCGACCCTCGCGCTGCGCGTCCGACAACCGCTGCACCAACAGCACACCGACGCCCTCGGACCAGCCCGTGCCGTCCGCCGACGCCGCGAACGACTTGCACCGACCGTCCTGCGACAGACCACGCTGCCGCGAGAACTCGATGAACGTCCCCGGCGTCGCCATCACCGTCACACCACCGGCCAGGGCGAGATCGCACTCACCCGACCGCAGCGCCTGCACCGCCAGGTGCAGCGCCACGAGGCTGGACGAGCACGCCGTGTCGACGCTGACCGCCGGGCCCTCCAGCCCGAACGTGTACGCCACCCGACCCGACAGGACGCTGCCCGAGTTGCCGGTGCCGACGTAACCCTCGACCTCGCCGGCCAGCTCCATCAGCTGCGTCGCGTAGTCGTGGTACATGACGCCGGCGAAGACACCCGTCCGGCTGCCCCGCAGTCGCGACGGGTCCATCCCGGCCGACTCGAACGTCTCCCACGACGCCTCCAGCAGCAACCGCTGCTGCGGGTCCATCGCGAGGGCCTCGCGGGGCGAGATCCCGAAGAACGCGGGGTCGAACGCGCCGGCGTCGTACAGGAAACCGCCGTGCCGGGTGTACGACGTCCCGGCGTGGTCCGGATCGGGGTGGAAGAGCTCGTCGAGGTTCCAGCCCCGGTCGGCGGGGAACTCGCCGACGCCCTCCCCGCCGGTGCTGACCAGCTTCCACAGCTGGTCGGGAGACTGGACGCCGCCGGGGTAGCGGCAGGCCATGCCCACGATCGCGATCGGCTCGTCGGCGTCGCCGGCGGCCGGCTCGTCGGAGACGACGGCGGCGAGCCGTTCGCCGACCAGTTCCGCGTACACGTGGGCGGTCAGGGCCTGCGGGGTCGGATAGTCGAAGACCAGGGTCGAGGCCAGCCGCAGGCCGGTCGCGCCGTTGACCCGGTTGCGCAGCTCGACGGCGGTCAGCGAGTCGAAGCCCAGCTCGCGGAACGCCCGGTCCGCCGGCACCGCCTCGGCGCTGCCGTGCCCCAGCACCTGCGCGACGAGACCCCGCACCAGCTGGTCCACCTGGGTGAGGCCGTTCTCCTCGCTGAGCCTGGCGAGCCGGTCGGCCCAGCCGTCACCGCCCTTGCCCGCCTGGCGGCGGGTGCTCGCCGTGCCGATGAGGACCCGCAGCATTGGCGGCACGACCCCGCCGGAGGCTGCCGAGCGCAGCGCGGGCACGTCGATCACGGCCGGCACCAGGGCCGGCCGGCCGGCGCCCAGGGCCGCGTCGAACAGCTCCAGACCGGTCCGGGCGTTCATGCCCCGGAGGCCGGCGCGCGCCGAGCGGGCCCGCTCGACTCCACCGATCGACGCCGCCATGCCGGCGGTGTCCCACATGCCCCACGCCAGGCTGACCGCAGGCAGGCCCGACCGCCGCCGCCACACCGCCAGCCCGTCCAGGAAAGCGTTGGCCGCCGCGTACGCCGACTGACCCGGCGAACCCAGCACACCCGCCACCGACGAGAACACCACGAACAGGTCCAGATCCGGCGCGAGGGACGCCGTCGCCTCGTGCAGGAACCAACCCGCCGACACCTTCGGCGCCAACACCCCCGCCAGACGCTCGGCCGTCAGCCCCTCCACGACACCGTCGTCCAGGACACCGGCCGTGTGCACCACACCCGCCAGGCGGCCCTCGGCACCGATCTCAGCCACCAGACCGAACACCTGGTCCCGGTCCGTCACGTCACAGGCCACCACCCGTACGTCCGCGCCCAGCGCGGTCAACCGTCCGGTCAGCTCGCCGGCACCATCAGCCTCCGGGCCACGCCGCGACACCAGCACCAGCGACCGCACGCCGTGCACCGACACCAGGTGCTCCGCGACCAGCGCCCCGAGCGCGCCCGTACCGCCGGTCACCAGCACCACGCCGTCACCCACGACCGGCGTCTGCGCCGACGACGGAACCACCGCACGCACCAGACGCGGCACGAAGACCTCGCCGCCACGGACGGCCACCTGGCCGCCGGTCGGGTCTGCGGCGTAGCGGGTCAGGGTGCCCAGCACGCTCGGGTTCACGCCACGGTCCACGTCGGCCAGGACGATGCGGCCCGGATGCTCGGACTGCGCCGAGCGCAGCAGACCCCACACCGCCGCGGCGGCCGGATCCGTCACCTGGTCCTCGTCGCCGACGGACACGGCACGTCGGGTGACCACCACCAGTTTCGAGTCCGCCAGGACGTCGGCGGCCAGCCACGCCTGCACGAGGCCCAGCACGTCCGACGTCATGGCCCGGGCCCGCTGCGCCGTATCGACGCCGTCGGCGTCCGGCCCGGTCGGCGTGAACAGCAGTCGGCGCGGCGGCGCCGTGCCGGTGTCGATCGCGGCCAGCAACTGCCTGATCGTCTCGGCGGAGGGACCGCCGGGAACGCCTGGCAGGGCCGGACCGCCCAGCACCGCCCAGCCCGACACGTCGTCGACCGGCTCGGTCTCCTCCGCCTGCCAGACCACCTCGAACATCGACCGGGACGCCACACCCGCCGTGGCCGTGCCAGCCAGTTCGCGCAGAACGAGGGAGTCCACCGACACCACCGGCGCACCCACCTCGTCGCACGCCACCAGGCGCACCCCGGCACCGCTGCGGGACAACCGGACCCGCAGCACCCTGGCACCCGAGGCGTGCACCTGCACGCCCTCGAACGCGAACGGAACCCGTGGCCCGCCCGGCTCCTCGCCCAGCAGCAGAGCGACCGGGTGCAGGGCCGCGTCCAGCAGCGCCGGGTGCACCCCGAACCGGTCGATGCCCGCCACCGCGTCGTCCGGCAGGACCACCTCGGCGAACACCTCGCCGTCGCCCACCCACGCACGCCGCAGACCCTGGAACACCGGCCCGTACGCCAGGCCACGCGCGACGAGCGCCGGGTACCAGCCCGCCAGGTCGACCTCGGTCGCGCCGGCCGGGGGCCAGGTGCCCGTCCTCGGCTCGTCCGCCGTCGCCGGCTCCAGCACACCCTCGGCGTGCTGGAGCCAGCCCGCCTCGGGGTCGTCGTCGGGGCGCGAGTAGACGGCGACGGGACGCTGCGACGAGTCGGCCGCCGACACCCGGACCTGGATCCGCACGGCGCCCGCGTCGGGGAGCACCAGCGGCGTCAGCACCGCCAGGTCACGCAGCCGGGACGCGCCCGCCTCGTCGCCCGCGCGCACGGCCAGTTCCACCAGCGCCGTGCCGGGGACCAGCGGCACGCCGGAGATCACGTGGTCGGCCAGCCAGGGGTGGGTGGCCAGCGACAGCCGGCCGGTCAGCACCACCTCGTCGTCGCCGGCGAGGTCCACCGCCGCGCCGAGCAGGCCGTGCCCCGCCACACCGAGGCCCGCGCCGCTGACGTCACCGGCCCGCAGCCGCCCCACCGCCGGCCAGAACCGCTGCCGCTGGAACGGGTACGTCGGCAGGTCCACCGGGCGGGTCGCGGTGCCCGGCAGGAGGTCGGTCCAGGTGACCGGCACGCCGTGCACGTGCAGCTCCGCCAGCGCGTTCATCAGCGACACAGGTTCCGGGCGGCCCGGGCGCAGGCTCGCCACGACGGCCGCCGGGAGCGTGTCGCCGTCGTCGGGCAGGCATCCACGCACCATGCCGGCGAGCACCGCGTCGGGGCCCAGCTCGAGGAAGACCCGGACGTTGCGCGTACGCAGGCTGGCGACCCCGTCGGCGAACCGGACGGTCTCGCGGACGTGCCGGACCCAGTAGTCGGGGGTGCCGATCTCGTCGGGGTCGGCGATCTCCCCCGTCAGGTTCGACACGATCGGCAGGGTCGGCCAGCGGAACGTCAGTCTGTCGAGCACCTGCCGGAACTCGCGCAGCATCGGTTCCATCAGCGGGCTGTGGAAGGCGTGGCTGACGTTCAGCCGGCGGGTGCGTACGCCCCGGTCCTGCCAGGTCCGCTCCACCTCGTCGAGGGCCCCGACCTCGCCGGAGACCACCACGGCGGTCGGGGTGTTCACCGCCGCGACGCCGAGCCGGTCGGTGAGCCCGGCCAACGACTCCACGACGGCCTGCTCGTCGGTGCCGACCGCGAGCATCCCGCCGCCCTGCGGCAGGGCCTGCATGAGCCGGCCACGGGCCCCGACCAGCGCGCAGGCGTCGGCGAGGCTGAACAGCCCGGCGACGTGGGCGGCGGCCACCTCGCCGATCGAGTGCCCAGCCACCAGGTCCGCCCGGACGCCGAACGACTCGACCAGCCGGAACAGGGCCACCTCGACGGCGAACAGCCCGGCCTGGGTGAAGACGGTCTGGTCCAGCAGCTCCGCCTCCGGCGTGCCCGCCTCGGCGAACAGCACCTCGCGCAGCGGACGGGGCAGGTGCTGGTCCAAGTGCCCGCACACCTCGTCGAGGGCGGCGGCGAAGACCGGGTGGGCGTCGTACAGCTCGCGCCCCATGCCAGGTCGCTGGGCGCCCTGGCCGGAGAAGAGGATCGCGGTGCGTCCGCCGCGGGCCACCCCGTGGACGACGGCGGCCGAGGGCTGACCCTCAGCCACCGCGTCGAGGGCGGTGAGCAGGTCGTCGCGCTCCCGGGCCAGCAGCACCACGCGGTGCTCGAAGGCGGTGCGGCGGGTGGCGAGCGCGTGGGCGACGTCGGCGACCGTCAGGTCCGGTTCGTCGTCCAGCAGGCCCCGCAGCCGGCGTGCCTGCTCGCGCAGGGCGGCGTCGTCGCGGGCCGAGAGGACGCAGGCGACGAGGTCGACCGGGGACGTCGCGGGCGGCCCGGCGGGCGGCGGGACGAACTCCGGCGCCTGTTCGATGATGGTGTGCGCGTTGGTGCCGCTGATGCCGAACGACGACACCGCGGCCCGGCGCGGCCGGTCGACGGCCGGCCACGACCGGGCGCCGGTGAGCAGGGCCACCGATCCGGTGGTCCAGTCGATGTGCGGCGACGGCTCGTCCGCGTGCAGGGTCGGCGGCAGCACACCGTGCCGCATCGCCAACACCATCTTGATCACCCCGGCGACGCCCGCCGCCGCCTGGGCGTGACCGATGTTCGACTTGATCGAACCGAGCCACAGCGGCCGGTCCTGCGGCCGGTCCTGCCCGTACGTGGCCAGGAGGGCCTGCGCCTCGATCGGGTCTCCCAGCGCGGTGCCCGTGCCGTGCGCCTCGACGGCGTCGACGTCGCCCGGGGTCAGCCGGGCGTTCGCCAGCGCCTGCCGGATGACCCGCTGCTGCGCGGGACCGTTCGGCGCGGTCAGGCCGCTGCTGGCCCCGTCCTGGTTCACCGCGCTGCCCCGCACGACGGCGAGGACGCGGTGGCCGTTGCGCTGCGCGTCGGAGAGGCGCTCCAGCAGGAGCATGCCGACGCCCTCGGCGAAGCCGGTGCCGTCGGCGCCCGCGCCGAAGGCCTTGCACCGACCGTCGGGCGACAGGCCGCGCTGCCGGGAGAACTCGGTCAGCATGCCGGGGGTGGACATGACGCTCACCCCGCCGGCGAGCGCGAGCCGGCACTCGTCCTGTCGCAGCGCCTGGGTGGCCAGGTGCAGCGCGACCAGCGACGACGAGCAGGCGGTGTCGACGGTGACCGCCGGACCTTCGAGGCCGAACAGGTACGAGATGCGTCCCGAGGCGACGCTTCCCGCGCTGCCGTTGCCGACGTAGCCGTCCACCTCGTCGGTGGTTCCGGCGGCCTGGGAGGCGTAGTCGTGGTAGATGAGCCCGACGTAGACGCCGGTGCTGCTGCCCCGCGCCGAGTGCGGGTCGATCCCCGCCCGTTCGAAGGCCTCCCAGGACGTCTCCAGCAGCAACCGCTGCTGCGGGTCCATGGCCAGCGCCTCCCGGGGCGAGATGCCGAAGAAGGCGGCATCGAACTGGGCGGCGTCGTGCAGGAAGCCGCCCTGGCGGGGGACGGACGTGTCGTCCCCGCCGCTGGCCCTCAGGTCGTCCAGGTCCCAACCCCGGTCGGTGGGGAACGGCGAGATGACGTCGGCGCCGGCGGTGACCACCTGCCAGAGCTGCTCGGGGGTCTGCACGTCTCCGGGGAAGCGGCAGGCCATGCCGATGATGGCGATCGGCTCGTCGAGCGCGGCGGTCGTGCCGACCGCGGCCGGCCGGGCGGCGTCCGAGCCACCGCCCAGTTCCCGGTCGAGGAAGTCGGCGAGCACCGCCGGGGCCGGGTGGTCGAACGCCACGGTCGCGGGCAGCCGCAGCCCGGTCGCGGCGGAGAGCCGGTTGCGCAGTTCGACCGAGGTGAGCGAGTCGAAGCCCAGCTCCTTGAAGGCGCGGTGGGGGTCGACGTTCTCCGCGGAGCGGTGCCCGAGCACGGTGGCGACGTTCGTGGCCACCAGATCGAGCAGGTGGTTGCGCCGCTCCGCCGGGCTGAGCATGGCCAGGCGGTCCCGCACGGACGCGGTGTCGGCCGGGCCCCGGCCCACCGCACGGCGGGCCGGAGCGGAGGCGCGGACCAGGTCACGCAGCAGGCTGGGCACGGTGCCGCCGGCCGGCCGCGCCGTCGCCGGCGGCAGGTTCATGAGTACGAGGTGGGCGCTGCCGCGCTGCCGGGCCGCCTCGAAGAGCGCGACGCCCTGCTGGTCGGTCAGCGGGGCACTGGTGGCGCGGATCGCCTTGCGGTGGTCGTTGCCGTGCAGGTGTGCGGTCATCGCGCTGCTGGTGGCCCACAGTCCCCAGGCGAGGCTGGTGGCGGGCAGCCCCTGCTGCCGGCGGTGCTGCGCGAGGGCGTCGAGGAACGCGTTCGCGGCCGCGTAGTTGCCCTGCCCCGGCGAGCCGAGGGTGGCCGCCACCGAGGAGAACAGCACGAACGCCGACAGGTCCAGGTGCGCGGTCGCCTCGTGCAACGCCCACCCGGCGTCCACCTTCGGCGCCAACACCGTACGCAGGGCGGACTCGTCCAACGAACCGATGGTCGCGTCGGCGATCACCCCGGCGGTGTGCACCACCGCCGTCAGCGGGTGCGCCGGGTCCACCAGTTCCAGCAGCCGGTTCACCTGCCGGGGGTCGGTGACGTCGGCGGTGCCGACGGTGATCCGGGCACCGGCCTCGGTGAGCTCCTCGACCAGGTCCTGGTACTGCTCGGGGCCACGGCGCGAGGCCAGCAGCAGGTGCCGCGCCTGACCGGTGGCGACCAGGTGCCGGGCGAACACCCGGGCGAGGGCGCCTCCCGCGCCGGTGAGCAGCACGGTGCCGTCGGGGTCGGCGGGTGCGGGCACCCGCAGGACGACCTTGCCGATGTGACGGGCCTGGCTGATGTGCCGCAGTGCCTGCCGGGCCTGGCGCACGTCCCACGCCCGTACGGGCAGCGGCCGCAGCGCGCCCTGCTGGAACAGGGCGAGGATCTCGGTCAGCATCTCGCCGATCCGCGGGTGTCCGGCCTCGTTCAGGTCGAACGCGCGGTAGGCCACGCCCGGGTGCTCGGCGGCGACCACGTCCGCATCGCGCACGTCGGCCTTGCCCATCTCCACGAACCGGCCACCGCGCGGCAGCAACCGCAACGACGCGTCGACGAACTCACCGGCCAACGCGTCGAGCACCACGTCCACCCCGGCGCCGCCCGTGGCCACGCCGAAGGTCTGCTCGAACTCCGTGGTCCGCGACGACGCGATCCGCTCCTCGGCCACCCCGAGACCGCGCAGCACACCCCACTTGCCGGGGCTGGCGGTGGCGTACACCGTCGCGCCCCAGTGCCGGGCGAGCTGGATGGCGGCCATGCCCACGCCGCCCGCGCCGTTGTGGATGAGCACCGACTCGCCGGCCCGCAGCCCGGCCAGGTCACGCAGCGCGTAGTACGCGGTCAGGAACACCACCGGCACCGACGCGGCCTGCGTGAAGGACCAGCCGTCGGGGATCTTCGCGACGAGGTCCCGGGCGGCGACCACCTCGGGGGCGAAGGCCGGCTCGAACATGCCCAGCACCCGGTCGCCGGGCGCCAGGTCGGTCACGCCGGGGCCGACCTCGACCACGACGCCCGCACCCTCGCTGCCCATCACGGCCGCCGGGTCCGGGTACATGCCCAGGCCGATCAGCACGTCACGGAAGTTCACGCCGGCCGCGCGCACCGCGATGCGCACCTGGCCGGCGTCCAGGGCGACGGGCGTGGCGGGCACCATGCCGATCCCGTCGAGGGTGCCGGGGCTCACCGCCCCGACCTGCCACAGCCCGGCCGGCGCGACGAGTTCCTCGGCGGCCGGGCCGGCGGGCCGGCCCAGGCGCGGGGTGCGCACCTCGTCGCCGCGTACGGCCACCTGGCCGCCGGTGGTCGACGGGTCCTCGGCCACCGCGGCCAGCACCGCGAGGAGCGCCGGGGTGAGCGCGCCCTCGACGTCGGCGAGGACGACCCGTCCCGGGTGCTCCGACTGCGCCGAGCGCAGCAGGCCCCAGACCGTCGCGCCGGTCAGGTCCCGCAGCGCGTCGGCAGGTGCGGCGAGCACCGCGCCGCGGGTCACCACCACCAGCTTCGTGTCGGCCAGGGCCTCGGCGTCCAGCCAGGAACGCAGCACGTCCAGCACCTGGGCGGTGACCGTGCCCACCAGGTCGGGCAGCCCGGCATCCGGCGTGTCCGCTCGGACCGGAAGCACCAGCGCGCGGGGCGCCTCGACCACGCCGCCGGAGATCGCCGTGAGGAGGTCGTCGACGGTCGGGAACACCGGCGTGGACAGGTCCGCCGACACGTCGGTGTCGCCGAGCAGCATCCAGCCGGAGAGGTCGCGCGCCGGCGTGACCCGCTCGGGCTGCCACGTCACCTCGAACAGCGCCCGCTCGGTGGGGTCCTGGCCGGCCGATGCGGTCATCTCCCGCAACGCGAGCGCGTCCACCGACACCACGGGCGCGCCCGACTCGTCGCCGGCCACCAGCCGCACCCGGGAACCCGTCCGGGTCAACCGCACCCGCAGCACCCGGGCCCCGGAGGCGTGCACCTGCACGCCCTCGAACGCGAAGGGCACCCGCGGCCCGCCGGAGCGGTCCGCCAGCAGCAGCCCCACGGGGTGCAGCGCGGCGTCCAGCAACGCCGGGTGCACGGCGAACCGGTCGGTGTCGGCGATCGCCTCGTCCGGCAACACCACCTCGGCGTACGCGTGGTCGCCGGCGGCCCACAGCCGGCGTAGCCCCTGGAACGACGGGCCGTAGGTGAGGCCCCGCTCCGCCAGCGCCGGGTACCAGCCGGCGAGATCCACCTCGGGCACCCCGACGGGCGGCCAGGCGCCCACCTCCGGCTCGTCGGCGGCCTGCTCCAGCACACCGTCGGCGTGCCGCGTCCACTCGGCCTCCGGGTCGCCGTCGGGCTGCGAGTGGACCGCCACCGACCGGACGCCGGAGCTGTCGGCCGCGCCGACGCGTACCTGCACGCGGACGGCACCGGACGCGGGCAGCACCAGCGGCGCCGCCACCGTCAACTCGCGTACCCGCGACGCACCCACCTCGTCGCCGGCGCGCACCACCAACTCCACCAGCGCGGTGCCCGGCGCCAGCACCGCACCGCCGACCACGTGGTCGGCCAGCCACGGGTGCGTCGACACCGACAGCCGGCCGGTCAGCACCACCTCGTCGTCACCGGCGAGACGCACCGCCGCGCCGAGCAGCGGATGTCCCGCCGCGCCCAGGCCCGCGCCCGACACGTCGCCGCCAACGGAGCGGTCCACCGCCGGCCAGAACCGCTCCCGCTGGAAGGCGTACGTCGGCAGGTCGACGCCGGTGGCGCCGGAGCCGGCGAACACCGCCGCCCAGTCGACGGGCACCCCGGCGACGTGCAGGTCGCCGAGGCCGGTCAGCAGCTGGTGCGGCCCGTTCTCGTCGCGGCGCAGCGAACCGACCACGACGCCCGCGTCGACGGCGCCGGTGGCCTTCTCCAGCGCGTCCTGGACCACCACCTTCAGCACGGGGTGCGGGCTGACCTCGACGAAGACCCGGAAGCCCTGGTCGATCAGCCGGTCCAGCACGGGCGCGAGCCGGACGGGTTCCCGCAGGTTGCGGTACCAGTAGCCCGCGTCGAGCTCAGCGGTGTCGATGGGCTCGCCGGTGACCGTCGAGTGGAAGGCCACCCCGGTCGAGCGGGAGTCGACCGTGCCGAGAGCGGCCACCAGGTCGTCGCGGACGGCGTCGACGTGGCCGCAGTGTGAGGCGTAGTCGACGGCGATCGCGCGGGCCCGGATGTCCCGCTCGGCGCAGTGCGCGAGCAGTTCGGCGACCGACGCCGCGTCACCGGAGACCACGGTCGCGGCGGCGCCGTTGAGGGCGGCCACGGAGAGGGTGCCCCGCCACTGCGCGATGAGTTGCTCGGTGTCGGCGGCCGGCAGCGGGACGGAGACCATGCCGCCCCGGCCCGAGATGGCCAGCAGGCCACGGCTGCGCGCCACGACGAGCCGCACCGCGTCGGCGAGGGTCAGCGCGCCGGCCGCGCAGGCCGCGGCGATCTCACCCTGCGAGTGCCCGACGACGGCGGCCGGCACGACGCCGCACGAGCGCCAGAGCTGGGCGAGGGACACCATGACGGAGAAGAGCACCGGCTGGACCACGTCGACCCGGTCCAGGGGCGGCGCGCCGGGCGCCTGCCGGAGCACGTCGGTGAGGGACCAGTCCACCAGCCGGGACAGCTCCTCGGCGCACTCCCCCATGCGCTGCCGGAAGACCGGCGAGGTCTCCAGCAGGTCCAGCG
Organism: Micromonospora echinofusca; assembly: GCF_900091445.1. Classification (NCBI taxonomy): domain Bacteria; kingdom Bacillati; phylum Actinomycetota; class Actinomycetes; order Micromonosporales; family Micromonosporaceae; genus Micromonospora; species Micromonospora echinofusca. The sequence continues at coordinate 3,773,509 of NZ_LT607733.1, forward strand.
CCATCCCCGTCCACTGGGAGCCCTGGCCGGGGAAGACGAAGACGACCTTCGACGCGGCGTCCGCGCCGGCCGGCGGGCCGTCGCCGGCGGCGAGGGCGGCCAGCCGGGCGGCCGCGTCGTCCCGGTCGGCGGCCACGACGACCGCGCGGTACGGGTGGTGCGCCCGCTGGGCGGCCAGGGAGAACCCGAGGTCGCGCAGGTCCAGGTCGGCGTCGCCGGCCAGCCGCTCGCCGATCCGGGCGGCCTGCGCCCCGAGCGCGCGGGGGCTGCGGCCGGAGATCAGCAGGGGTACGGCGGCGGGGCCGACCAGGCCGGGGAGATCCCCCGCCGGCGGGGCCGTCGCCGGGGCCGGCTCGTCGGGCGCCTGCTCGATGATGGTGTGCGCGTTGGTGCCGCTGATGCCGAACGACGACACGGCGGCGCGGCGCGGGCGCTGCACCGCCGGCCACGGACGGGCCTCGGTGAGCAGGGCGACCGCCCCGGCGCTCCAGTCGACGTGGGGCGACGGCTCGTCCACGTGCAGGGTCGGCGGCAGCACGCCGTGCCGCATCGCCAGCACCATCTTGATCACGCCGGCCACCCCGGCCGCCGCCTGGGAGTGGCCGATGTTCGACTTGATCGAGCCGAGCCAGAGCGGCTCGGCGTCGGCGCGGTCCTGCCCGTAGGTGGCCAGCACCGCCTGCGCCTCGATCGGGTCGCCGAGGACGGTGCCCGTGCCGTGCGCCTCGACGGCGTCCACGTCGGCCGGGTTCAGCCGCGCGTTCTCCAGGGCCTGCCGGATCACCCGCTGCTGCGACGGGCCGTTCGGGGCCGTCAGCCCGTTGGACGCGCCGTCCTGGTTCACCGCGGAGCCGCGCAGCACGGCGAGCACCCGGTGCCCGTTGCGCCGGGCGTCGGACAGGCGCTCCACGAGCAGCATGCCCACGCCCTCGGACCAGCCGGTGCCGTCGGCGCCGGCGGCGAACGCCTTGCACCGCCCGTCCGGGGCGAGGCCGCCCTGCCGGGAGAACTCGGAGAACATGCCGGGCTGCGCCATCAGCGCCACCCCACCGGCCAGGGCCATGTCGCACTCGCCGCCGCGCAGCGCCTGGGCGGCGAGGTGCAACGCCACCAGCGACGAGGAGCAGGCGGTGTCGATGGTGACCGCCGGGCCTTCGAGGCCGAACATGTAGGCGACCCGCCCGGAGGCGACGCTGCCCGCCGTCCCGGTGAGCAGGTGCCCCTCGAGGCCGTCCAGGTCGTCGCGTCCGCTGGTGGCGTAGCCGGAGGAGGCGGCGCCGATGAAGACACCGGTGGCGGTGCCGCCGAGCGCGGTGGGGTCGATGCGGGCGTACTCGAAGCTCTCCCAGGCGGTCTCCAGCAGCAGCCGCTGCTGCGGGTCCATGGCGAGGGCCTCGCGGGGGCTGATGTTGAAGAAGCCGGCGTCGAAGTCGGCCGCGTCGTAGAGGAAGCCGCCCTGGTCGGTGACGGTGCCGCCCGACTGGTCGCCGTCGGTGCCGTACAGCCGGTCGAGGTCCCAGCCGCGGTCGGCGGGGAAGCCGCCGATCGCGTCGGACCCGGAGGTGACGAGCTGCCACAGCTGCTCGGGGGTGGCGACGCCGCCGGGGTAGCGGCAGGCCATGCCGATGATGGCGATCGGTTCGTCGGCGTCGGCGGTGACGACGGTACGGACGGCGGTGCCGGCGCCGGTGGCCCGGCCGAGCTGCGCGAACAGGTGCTCGGCGAGCCGGGCCGGGGTGGGGTGGTCGAAGGCCAGCGTGGCGGTCAGCCGCAGCCCGGTGGCGGCGCCCAGCCGGTTGCGCAGCTCCACCGAGGTCAGCGAGTCGAAGCCCAGGTCCTTGAAGGCGCGGGCGGCGGGGACCGCCTGCGCCGAGGCGTGCCCCAGCACCGTGGCGGCCTGGCCGCAGACGAGGTCGACCAGCGCCTGGCGGGCGTCCGCCTCGGACAGGCCGTCGAGCCGCTCCCGCCACGACGCCCCAGTGCCCGGCCGGTCGGTGGCGGTGCGGCGTCGGCCGCCGCCGCGCAGCAGGTGCCGCATCAGCGGCGGTACGTGGCTCGCCTCGCCGGTGACGTGGAGTCGGGCCGCGACGACGACCGGTTGGACCGCCGGCAGGGCGGCGTCGAAGAGTTCGGCGCCCTCGGCCGGGGAGAGGCGGCTCATCCCGACCCGCCGCAGCCGCTGCTGGTCGTCGCCGTCGAGGTGCGCGGTCATCGTGCTGTCGGTGGCCCACATGCCCCAGGCGAGGCTGGTGGCGGGCAGCCCCTGCTGCCGGCGGTGCTGCGCCAGGGCGTCGAGGAACGCGTTCGCGGCCGCGTAGTTGCCCTGCCCCGGCGAGCCGAGGGTGGCCGCCACCGAGGAGAACAGCACGAACGCCGACAGGTCCAGGTGCGCGGTCGCCTCGTGCAACGCCCACCCGGCGTCCACCTTCGGCGCCAACACCGTACGCAGGGCGGACTCGTCCAACGAACCGATGGTCGCGTCGGCGATCACCCCGGCGGTGTGCACCACCGCCGTCAGCGGGTGCGCCGGGTCGATCCCGGCGATCAGCTCGCCGACCTGCGCGGGGTCGCTGACGTCGACGGCGACGGCGGTGACGTCGGCGCCCGCGTCGGTCAGCTCCCGGACCAGGGTGGCGTAGTCGTCATCGCGGCCGGGCGCGCGGCGGGAGGCCAGCAGCAGGCGGCGGGCCTGGCCGGTGGCGACGAGGTGCCGCGCGAGTACGCCGGCCAGGGTCCCGGCCGCGCCGGTGACCAGCACGGTGCCGTCGGGGTCCACGGGCGCGGGGACACGCAGCACGACCTTGCCGACGTGGCGGGCCTGGCTGACGTGCCGCAGTGCCTGCCGGGCCTGACGCACGTCCCACGCCCGTACGGGCAGCGGCCGCAGCGCGCCCCGCGCGAACAGGGCGAGGATCTCGCTGAGCATCTCGCCGATGCGGGTGCTGCCCGCCTCGTTCAGGTCGAACGCGCGGTAGGCCACGCCCGGGTGCTCGGCGGCGACCGCCTCCGCATCGCGCACGTCGGCCTTGCCCATCTCCACGAACCGGCCACCGCGCGGCAGCAACCGCAACGACGCGTCGACGAACTCACCGGCCAACGCGTCGAGCACCACGTCCACCCCGGCACCACCCGTGGCCACGCCGAACGCCTGCTCGAACTCCGTGGTCCGCGACGACGCGATCCGCTCCTCGGCCACCCCGAGACCGCGCAGCACACCCCACTTGCCGGGGCTCGCCGTCGCGTGGACGGTGGCGCCGAGGTGGTGGGCGAGCTGGATGGCGGCCATGCCCACGCCGCCCGCGCCGTTGTGGATGAGCACCGACTCGCCGGCCCGCAACCCGGCCAGGTCCCGCAGCGCGTAGTACGCGGTCAGGAAGACCAGGGGAACGGAGGCCGCCTGGGTGAAGGTCCAGCCGGCGGGCATCCTGGCGATGCGCTCCCGGTGGGCGACCGCCTGCGGGCTGAACCCGAGTTCGAACATGCCCATCACCCGGTCGCCGGGCGCCAGGTCGGTCACGCCGGGGCCCACCTCGACCACGACGCCCGCACCCTCGCTGCCCATCACGGCCGCCGGATCCGGGTACATGCCCAGGCCGATCAGCACGTCACGGAAGTTCACGCCGGCCGCGCGCACCGCGATGCGCACCTGGCCCGCGCCCAGCTCCACGGGCGTGGCCCGAACCGGCCCGATCCCGTCCAGGGTGCCGGGAGTGACGGGGGCGAGGTGCCACGGCCCGGGCGGCGGCGTCAGCTCGTCGCCCACGGGCCGCGCCAGCCTCGGCACGAGGGTCCGCTCGCCCCGCACCGCGAGCTGTCCGCCGGAGGCCGACGGGTCGACCGCCGCCCCGGCCAGCCCGGCGAGGATCGCGGGGGTCAGCTCGCCGTCGACGTCGGCGAGGACGATCCGCCCCGGGTGCTCCGACTGCGCCGAGCGCAGTAGGCCCCAGACCGCGGCGGCCGCCAGGTCGGTGACCTGGTCGTCGTCCGCGGCGGCCACCGCGCCGCGGGTCACCACCACGAGCTTCGTGTCCGCCAGCGCCTCGGCGGCGAGCCAGGAGCGCAGCACGTCCAGGACGGAGCCGGTGACCGCCCGTACGGCCTGCGGCACGGCGACGCCCGGATCACCGGCGGGCACCGTCAGCAGCACCCGCCGGGCCGTGGCCCCGCCCTCCGCCAGCGCCGCCACGTCGGCGAAGACCGGCAGCTGCGGCAGCGCGTCCGTGGCCGGTCGGCCCAGCACCGCCCACCCCGCGAGGTCGTCGACGCCGTCGATCTGCTCCGCCTGCCAGGTCACCTCGTACAGCGACCGGGCGGCGGCGCCGCGGCTCGACGTCGGGGTCATCTCCCGCAGCACCAGGGAGTCCACCGACACCACCGGCACGCCCGAGCCGTCGCAGGCCACCAGCCGCACCCCGGATCCGTCCCGGGTCAGCCGTACCCGCAGCGTCCTGGCGCCCGAGGCGTGCACCTGCACGCCCTCGAACGCGAACGGCACGCGGGGCCCGCCCGCCGGCTCCGACGCCAGCAGCAGGGCCACCGGGTGCAGCGCGGCGTCCAGCAGCGCCGGGTGCACCCCGAACGCGCTCGCGTCCCCGGCGGCGCCGTCCGGCAGCGCCACCTCGGCGTACGCCTCGTCGCCGGCCGTCCAGGCGCGCCGCACGCCCTGGAACACCGGCCCGTACGACAGGCCGTGCTCCGCCAGCGCCGGGTACCACCCGCTCAGGTCCACCTCGGCGGCGCCCGGCGGCGGCCACGCGCCGACGCCCGGCTCGTCGAGCGACACCGGTTCGAGCAGGCCCTCGGCGTGCCGCGTCCACTCGGTGTCGTCGTCGTCCTCCTGCTGGGAGTAGACCGACACCGAGCGGACCGCGGCGTCGTCGGCCGCGCCGACGCGCACCTGGACGCGGACCGCGCCGGACTCGGGCAGCACCAGCGGCGCCGCCACGGTCAACTCCCGCACCCGCGACGCGCCCACCTCGTCGCCGGCGCGCACCGCCAGCTCCACCAGCGCGGTGCCCGGCACCACCACGGCGTCGCCGACGACGTGGTCCGCCAGCCACGGGTGCGTCGACACCGACAGCCGGCCGGTCAGCACCACCTCGTCGTCACCGGCGAGACGCACCGCCGCGCCGAGCAGCGGGTGCCCCGCCACGCCGAGGCCGGCGCCCGACACGTCGCCGACCCGCCACGGCAGCACCTCGGGCCAGAACCGCTCCCGCTGGAAGGCGTACGTGGGCAGGTCCACCCGGGCGGCGCCGGTGTCGGCGAACCACTCCTGCCAGGCGACCGGCACGCCGTGCACGTGCAGCTCGGCCAGCGCCGCCAGCAGCGCCTGCGCCTCCGGCCGGTCCCGGCGCTGGGCGGCGACGGCCAGCACGTCGTCGTCGGGCAGGACGTCCGCCACCATCGCGGTCAGTACGCTCTGCGGGCCGATCTCCAGGAACGTGTCGACCCCGGCGTCGCGCAGGGCGGCGACCCCGTCGGCGTGGCGTACGGCCTCGCGGACGTGCCGCACCCAGTACTCCGGGGTGCGGATCTCGTCGGCGTCGGCGAGCGCCCCGGTCAGGTTCGACACGATCGGCAGCGCGGGGGCGGCGAAGTCCAGCCGCTCGACGATGCCGCGGAAGCGCTCCAGCACCGGCTCCATCAGCGGGCTGTGGAACGCGTGGCTCACCGTCAGCCGGCGGGTACGCACACCCCGCTCGCGCCAGACCCGCTCGACCTCGTCGAGGGCGTCGACGGCGCCGGAGACCACGACCGACGTCGGGCCGTTCACCGCCGCGACGCCGACCCGGTCGGTCAGCCCGGCGATCGACTCCGCCACCGCCGCCTCGTCGGCGGCCACGGCGAGCATCCCGCCGCCGTCGGGCAGCGACTGCATCAGCCGGCCCCGCGCGGCCACGAGCAGGCAGGCGTCCTGGAGGGACAGCACCCCGGCCACGTGCGCGGCGGCGATCTCGCCGATCGAGTGCCCGCCCACGAAGTCCGGCGCGACGCCGAGCGACTCGACCAGCCGGAACAGCGCCACCTCGACGGCGAAGAGCCCGGCCTGGGTGAACACGGTCTGGTCCAGCAGCGCCGCCTCGGCGGAGCCCTCGGGCGCGAACAGCACCTCCTTGAGCGGGCGCGGCAGCACCCGGTCCAGGTGCCCGCACGCCTCGTCGAGGGCGGCGGCGAAGACGGGGAACTCGCCGTACAGCTCCCGGCCCATGCCGGCGCGCTGCGCGCCCTGACCGGAGAAGAGCACCGCCAGCGGACCCCGGTCCCCGGCCTGGCCCGTGACGACCGTGCCCGACGACTCCCCCGCCGCCAGGGCCGCCAGGCCCGCCAGCAGGCCCGCCCGGTCGTCGGCGAGCACCACCGCGCGCCGGTCGAGCGCCGAGCGGGACACCACCGACGACCACGCCACGTCGAGCGGGCGCGGCTCCTCGTCGTCGGCGAGCCAGCGGGCCCACCGGTCGGCCTGGGCGGAGAGCGCGGCCGGCTGCGCGGCGGAGAGCAGCACCGGCGCGACGGCGCGACGGCGCGACGGGGCGGCCTCGTCGTCGGCCGGGTCGGGGGCCGGCGCCTGCTCCAGGATCAGGTGGGCGTTCGTGCCGCTCATGCCGAAGGACGACACGCCGGCCCTGCGGACGTGGTCGCCGCCCGCCCAGGGGCGCGCCTCGTCGAGCAGGGACACGGCCCCCGTCGACCAGTCGACGTGCGGGGACGGCCGGTCCACGTGCAGGGTGGGCGGCAGCACGCCGTGCCGCATCGCCATCACCATCTTGATGACGCCGCCGGCGCCGGCCGCAGCCTGCGGGTGACCGATGTTCGACTTCAGCGATCCCAGCCACAGCGGCCGGTCGGCGGGCCGTCCCTGGCCGTACGTGGCGAGCAGCGCCTGCGCCTCGATCGGGTCGCCGAGCCGGGTGCCCGTGCCGTGGGCCTCGACGGCGTCCACGTCGGCCGGGCTGAGCCGGGCGTTCTCCAGCGCCTGGCGGATGACCCGCTGCTGGGAGGGGCCGTTGGGGGCGGTCAGGCCGCTGCTCGCGCCGTCCTGGTTGACGGCGCTGCCCCGGATGACGGCCAGGACGGGGTGGCCGTTGCGGCGGGCGTCGGAGAGCTTCTCGACGAGCAGCATCGCGACGCCCTCGGACCAGCCGGTCCCGTCGGCGTCGGCGGAGAACGCCTTGCACCGCCCGTCGGAGGCGAGCCCCCGCTGGCGGGAGAACTCGACGAAGGCGCCGGGGGTGGCCAGCACGGTGACGCCGCCGGCGACGGCGAGGGAGCACTCGCCGTCGCGCAGGGCCTGACCGGCCAGGTGCAGGGCGACCAGCGAGGAGGAGCAGGCGGTGTCGATCGTGACGGCCGGCCCCTCCAGCCCGAAGGAGTACGCCAGCCGGCCGGACATGACGCTCGCGGCCGTGCCGGTGAGGACGTAGCCCTCCGTGCCCTCGGGCAGCTGCCGCAGCACGGACGTGTAGTCCTGCCCGGCGGTGCCGACGAACACCCCGGTACGGCTGCCCCGCACCGACGTGGCGTCGATGCCGGCCCGCTCGAAGACCTCCCAGGTCACCTCGAGCAGGAGCCGCTGCTGCGGGTCCATGGCCAGCGCCTCGCGCGGCGAGATGCCGAACAGGGTCGGGTCGAACAGGCCGGCGTCGCGCAGGAAGCCGCCCCGGTTGCTGTAGGTGGTGCCGGAGTGGTCCGGGTCGGGGTCGTAGAGTCCGTCGAGGTCCCAGCCCCGGTCGTCGGGAAACGTGCCGGTGGCGTCCACGCCGCCCGCGACGAGGTCCCAGAGGTCCTCCGGCGAGGCGACCCCGCCGGGGAACCGGCAGGCCATGCCGACGATCGCGATCGGCTCGGCGTCCTCGTTCTCCAGCTCGGTCAGGCGCCGACGCGCCAGGCGGAGCTCGGAGGTCACCCACTTCAGGTGTTCGAGGAGCTTGTCTTCGTCCGCCATGACCCACCCGCCCAGAGCTTGCTATCGATCGGAATCTGCCGATTCGTTGACCACACCACCACCGACGGACCGGTCTCGTGCACAGGTGGGTGGAGACACGGCCGCTCGGCCACGAACCCGACACCTGTTCCTGATTCCGGTTGTCGTGCCTGCTCAGGCGCCCGCCACGCCGGGCCGTCCCGCCGACACATGCCCGCCACCGTGACTGGACGGTACTGAGCGCCCATCACGCGCCCAACCCCTAGAGAACCCCTGATCGACTGGCCCGTGAGGGCCGTCGCGGCGGGTCCCGGACGAAGCGGTGACCAGCATCGCGACGGCCGTTCAGGCGGGCTGTCCGGTGACCGCCGGCAGGATGCGGCGCAGCCGTCCCGGCGGGGTCGAGCGGCGGCGCCACTCCCGCGGGTAGCCGACCGAGACCTCTTCGAACCGGACCCCGTCGTACCAGGTGGTGCGCGGGATGTGCAGGTGGCCGTAGACGGCGACGCGGGCGTCGAAACGGACGTGCCAGTCCGCCGTGGCCTCGGTGCCGCACCACTGGGCGAACTCCGGGTACCGCAGGATCCGGGTGGGTTCGCGCACGAGCGGGAAGTGGTTGACCAGGACGGTGGGCAGCCCGTCGCGTTCCGCGGTCAGCCGGCGCTCGGTCAGGGCCAGCCGCGCCCGGCACCAGGCGTCCCGCGTCGGGTACGGGTCGGGATGCAGCAGGATCTCGTCGGTGCACACCACGCCGACCTCGTGGGCCCGCGCGAGGGCCTGCTCCTTCGTGTACGTCCCGGCCGGCCGGAAGCTGTAGTCGTAGAGCAGGAACAGCGGCGCGATGAGGACCGGGTCGTCGCCCTGCGGATCCCAGACGGGGTACGGGTCCTCCGGCGTGACCACCCCGAGACCCCGGCAGAGCTGCACCAGGTGCTGGTAGCGCGCGTCCCCGCGCAGCTGCACCGGGTCCTCGCGGGGCGTCCACAGCTCGTGGTTGCCGGGGGCCCAGATCACCTTGGCGAACCGGCGGCTGAGCAGTCCCAGCGCCCACTCGACGTCGGCGACGAACTCGCCGACGTCCCCGGCGACGATGAGCCAGTCGCCGTCCCGCTCCGGCCGCAGCCGCTCGACGATGGCCTTGTTCTCCGCGTGGACCACGTGCAGGTCACTGATGGCGAGCAACTGAGGCAGGCCGGATCCGGCCATGCGGACCTCCCGTCCATCCGGGGCACCGCACGCACCCACATCCGCACCGCTCGCTGCCGGTGGGCATGGCGAGACGGCCTGACGGGCTCCGACCCTACGGAGCCGGGTCCACGCAGGCACACCCCTAGACGGGCCGCGCGGACCCCTAGGCGGCCGTGACCTGGCCGACGCCGGTCAGGTCACGGCTTTCCGTGCCGTCGGAGGCTCCTCGCGTCCGGTCAGGACCTGCCAGGTCGGTCAGGACTTGCCGAACTCGCGCTGGATGATGTCGAACAACTCCTCCCGGCTCGCCGATTCCAACTCCTGCCCCGCGGCCGGCGCCGGCGCGACGGCGGCGGGTCGTCCCCGCCACCTGGCCACCAGGTCCTCCAGCCGGCCGATGACCGCGTCGTCGACCTGGTCGCCGGGCAGGCCGCCGAGGAGTTGGTCGAGGCGCTCGATCTCCGCCACGATCGGCATCGCCGGCTGCTCGGGCGCCAGCTCGGCCCGCAGGTGCCCGGCGAGCGCGTTCGGGGTGGGATGGTCGAAGACGAGGGTGGCGGGCAGCCCGATGCCCGTCTCGGCGGTCAGCCGGTTGCGCAGCTCGACCGCCGTGAGCGAGTCGAAGCCCAGTTCGAGGAAGCCACGGCTGGGCCTGATCCCGCTCGGCGTGGCGTGACCGAGCACCGCCGCGGCGGTGCCGCGGACCAGGTCGAGCAGGATGCGGTCGCGCTCCGGCCCGGAAGCGGCGGCCAGCCGCTCGCGCAGCGCCGTCGCCGCGCCCCGGTCCTCGCGGGTCGGGGCGTCCTCGCCCTGCCCAGGCTGGGCTTCGGGGATTTCGGTGAACAGGCGGGACGGCCGCAACGCCGTGAACGACGGCACAAACCGATCCCACCGCACATCCGCCACCACCACATCAGACTCACCACCCTCCAACACCCCCTGCAACGCCACCACCGCCAACTCCGGCACCATCCCCGGCAACCCACGCCGACTCAACTGCTCACCCGCCACCCCCACCGCCATACCCGCCTCAGCCCACGGCCCCCACGCCACCGACGTCCCCACCAACCCACGCCCACGCCGCGACACCACCAACCCATCCAAAAACGCATTCGCCGCCGCATACCCCACCTGACCCGCCGAACCCCACACCCCCGCAATCGACGAAAACACCACAAACGCATCCAAATCCAAACCAGCCGTCAACTCATCCAACACCACCGCACCACCAACCTTCGCCCGCAACACCTCCTCCACCTCACCCACACCCACCTCACCCAACGACGTCAACTGCGCCGCACCCGCCGCATGCACCACCGCCCGCAACCGCTCACCCGCACCCACCAAATCCCCCAACAACCCCGCCACCGCACCACGATCCGCCACATCACACGCCACCACCGAGACCCGCACACCCAAACCCTCCAACCGCCCCACCAACTCCCCCACACCCGGCGCACCACCACCACGCCGACTCACCAACACCACATGCTCCGCACCCACACCCGCCGCCCACACCGCCACCCGCGCACCCAACGCCCCCGTACCACCCGTCACCAACACCGTCCCCGACAACCGGAAACCAACCCCACCAACACCCGCCGAAGAACCCGCACGCACCAACCGCCGCACAAACACACCCGACGACCGCAACGCCACCTGATCCTCACCACCAGACGACGACAACACCCCACACAAACGACCCCACACACCCCCACCCAACAACACCGGCAAATCCACCAAACCACCCCACCGCAACGGCACCTCCAAACCCACCACCCGACCCAAACCCCACACCGCAGCACCCGCGACATCGGTCAGCTCGTCGGATCCGCCGACCGACACCGCCCCACGCGTCAGCCACCACAGCCGGCCCGCGCCGCCGACGTCGGTCAGCGCCTGCGCCACGACCAGCGCCGTCGTCACCTCGACGGCGGCCGGCACCGCGGCCGGCTCCCGGGAGCTGGCCGGCTCCCGGGGATCGGCCAGCGACAGCAGGGACACCACGTCGGCGTCCCGGTCGTCGGAGCCCATCGCCTCCCGCAGCAGCCGCGCCACCCGGTCACGGTCAGCGCCGGCCGGGACCAGCACCGGTACCGCGCGGTCGGCACGGGCCGCCAGCTCCACGGCCGCCGGGTGGTCCTGTTGCCCGGGTGCCATCAGCAGCAGCCAGGTACCCGGCAGCGTCGCCGAAGCGGGCACGTCGGCCGTACGCCACGTCGCCCGGTACCGCCAGGAGTCGACGGCGGCCCGCTGCTGCGTCGCCCGCCGCCACCGGGCGAGCTTCGGCAGCAGCGCCGTGGACGGCTCGTCCGCGCCCAGTTCGTCGTCCAGCACGCCGAGGTCACCGGACTCGACCGCCGCCCAGAACTGCTCGTCGGACGGGGCGGCGGCACCCGCGGCGGGCGAGGCGGGCCGGGGATCCTCCAGCCAGTAGCGCTGCCGGTCGAAGGCGTACGTGGGCAGCTCCACCACGCGCGGCCGGGCACCGGTCTGGCCGTGGTACGCCGTCCAGTCGACCGGTACGCCGGCTGCCCAGAGCTGCCCGACGGCGCTGGTGAGGGTGGTGACGTCGGACTGGTTGCGGCGCAGCGTGGCCACGTACCGGACGTCGTCGGCCGCTTCCGCCTCGGCGGCCATGGCGGTGAGGACCGCATCGGGGCCGACCTCCAGGAACGTGTCGACGCCCTGCTCCCGCAGAGCCGCCACCCCGTCGGCGAACCGCACCGCCTGCCGCACGTGCCGCACCCAGTAGGCGGGGTCGGTGATCTCCCCCGAATCCGCCACCGCACCCGTCACGTTCGACACCACCGGCACCCGCGGCGACTGCCACGACAACCCCGCCACCACCGACGCGAACTCATCCAACATCGGCTCCATCAACCGCGAATGGAACGCGTGACTGACCGACAACTCCTTCGTCCGCCAACCCCGCTCACGGCACGACGCCACCACCACCGCAACCTCGACGGCGGCACCCGACACCACCACCGACGCCGGCCCGTTCACCGCCGCGACGTCCACCGCCGCGCCCGCAGCATCGATGACCCCGCACACGTCGGCCTCAGGCGCGCCGACCGCCGCCATCACGCCACCAGCCGGCAACGCCTGCATCAGACGACCCCGCGCCGCCACCAAAACACACGCATCAGCGAGGGAAAGCATCCCCGCCACATACGCGGCCGTCACCTCACCGATCGAATGACCCGCCAGGAAATCCGCCCGCACACCCCACGAGGCGAGCAGCTCCCACAACGCCACTTCGACGGCGAACAACCCCGCCTGCGCGAAGACGGTCTGATCGACCAGAGCGGCGTCGGCACTGCCCGCCTCGGCGAACACCACCTCCCGCAACGGGCGCGGCAACAGGCCATCGAACTGGGCGCACACCGCGTCGAAGGACGACGCGAACACCGGGAACGCCTCGTACAACTCCCGACCCATACCCGCGCGCTGCGAACCCTGACCCGTGAACAACACCGCCCGACGACCCGCCGACACCACACCCGACACCGCCGGCCGACCCTCGACCACCGCCGACAGACCAGCCACCAACTCGTCCACCGACGAACCCCACACCACCGCACGATGCTCCAACGCCGCCCGCGACGTCACCAACGACCACGACACATCCACCGGCGCGAGACCGGACCGCTCCCGCACGAACGACACCAACCGCACCGCCTGACCCGCCAGACCCCGCTCCGAGCGCCCCGACACCACCCACGGCACCGGCAAAGCCACGGAAGCGCCCCTGGCAGACGCCGGGACCGACACCCCGTCCGCCGACCCGATCCGATCGGTTCCACCGCGCAGCGCTGCATCCGGCGCGGCCACGGACTCCACCGGCACCGCATCCGGCGCGATGCCGGGCTCCACAGCCGCAGCCACCGGCTCCGCACCCGGCGCGGCCGCGAGCCCCAGGGCCGGCTCCACCGCCGCCCCGGCCGCAAGCTGCCCCAGCTCCGACTGCGGCGCGGGCTCCGCCACCGACTCCGGCTGTTCGATGATCACGTGCGCGTTCGTCCCCGAGATGCCGAACGACGACACACCCGCCCGCCGCGCACGACCCACGCCCGGCCACTGCCGGGACTCGGTCACCAGCTCCACCGCACCCGACGACCAGTCCACGTGCGACGACGGCGCGTCCACGTGCAGGGTCGCCGGCACCACCCCGTGCCGCATCGCCAAGATCATCTTGATGATCCCAGCCACCCCGGCAGCCGCCTGCGTGTGACCGATGTTCGACTTCACCGACCCCAACAATAACGGCACATCCCGACCCTGCCCATACGTCGCCAACAGGGCCTGCGCCTCGATCGGATCACCCAACGTCGTACCCGTACCGTGCGCCTCCACCACGTCCACGTCGGACGTCGACAGACCCGCGAACGCCAGCGCCTGCCGGATCACCCGCTGCTGCGACGGACCGTTCGGCGCCGTCAACCCGTTCGACGCACCATCCTGGTTCACCGCCGTGCCCCGCACCACCGCCAGGACCCGACGGCCGTCGCGCCGCGCGTCCGACAGCCGCTGCACCAGCAGCATGCCGACGCCCTCGGACCAGCCGGTGCCGTCGGCCGCGTCCGAGAAGGACTTGCACCGGCCGTCGGCGGACAGGCCGCCCTGGATGGAGAACTCGGCGAACGTGGCCGGTGAGGCCATCACCGTCACGCCGCCGGCCAGGGCGAGGTCGCACTCGCCGGACCGCAGCGCCTGCGCCGCGAGGTGCAGCGCCACGAGCGACGACGAACACGCCGTGTCCACCGTCACCGCCGGCCCCTCGAACCCGAACGAGTACGCCACCCGACCCGACAACACGCTGGTGGCGTTGCCGGTGAGCAGGTGTCCGCCGACCTCCTGGGCGCGACCCACCGAACCGCTGGCGTACCCCTGGAAGCTCGCGCCGGCGAAGACGCCGACGGCGCCGCCCCTCAGGCTGGTGGGGTCGATGCCCGCCGACTCGACGGCCTCCCACGAGGTCTCCAGCAGCAGCCGCTGCTGCGGGTCCATGGCGAGGGCCTCGCGCGGTGAGATGCCGAAGAACTCGGCGTCGAACTCACCGGCGTCGTAGACGAAGCCACCCCTGCGGACGAAGGACGTGTCGGAGAGGCCGTCGTTGAGGAAGCCGTCCCAGCCCCGGTCGAGGGGGAACTCGGAGATGCCGTCGCCCTCGGCGCAGAGCAGTTGCCACAGTTCGTCCGGCGATGCGACGCCGCCCGGAAGGCGGCAGCCCATCCCGACGATCACTATCGGGTCGTCGTCCACGGCGGTGATCCGGCGCTCGGCCGGCGCGTCACCCGGTGCGCCGAGCACCGCCTCCCGGATGAAGGCGACGAGGGCGGCCGGCGTCGGGTGGTCGAAGACGAGGGTGGAGGGCAGGGCGAGGCCCGTCTCGGCGGTCAGCCGGTTGCGCAGCTCGACGGCGGTGAGCGAGTCGAAGCCGAGGCGCTGGAACGCCCGGTCGGGGGCCACCGCCTCGACGGTGGCGTGCCCGAGCACCGAGGCGACCTGGGAGCGTACGAGGTCCAGGAGGGACGCCTCGACCTCCGTCGGCGTCAGGGCCGCAAGCCGCTGGCGGAGCGCGGAGGCCTGATCGGTGGGAGCGGTTTCCGCGCGGGCCGCCGCCTCGATCGCCGACTGGGCTTCGGGGATTTCGGTGAACAGGCGGGACGGCCGCAACGCCGTGAACGACGGCACAAACCGATCCCACCGCACATCCGCCACCACCACATCAGACTCACCACCCTCCAACACCCCCTGCAACGCCACCACCGCCAACTCCGGCACCATCCCCGGCAACCCACGCCGACTCAACTGCTCACCCGCCACCCCCACCGCCATACCCGCCTCAGCCCACGGCCCCCACGCCACCGACGTCCCCACCAACCCACGCCCACGCCGCGACACCACCAACCCATCCAAAAACGCATTCGCCGCCGCATACCCCACCTGACCCGCCGAACCCCACACCCCCGCAATCGACGAAAACACCACAAACGCATCCAAATCCAAACCAGCCGTCAACTCATCCAACACCACCGCACCACCAACCTTCGCCCGCAACACCTCCTCCACCTCACCCACACCCACCTCACCCAACGACGTCAACTGCGCCGCACCCGCCGCATGCACCACCGCCCGCAACCGCTCACCCGCACCCACCAAATCCCCCAACAACCCCGCCACCGCACCACGATCCGCCACATCACACGCCACCACCGAGACCCGCACACCCAAACCCTCCAACCGCCCCACCAACTCCCCCACACCCGGCGCACCACCACCACGCCGACTCACCAACACCACATGCTCCGCACCCACACCCGCCGCCCACACCGCCACCCGCGCACCCAACGCCCCCGTACCACCCGTCACCAACACCGTCCCCGACAACCGGAAACCAACCCCACCAACACCCGCCGAAGAACCCGCACGCACCAACCGCCGCACAAACACACCCGACGACCGCAACGCCACCTGATCCTCACCACCAGACGACGACAACACCCCACACAAACGACCCCACACACCCCCACCCAACAACACCGGCAAATCCACCAAACCACCCCACCGCAACGGCACCTCCAAACCCACCACCCGACCCAAACCCCACACCGCAGCACCCGCGGTCAGGTCGGTCAGGGGCTCGGAGCCGTCCACGGAGACCGCTCCCCGGGTCAGCCACCACATCCGCCCCTGGACCTCGGTGACCGCCAGCGCCTGCGCCACGGCCAGCGCCTCCACGACGCCCGCACCGGCCAACGACATCAGCGAGATCAGTCCGGCGACCGGCTCCCGGTTCTCCGCCGCGCCGGCCAGCCGGCGCGCGATCTCGTCGCGCTCCAGCACGTCCAGCACCACCGGGACCACCTCGGCGCCCCGCTCCGCCAGCCCTGCCAGCAACGGGTGGTCCTCCTGGCCGGGGAGCATCAGCACCAACCAGGTGCCGGTCAGGTTCTCGTCCCCGGTCGTGTCCTGGCGTCGCCACACCACCCGGTACCGCCAGGAATCCACGACCGACCGCTGCTGGGCGGCCCGCCGCCACTGCGCGAGCTTCGGCAGGACCGCGCTGAACGGCTCGTCCGCGCCGACGCCCAGTTCGCCGCCGACCAGGTCGGGGTCGCCGGACTCCACGGCCGCCCAGAACCGCCCGTCGAGGGCGTCGTCGTGCGCGTCCCGGCGGGCCGCGGGCGCGGCCTCCGGCCAATACCAGGTGTGCTCGAAGGCGTACGTGGGCAGGTCGACCACGCGCGGCCGGGCACCGGTCTGACCGTGGTACGCCGCCCAGTCCACCGGCACACCCGCCACCCACAACTGCCCCAGCGCAGACGTCAGCGCCCCGACCTCCGGCTGATCCCGCCGCGAGGCCGCAACCCGCCGCACACCCGCGTCCCCGACGATCTCCGCCACCATCGCCGTCAACGTCGCGTCCGGACCCACCTCCAGGAACGTGTCGACACCCTGCTCCCGCAGAGCCGCCACCCCGTCGGCGAACCGCACCGCCTGCCGCACATGCCGCACCCAGTAGGCGGGGTCAACCAACTCCAGCGGCTCCGCGACCGCGCCGGTCACGTTCGACACGATCGGCACCCGCGGCACCCGCCAGTCCAGCCCCGCCACCACCGACGCGAACTCGTCCAGCATCGGCTCCATGAGCCGGGAGTGGAACGCGTGACTGACCGAGAGTTCCTTGACCCGCCAACCCCGCTCGCGAGAAGTCCCCACCACCACCGCAACCTCGTCGGCGGCACCCGACACCACCACCGACGCCGGGCCGTTCACGGCCGCGACGTCCACCGCCGCACCGGTCACACCGATCAGCTCAGCGACAGCCTCCTCCGACGCGCCGACCGCCGCCATCACACCACCAGCCGGCAACGCCTGCATCAGACGACCCCGCGCCGCCACCAGAGTGCACGCATCAGCGAGAGACAACATCCCCGCCACATACGCGGCCGTCACCTCACCGATCGAATGACCCGCCAGGAAATCCGCCCGCACACCCCACGAGGCGAGCAGCTCCCACAACGCCACTTCGACGGCGAACAACCCTGCCTGCGCGAAGACGGTCTGATCGACCAGAGCGGCGTCGGCACTGCCCGCCTCGGCGAACACCACCTCCCGCAGTGGACGCGGCAACAGGCCATCGAACTGGGCGCACACCGCGTCGAAGGACGACGCGAACACCGGGAACGCGTCATACAACTCCCGACCCATACCCGCGCGCTGCGAACCCTGACCCGTGAACAACACCGCCCGACGACCCGCCGACACCACACCCGACACCGCCGGCCGACCCTCGACCACCGCCGACAGACCAGCCACCAACTCGTCCACCGACGAACCCCACACCACCGCACGATGCTCCAACGCCGCCCGCGACGTCACCAACGACCACGACACATCCACCGGCGCGAGACCGGACCGCTCCCGCACGAACGACACCAACCGCACCGCCTGACCCGCCAGAGCACGCTCCGACCGCCCCGACACCACCCACGGCACCGGCAACCCGACCGCGCCCCCGGACGACGCCGGGGCAGGCTCGCCAGCCGGCAGCGCCACAAGAGCCGGCTCCGGCTGCTCGATGATCACGTGCGCGTTCGTCCCCGAGATGCCGAACGACGACACACCCGCCCGCCGGGGACGGCCAGCACCCGGCCACTGCCGGGACTCGGTCACCAGCTCCACCGCACCCGACGACCAGTCCACGTGCGACGACGGCGCGTCCACGTGCAGGGTCGCCGGCACCACCCCGTGCCGCATCGCCAAGATCATCTTGATGATCCCAGCCACCCCGGCAGCCGCCTGCGTGTGACCGATGTTCGACTTCACCGACCCCAACAACAACGGCACATCCCGACCCTGCCCATACGTCGCCAACAGGGCCTGCGCCTCGATCGGATCACCCAACGTCGTACCCGTACCGTGCGCCTCCACCACGTCCACGTCGGACGTCGACAGACCCGCGAACGCCAGCGCCTGCCGGATCACCCGCTGCTGCGACGGACCGTTCGGCGCCGTCAACCCGTTCGACGCACCATCCTGGTTCACCGCCGTGCCCCGCACCACCGCCAGGACCCGACGGCCTTCACGTTGCGCGTCCGACAGCCGCTGTACGACGAGGACGCCGACGCCCTCGCCCCACGCGGTGCCGTCCGCCGACTCGGCGAATGCCTTGCAGCGGCCGTCCGCCGACAGCCCGCCCTGGCGGGAGAACTCGATGAAGGCGCCCGGGGTGGCCATCACCGTCACGCCGCCGGCCAGTGCGAGGTCGCACTCGCCGGACCGCAGCGCCTGCGCCGCGAGATGCAGCGCGACGAGCGACGACGAACACGCGGTGTCCACCGTCACCGCCGGCCCCTCGAACCCGAACGAGTACGCCACCCGACCCGACAACACGCTCGCGGAGGCGCCGGTCGCGCCGTAGCCGGCGAGCGACTCCCCGGCTTCGCGTACGACGCTCTCGTAGTCCTGGCCGTTCGTGCCGGCGAACACCCCGACCCGGCTGCCGCGCAGCGCGAGGGGCTCGATCCGGGCGTCCTCGAACGCCTCCCAGGAGACCTCCAGCAGCAGCCGCTGCTGCGGGTCCATGGCGAGGGCCTCGCGCGGCGAGATGCCGAAGAACTCGGCGTCGAAGCCACCCGCGTCGGCCAGGAACGCGCCCCGCGAGACGTAGGAGTCGGTTCCGGCCAGCGAATCAAGGTCCCAGTGCCGGTTGGTCGGGAAGTCCGACATCGCGTCGACGCCGGCCGTCAACAGCTCCCAGAGCCGCTCCGGGGACTCGGCCCCGGCGGGGAAACGGCAGCCCATGCCGACGACGACGATCGGGTCGTCGCCCACGACGGGGCCGGCGACGGTGGTGGGGACGGGAAGGGCCTGCCCGCCGAGCAGTTCGGCGTGGATGTGCCCGGCCAGGGCCGCCGAGTTCGGATAGTCGAAGGCGAGCGTGGCGGGCAACGCGAGCCCTGTCGCGGCGTCGAGTCGGTTGCGCAGCTCGACGGCCGCCAGCGAGGTGAAGCCGAGGTCCTGGAACGCGCGCTCCGGCGCCACCCGCTCGGCGGACTCGTGGCCCAGCACGGCGGCGACCTCGGCGCGTACGAGCTCGCCGAGGACGCGCAGCTGCTCCGCACCGGACATTCCCGACAGGCGCAGACGCAGGTCGGCCGCCGGCACGGGGGCGTCGACGGTCACCGCCGCGCCGGCCTCGGTCAGAAGGTCGTGGACCAGCGGGTGGGTGCGCCGGCCGCCGGTCGCAGCCACCCGGGCCCAGTCGATGTCGGCCACCACGAGGTACGTCTCGTCGCGGTCCAGCGCCCGGGTGAGCGCGCGTACGGCCGTCTCCGGCGTCATCGCACCGAACCCGGTGCGGCTCAGCCGCTGCTCGAAGTCGCCGGCGCTCACCCCGCCGTCGGCCCACAGGCCCCAGGCGAGCGAGGTTCCCGGCAGCCCCTCGGCGCGACGGCGCTGCGCCAGGGCGTCGAGGAAGGCGTTGCCCGGCGCGTACGTGGCCTGGCCGGCGGCACCCATGAGGCCGGCGAGCGAGGAGAAGAGGACGAACGCGGAGAGGTCCGCTCCCCGGGTCAGCTCGTCGAGGTTGCGCGCGGCGTCGACCTTCGCCCGCAGGGCGGTGGCCAGCTGGTCGACGCTCACGGCGTCGACGACGTTGTCGTCGAGGGCGGCGGCGGTGTGCACGACCGCGCTCAGCGGCAGCTCGTCGGGGATCGAGTCGAGCAGCGCCGCGAGCGCGGCCCGGTCGGCCACGTCGCAGGACGCGAGGGTGACGCGGCTGCCGAGCGCGGCGAGTTCGGCGGCGAGGGCGGTGGCCCCCGGCGCCTCGCCACCCCGCCGGCTGACCAGCAGGAGGTGTTCGGCGCCTTCGGCGGCCAACGCGCGGGCGACGTGCCCGCCGAGGGCTCCGGTGCCGCCGGTGATCAGCACCGTGCCGCGCGGCGTCCAGGAACCGCGGGGACCGGTGTCCCCGTACGCC
This sequence comes from Micromonospora echinofusca, assembly GCF_900091445.1. Lineage (NCBI taxonomy): Bacteria > Bacillati > Actinomycetota > Actinomycetes > Micromonosporales > Micromonosporaceae > Micromonospora > Micromonospora echinofusca. The sequence continues at coordinate 3,793,614 of NZ_LT607733.1, forward strand.
GCCCGGACGAGCCGGCGCGCGTGGGCGCCGTTGCCGCGCAGGGCGACCTCGTCCTCGCGGCCGGTGCCGGAGATCAGCGTCCGCAGCATGCGTACGGCGCCCTGGTCGGGCCGCTCGGGGACGTCGACGAGCCCGCCCCAGCGGTGCGGGTGCTCGGCGCGCAGCACGGTGCCGAAGCCCCACGCCATGGCCTGCACGGGGTCGACGTGCCGGTCCCGGGGACCGACGGCGACCGCGCCACGGGTGGCGATCCAGAGCCGGGCGGTGATCCCGGCGTCGCCGAGCGCCTGCGCGAGCGCGACCGTGCCGGCGAGCCCGGCCGGCACGGAGCCGGACCCGGCGTACGGCCGGTTGTCGAGGGCCAGGAGGGAGAGCACGGGCAGCGGGTTCCCGTCGTGGCCGGTCGACGCCTCGACGAGGTCGTGGGCGAGCCGCTTCCGGTCGCACGCGGCGTCGACCTCGACGATCCGCCCGCCGGCCGCGCCCAGGGCGGCCGCCCAGTCCGTCACGACCGCGTCGGCGTCGGCCGGCACCACGAGCAGGAAGTCGGACGCCTCGGCGCGGGCGGGGTCGTCCGTGAGCGGCTGCCAGGCCACCCGGTAGCGCCAGGAGTCGAGGGCGGCCTCGGCGTCCCGGCGGCGTCGCCAGGTGGACAGCGCCGGCAGGACGTCGGCGAGCGGGGCGTCGGCGTCGACGGCCAGGCTCTCGGCGAGGGTCGTCAGGTCCTCCGCCTCGATCGCCCGCCAGAAGTCCTCGTCGGCGGCGGTACGCCGGGCGACGGGGGCGTGGTAGGAGCGCGTCCCGGCGTTGATCCAGTAGCGCCGGTGGTCGAAGGCGTACGTGGGCAGGTCGACCACGCGCGGCCGGGCACCGGTCTGACCGTGGTACGCCGCCCAGTCCACCGGCACACCCGCCACCCACAACTGCCCCAGCGCAGACGTCAGCGCCCCGACCTCCGGCTGATCCCGCCGCGACACCGCAACCCGCCGCACACCCGCGTCCCCGACGATCTCCGCCACCATCGCCGTCAACGTCGCATCCGGACCCACCTCCAGGAACGTGTCGACACCCTGCTCCCGCAGAGCCGCCACCCCGTCGGCGAACCGCACCGCCTGCCGCACATGCCGCACCCAGTAACCGGGCTCGGTGATCTCCCCGGCGTCCGCCACCGCGCCGGTCACGTTCGACACGATCGGGACCCTCGGCGGCTGCCACGACAGCCCCGCCACCACCGACGCGAACTCATCCAACATCGGCTCCATCAACCGCGAATGGAACGCGTGACTGACCGACAACTCCTTCGTCCGCCAACCCCGCTCACGGCAGGCCGCCACCACCGAGGCCACCTCGCCGGCGGCACCCGAGGCGACCACCGACGCCGGGCCATTGACCGCCGCGACGTCGACCGCCGCACCCGACGCGCCGATGATCTCCCGCACATCGGCCTCGGGCGCGCCGACCGCCGCCATGACGCCGCCGGCCGGCAACGCCTGCATCAACCTGCCCCGCGCCGCCACCAGCGTGCACGCGTCCGACAGGGACAACATCCCCGACACGTACGCCGCCGTCACCTCACCGATCGAATGACCCGCCAGATAGTCAGCCCGCACACCCCACGAGGACAACAGCTCCCACAACGCCACCTCGACCGCGAACAGGCCCGCCTGCGCGAAGACGGTCTGATCCAACAGAGCCGCAGCTTCCGAACCCGGCTCCGCGAACGCCACCTCGCGCAGCGCACGCGGCAGGTGCGGATCGATCTCCGCGCACACCGCGTCGAAGGACGCCGCGAACACGGGGAACGCGTCGTACAGCTCCCGGCCCATGCCCACGCGCTGCGAGCCCTGGCCCGTGAAGAGGACCGCCCGGCGACCCGCCGACACCACACCAGAGACCCGGCCCTCGGCGACCGCCGACAGGCCGGCGACCAGCTCGTCGACGTCCGAGCCCCACACCACCGCCCGATGCTCCAACGCCGCCCGGGTCGTCGCCAACGACCACGACACGTCCACCGGCGACAGGCCACGATCGCGCGCGAACGACGCCAACCGCCCCGCCTGGCCCGCCAGACCCCGCTCGGAGCGCCCCGACAGCATCCACGGCACCGGCAACCCGACGGGCGCGGCAGACGCCGCGGCGGGCTCCGGCTCCGCCTGTTCGATGATCACGTGCGCGTTCGTGCCGGAGATGCCGAACGACGACACGGCCGCCCGGCGCGCGCGGCCCACACCCGGCCACTCGCGCGCCTGGGTCACCAGTTCCACGGCGCCCGACGACCAGTCCACGTGCGACGAGGGCTCGTCCACGTGCAGGGTCGCCGGGACGGTTCCGTACCGCATCGCCATGATCATCTTGATGATCCCGGCCACCCCCGCAGCCGCCTGCGTGTGACCGATGTTCGACTTCACCGACCCCAACAGGAACGGCTCGTCGCGGTCCTGCCCGTACGTGGCCAGCAGGGCCTGCGCCTCGATCGGGTCGCCGAGCGTCGTACCCGTGCCGTGCGCCTCCACCACGTCGACGTCGGCGACGCCCAGCCGGGCGTTCGCGAGGGCCTGCCGGATCACCCGCTGCTGCGACGGGCCGTTCGGCGCCGTCAACCCGTTCGACGCACCATCCTGGTTCACCGCCGAACCCCGCACCACCGCGAGGACCCGGCGGCCGTCGCGCCGCGCGTCCGACAGCCGCTGCACCAGCAGCACGCCGACGCCCTCGGACCAGCCGGTGCCGTCCGCCGCGTCGGAGAACGACTTGCACCGGCCGTCGGGGGCCATGCCCCGCTGGCGGGAGAAGTCGATGAACGTCTCGGGCGTCGCCATCACGGTGACGCCGCCGGCCAGCGCGAGATCGCACTCCCCGGACCGCAGCGCCTGCACCGCCAGGTGCAACGCCACCAGCGACGACGAACACGCCGTGTCCACCGTCACCGCCGGCCCCTCGAACCCGAACGAGTACGCCACCCGACCCGACAGCACGCTGCTGGCCGTGCCGACGCCGAGGTAGCCGTCGAGGGTCTCCGGCACGTCGGCCAGCCCGGCGGCGTGGTTGTGGTACATCATGCCGGCGAACACGCCGACGGGGCGGCCCCGCAGCGCGAGCGGGTCGATCCGGGCGTCCTCGAGCGCCTCCCACGAGGTCTCCAGCAGCAGCCGCTGCTGCGGGTCCATGGCGAGGGCCTCGTGCGGCGAGATCTTGAACAGGTCGGCGTCGAAGTCTCCGGCGTCGGCCAGGAAGCCGCCCTCGCGGGCGTAGCTGCTGCCCCGGCGCGTGCCGGACGGGTCGTACAGGTCCTCGACGTCCCAGCCACGGTCGGCCGGGAAGCCGGTGATGCCGTCGCCACCGGCGACGAGGAGGTCCCACAGCTGCTCGGGGCTGCGTACGCCGCCGGGGTAGCGGCAGCTCATGCCGACGATCGCGATCGGCTCATCGAGCGCCGCGACGGCGGCGACCGGGGTCGGCAGCGCGCCGGCGTCGGTCCCGGTCTCGGCGTCCAGGTGGTCGGCCAGGGCGAGCGGGGTCGGGTGGTCGAAGACCAGGGTCGCGGGCAGGCGCAGGCCGGTGACCGCGCCCAGCCGGTTGCGCAGTTCGACGGCGGTCAGCGAGTCGAAGCCCAGCTCGGTGAACGGGCGGGTGGCCTCGACGGCGGCGGCGTCGGCGTACCCCAGGACCGCCGCGACCTGGTCGAGGACGAGCCGCAGCAGGGCCGCGGCGCGCTCCTCGCGGTCGAGCCCGGCGAGCCGTTCGGTCAGGGCGGCGGTCTCCGCCGGGCCGGACCGCGCGGCGCGGCGCCGGGGCGCCCGGACCAGGCCGCGCAGGACCGACGGCAGGGTGCCCGCCTCGGCCTGGGCGCGCAGCCCCGGCCCGTCCAGCGCCATCGGCACCGTCGCGGGCAGGCCGGTGAGCAGCGCGGCGTCGAAGAGGGCGAGGCCGTCCGCCTCGGGGAGCGGGCGGACGCCCGCGCGGGCCAGCCGGTCGGTGTCGGCCCGGTCGAGGCCGGCGGTCATGCCGCCGCCCGACTCCGCCCACGGACCCCAGGCCAGGGAGTGCGCGGGGAGGCCCGCGGCCCGCCGCCGGTGGGCGAGCGCGTCCAGGAAGGCGTTGGCCGCCGCGTAGTTGGCCTGGCCGGGGCTGCCCGTGACGCCCGCCGCCGACGAGTAGGTGACGAACAGGGCCAGCCCGCTGCCAGCGGTCAGCTCGTGCAGGTTCGCGGCGGCGTCCACCTTCGGCCGCAGCACGCCGGCGAGGGACTCGGCGGTCAGCGAGGTCAGGGTGCGGTCGGCCAGCACGCCGGCGGTGTGCACCACGCCGGTGAGCGGGTGCGCCGGGTCGATCCGCTCCAGCAGCGCGGCGAGGGCGGCCCGGTCGGCGGCGTCGCACGCCTCGACCGTCGCGGTGGCGCCCAGGTCGGCGAGGTCGGCGAGCAGGTCGGCCGCGCCTTCGGCGTCGGCCCCGCGCCGGCTGGTCAGCACCAGGTGGCGGACCCCGTGCCGGGTGACCAGGTGGCGGGCGGTCAGCGCGCCGAGGGCTCCGGTGCCGCCGGTGACCAGCACCGTGCCCTCCGGGTCGAGCGACGGCGCCGGCGCGTCGGGTTCCGGGGCGGCGACGAGGCGCGGTACGCGGACCACGCCGTCGCGCACCGCCGCCTGCGGCTCGTCGGTGCGGAGCAGGCCGGCGAGTGCGGCCGGCGAGTGCTCCCGGTCGTCGACGTCGACGACCAGGAAGCGGCCGGGGTGCTCGGCCTGCGCGGAGCGCAGCAGGCCCCACACGGCGGCGCCGGCCAGGTCGGTGACGTCCGCGTCGTCCACGGCGACGGCGCCGCTGGTGAGGACGACCAGCCGGGACCCGCCGGTGTGCCGCTCGGCGGCGAGCCAGCCCTGGAGCACGGCGAGGACCTCGGCGAGCAGGTCGTGGACCGGGCCGGGCCCGGTCGCGGCGGCGCCGGCCACCGGGAGCAGCACGACGTCGGGGACCCCGGCGGCGAACAGCGCGTCGAGGTCGGCGTGCCGGGCGACGGGCAGGCCGGCGGGCAGCGGCGCGGGACGGTCGCCGAGCACCGCCCAGGTCGTGCCGTCGGTGATGCCGGCACCGCCGGCGTGCCGGGGCCAGTCGAGGCGGAACAGCGAGCGACGCCACGGGGACCCGCCGGAGGTGAGGTCCCCTGTCGGCAGGGGCCGCAGCACCAGGGCCCCGACCCGGGCGACCGGCTCCCCGGCGGTGTCGGCGACCAGCATGGCCACCGTGTCCGCTCCGGTGGGCGTCAGCCGTACCCGCAGCGTGGCGGCGCCGTGGGCGGACAGCGTCACGTCCGACCAGGCGAACGGCAGCCGGGCCTCGCCGGGGTCGACGATGCCCAGCCCGACCGCCTGCACGGCGGCGTCGAGCAGCGCCGGGTGCAGCCCGTACGCGCCGGCCTCGTCGGCCGCCGGCTCGGGCAGCGCCACCTCGGCGTACACGTCGGCGCCGACCCGCCAGGCGGCGCGCAGCCCCTGGAAGGCCGGGCCGTACGCGAACCCGGCCTGCGCCGCCCGCCCGGTCAGCTCCGACACGTCGAGGGCGGTGGCGCCGCTCGGCGGCCACTGCGCCAGCGTGCCGGTGTCCTCGCCCGGCTCCGGGGCGAGCAGACCGGTGGCGTGCCGCACCCACAGGTCGTCGGTGCCGGAGCGGCGGGCGTGGACGGTGAGCTGCCACGACCCGCCGCCGGTGCGCTCGGCGGCGACCTGCACGTCGACGCCGCCCGTCTCGGGCAGCACCAGCGGCGCCTGGAGGGTCAGTTCGGCGAGCCGGTCGGCACCGACCTCCGCGCCGGCGCGCAACGCCAGCTCCACGAACCCGGTTCCGGGGAAGAGCACCACGTCGCGGACGGCGTGCTCGGCCAGCCAGGGCTGGGTCTGCACGGACAGCCGGCCGGTGAGCGTCACCTCGTCGCCGTCGGCCGAGCGGAACACCGCGCCGAGCAGCGGGTGGCCGGTCGGGGTCAGTCCGGCGGCGGTCACGTCGGCGGGCTGCGGCAGGGGCAGCAGCCAGTAGCGTTCGCGCTGGAACGCGTACGTCGGCAGGTCGACCGGCACGGGCGGGCCGTCGAACAGGGCCGCCCAGTCCACCGGCACGCCCCGCGCCCAGACGGTGGCCGCGGCGGCCAGGGCGGTCGCCGCCTCGTCGTGCTCGGCGCGCAGCATCGGGGCGCAGACCGCCTGGTCCGCGCCGACGATCTCCTGGGTGAGCGCGCACAGCACCCCACCCGGGCCCACCTCGACGTACGCGCCGACGCCCAGCTCGCGCATGGTGGTCACGACGGCGTCGAAGCGGACCGTGTCGCGGACGTTGCGCAGCCAGTACGCCGGGGAGCGCACCTCGTCGGGGTCGAGCACCGCGCCGGTCACGGTGGAGACCACGGGGATCCGGGGCGCGGCGAAGGTCAGCTGCCCGAGCACGTCGGCGAACGCGTCGAGCATCGGGTCCATGCGGGCGGAGTGGAACGCGTGGCTGACCCGCAGCCGCTTGGTGCTGCGGCCGAGGGCCGCGAAGTGTGCGGCGACCGCCAGCACGGCGTCTTCGTCGCCGGAGACGACGACGGACTCCGGGCCGTTGACGGCGGCCAGCCCGGCGCCAGCCGTCCCGCCGACGGTGGCCAGGTGCGCGCGTACCTCCGCCTCGGTGGCGCGGATCGACACCATCGCGCCGCCGGTGGGCAGCGCCTGCATCAGCGTGCCCCGGGCGGCGACCAGGCGGGCGGCGTCGGGCAGCGACAGCACGCCGGCGACGTGCGCGGCGGCCACCTCGCCGACCGAGTGCCCGGCCACGAAGTCCGGCACGACACCCCAGGACTCGACGAGCCGGTAGGCCGCCACCTCGACGGCGAACAGCGCCGCCTGGGCGTACCCGGTGCGGTCGAGCACGTCGGCGGGGCCGTCGAGCACGGCGCGTACGGGCCGGTCGAGGTGCTTGTCCAGTTCGGCGCAGGCGGCGTCGAAGGCTTCGGCGAAGGCCGGGAACGCGGCGTACAACCGCTGGCCCATGCCGACCCGCTGGGCGCCCTGGCCGGTGCAGAGCACGGCGACCCGGGTGGGGCTGGCGACCCCGCGCCGCACGGACGCCGCCGGGACGCCGTCGGCCAGCGCGCCGAGCCCGGCGAGCAGTTCGTCCCGGTCGGCGCCGAGTACCACCGCCCGGTGTTCCAGGACGGACCGCCCGGTGGCCAGCGCCCGGCCCACGGCGGCCGGCGCGGCGTCGGGGTGCTCGGCGAGCCAGGAGCGCAGCCGGTCGGCCTGGGCGCCGAGCGCGGCGGCGCTGCGCGCGGAGACGACACACGGCAGCGGGTCGGGCCCGGCGACCGCGTCGGTGCCGGCGGTCGCCTGCGGCGCGGTCGGGGCGGCCTCGACGATGACGTGGGCGTTGGTGCCGCTGACGCCGAACGAGGAGACGCCGGCCCGCATGGGCCGGGTGGCGCGCGGCCACGGGCGCGGCTCGCGGAGCAGGCTCACCGCGCCGGCCGACCAGTCGACGTGCGGGGACGGCTCGTCGACGTGCAGGGTCCGCGGCAGGACGCCGTGGCGCATCGCCATGACCATCTTGATCACACCGGCGACGCCGGCGGCGGCCTGGGTGTGCCCGAGGTTGGACTTGATGGAGCCGAGCCACAGGGGCTGGTCGTCGGCCCGGTCGCGGCCGTACGTGGCGAGCAGCGCCTGCGCCTCGATGGGGTCGCCGAGGCGGGTGCCGGTGCCGTGGGCCTCCACCGCGTCCACGTCGGCCGGGGCGAGCCGGGCGTTGGCGAGGGCCTGGCGGATCACCCGCTGCTGCGACGGGCCGTGCGGCGCGGTGAGGCCGTTCGAGGCGCCGTCCTGGTTGACGGCGCTGCCGCGCACCACGGCGAGCACCCGGTGGCCGTTGCGCTGGGCGTCGGAGAGCCGTTCCAGCAGCAGCAGGCCGGCGCCCTCGCTCCAGCCGGTGCCGTCGGCGGTGGCGGCGAAGGACTTGCAGCGCCCGTCCGGGGACAGGCCGCGCTGGCGGCTGAAGCCGACGAACGTGTCGGGGCTGGACATGACGGTGACGCCGCCGGCCAGCGCGAGCGTGCACTCGCCGGAGCGCAGGGCCTGCACGGCGAGGTGCATCGCCACCAGCGAGGACGAGCAGGCGGTGTCGACGGTGACCGCCGGGCCCTCGAAGCCGAAGGTGTACGCGATCCGGCCGGAGACGACGCTGCCGTGGTTGCCGGTGCCGACGAACGCCTCGACCTCCTCGGGCACGCCGTTGAGGCGGGAGACATAGTCGTGGTACATGACGCCGGTGAAGACGCCCGTGCGGCTGCCCTTGAGCGAGTCGGCGGCGATGCCGGCCCGCTCGACGGTCTCCCAGGCGACCTCCAGCAGCAGGCGCTGCTGCGGGTCCATGGCCAGCGCCTCGCGGGGCGAGATGCCGAAGAACCCGCCGTCGAACTCGCCGGCGTCGTGCAGGAAGCCACCCTCGCGGGTGTACGACTTGCCGTGCGCATCCGGGTCGGGGTCGTAGAGGTTCTCCACGTCCCAGCCCCGGTCCGCGGGGAACGGCGTGACGGCGTCGACGCCGGACTCGACCAGTCGCCACAGCGCCTCGGGAGTCCGCACCCCGCCCGGGTAGCGGCAGCCCATCCCCACGATCGCGATCGGCTCGTGGTTCTGCTCGTCGACAGCCCTCAGGCGTTCGCTGGTCTCGTGCAGGTCAGCGGTGACGCGCTTGAGGTACTCGCGGAGCTTGGCTTCGTTCGCCATCGGGTTGATCACCTGTCGCTAAGGGGCAAGCGGCGGACTCGTGGTCAGGATCGGCCGAACTTCTGGTCGATGAAGTCGAACAGCTCGTCGTCCGAGGCCTCGTCGAGGGCCTGGCTGACGTCGGCCGGCCGGTCGGTGGCGTCGCTCCACCTGGTGACCAGCGCCCGGAGGCGGACCGCCACGGCCGTCCGCGTCTCGTCGTCGCCGGCCAGTCGTTCCAGTTCCTCCGGCCCGGTCGCGGCGAACGCGGCCTCCAGCCGGTCCAGCTCGGCCAGCAGGCCCGCTTCGGGTGCCGGCGGGGCGGCGTCGACCAGCAGGAAGTCGGCGAGGGCGGCGGGCGTGGGGCAGTCGAAGATGAGGCTCGCCGGCAGCCGGATCCCGGTGAGGGTGGTCAGCCGGTTGCGCAGCTCCACGGCGGTCAGCGAGTCGAAGCCGAGTCCGGTGAACGTCTGCCCGGACGGCACGACGGTGGCCGGCGGGTAGCCAAGCACCTCGATGACCTGCGCCTTGACCAGGTCCTCCACCAGCCGGCCGCGCTCGGCCTCGGGCGTGGCCGCAAGGCGTTGCGCGAAGGACGGCCCGCCGTCGCCGCCGGCGAGGACGCGTCGCCGGGCCCGGACGAGGCCGCGCAGTGGCGCCGGGAGCTGGCCGGCGTCGGCCTGCCGGCGCAGCGCGGCGGGGTCGAGCAGTGCCGGCACCAGGTGGGGGTGTCCGCCGCGCAGGCTGGCGTCGAAGAGGCGCAGGGCCTGGTCGGTGTCGAGGGGGCTGAGGCCGTTGCGGCTCATCCGTTGCCGCTGGGCGGCGTCGAGGGCGCCGGTCATCCCGCTGTCGGCGGCCCAGAGGCCCCAGGACAGGGAGGTCGCGGCGAGGCCCGCGGCGTGCCGGTGGTGGGCGAGGCCGTCCAGGAACGCGTTCGCGGCGGCGTAGTTGCCCTGCCCGGGGCCGCCGAGCACGCCGGCGACCGACGAGAAGAGGACGAACGCCGACAGGTTCCGTCCGTGGGTCAGCTCGTGCAGGTGCCAGGCCGCGTCGGCCTTGGCGGACAGCACGGCGGACATCCGCTCCGGGGTCAGCGCCGAGACCACCGCGTCGTCGAGGACGCCGGCGGCGTGGACCACGCCGGTGAGCGGGTGTTCGGCCGGGATCGCGGCCAGCAGCGCGGCCAGGAGGTCCCGGTCCGCCACGTCGCCGGCCACCAGCCGGGCGTTCGCGCCCAGCCTGGCCAGCTCGGTCAGCAGTTCCGCCCCGCCCGGGGCGTCCGCCCCGCGCCGGCTGACCAGCAGCAGGTGGCGCACCTTGTGCGCGGTGACCAGGTGCCGGGCCAGCAGGCCGCCCAGGGCGCCCGTGGCCCCGGTGACGAGGACCGTCCCGTCGGGGTCGAGGTCGGCGCCCAGCGCCGCGTCGAGGGCGGCGGGCGTGAGCCGGGGCGCCAGCACCGCGTCGGCACGGACCGCGAGCTGGGGTTCGCCGGTGGCGACCGCCCGGGCCACCAGGTCCACCGTGTCGGCCTGTGGTCGCCCCGCCTCGTCGAGGTCCACGAGGACGAGACGGTCGGGGTGCTCGGCCTGGGCCGAGCGCAGCAGACCCCAGACCGCCGCGCCGGGCAGGTCTACCGCGCGGCCGGTGTCGCCGGCGGGCACGGCCCCGCGGGTCAGCACGACCAGCCGCCGCTGCGCCAGCCGGTCGTCGGCGAGCCAGCCCTGCACGGCGGTCAGCACGGCGGCGAGCCGGGCGCGGGTCGCGGCGGGGACCGGGGCGCGCTCCTCGTCGGCGTACGCGGCGAGCAGCACCAACTCCTCGTCGAGCAGGCCGACGTCGACCGCCTCGGCCAGCGCGGTGAGCCCGTAGCTGGGGAGCCCGGACAGGTCGGACGGGGCGTCGCCGAGGAGCACCGCGCGGCCGGTCGCCGGGGCGCCCGGCGGCACGCTCTGCCAGACGACGTCGTACAGCGCGTCGACGGCCGCGCCGGCGCCGCGTACCTGGTCGGCGGTCACGGGGCGGGAGACCAGGGAGGCGATGCGGGCGACGGGGGTGCCGGCCGGGTCGGTCAGGGTCAGGGTGACCCCGCCACCGCTGCGCCGGGCGCGGACCCGCAGTGCCGTCGCGCCGACCGCCGCGAGGGTGACGCCGGTCCAGGCGAAGGGCAGGCGTACGCCGGAGGCTTCCCCGCCCTCGTCGAGCAGGCCGACGACGTGCAGGGCCGCGTCCAGCAGCGCGGGGTGGATGCCGAAGCCGGTGACCTCGGCGCCGTCGGGCACCGCCACCTCGGCGCACACCTCGTCGTCGGTACGCCAGACGGCGCGCAGGCCACGGAAGAGCGGGCCGTACTCGACGCCCAGGCGGGACAGCTCGGTGTAGATCCCGTCGACCGCGACGGCGGCGGCGGCGGTGGGCGGCCACGGCGACGGGTCGGACCCGTCGGGCTGCGGTACGGCGGGTGAGAGGACGCCCACCGCGTGGCGGTCCCACTCGGCGTCCGGGTCGGCGGCGGCCCGGGAGTGGATGGTGACGGGCCGGCGACCCTCCTCGTCCGCCGTGCCCAGCTTCACCTGCACCGCTCGGGCGCCCTGCTCGGCGAGCGCCAGCGGCGCCTGGAGGGTCAGCTCGTCGAGGGTGTCGCAGCCGACCTGCGCACCCGCGTGCAGGACCATCTCGACCAGGGCGGCGCCGGGTACCACGACCGAGTCCCAGACGACGTGCTCGGCGAGCCACGGGTGCGTACGCACGGAGAGTTCGGTGCCGAAGACCCGTACGTCGTCGTCGGCCACGCGTACGGCGGCGCCGAGCAGCGCGTGGTCGACGGGGCGGACGCCCAGCCCGGGCGCGCCCGCGTCGCCGGTGGTGGCGTTGAGCCAGTAGCGCTGGTGGTCGAAGGCGTACGTGGGCAGGGCGACGGTGCGGGGGCGCGCGCCGGCAGCGGTGAGGTATCCGGCCCAGTCGACGTGGCCGCCGGTGACGTACCGCTCGGCGAGGGCGGTGCGCAGGGTGTCGGCCTCGGGGTGGCCGGCGCGCAGCGTGGCGGTGAACCGGACGTCGCCGGTCTCCTCGACGCAGTCCTGCGCCATCGCGGTGAGCACGGCGTCGGGGCCGACCTCCAGGAAGTGCGTCACGTCCTGCTGGTGCAGGGTGCGTACGGCGTCGGCGAAGCGCACGGGCTGCCGCACGTGCCGCACCCAGTAGGCGGGGTCGGTGATCTCCCCCGAATCCGCCACCGCGCCGGTCACGTTCGACACGATCGGCACCCGCGGCACCCGCCAGTCCAGCCCCGCCACCACCGACGCGAACTCATCCAACATCGGCTCCATGAGCCGGGAGTGGAACGCGTGACTGACCGAGAGTTCCTTGACCCGCCAACCCCGCTCGCGAGAAGTCCCCACCACCACCGCAACCTCGTCGGCGGCACCCGACACCACCACCGACGCCGGGCCGTTCACCGCCGCCACGTCCACCGCCGCACCGGTCACACCGATCAGCTCAGCGACAGCCTCCTCCGACGCACCCACCGCCGCCATCACACCACCAGCCGGCAACGCCTGCATCAGACGACCCCGCGCCGCCACCAAAACACACGCATCAGCGAGAGACAACATCCCCGCCACATACGCGGCCGTCACCTCACCGATCGAATGACCCGCCAGGAAATCCGCCCGCACACCCCAGGAGGCGAGCAGCTCCCACAACGCCACCTCCACCGCAAACAAACCCGCCTGCGCGAAGACCGTCTGATCCACCAGAGCGGCGTCGGCACTGCCCGCCTCGGCGAACACCACCTCCCGCAGTGGACGCGGCAACAGGCCATCGAACTGGGCGCACACCGCGTCGAAGGACGACGCGAACACCGGGAACGCGTCATACAACTCCCGACCCATACCCGCGCGCTGCGAACCCTGACCCGTGAACAACACCGCCCGACGACCCGCCGACACCACACCCGACAACCGACCCTCGGACACCGCCGACAGACCAGCCACCAGCTCGTCCACCGACGAACCCCACACCACCGCACGATGCTCCAACGCCGCCCGCGACGTCACCAACGACCACGACACATCCACCGGCGACAGACCACGACCACGCACGAACGACGCCAACCGCCCGGCCTGACCCACCAGAGCACGCTCCGAACGGCCCGACACCACCCACGGGACCGGCGTACCCGCCGCGTCTGCCGACTCGGTCCGGCAGGGCTCGCCCCGCGACTCCGCGCCCGTGGTGGCCACGGACTCCGCCACCGCAGCCACCTGCTCCGGCGTCGCCCCGCCCTCGAGCTCCGGCGCTGCCTCCGGCTGCTCCAGGATCACGTGCGCGTTGGTCCCCGAGATGCCGAACGACGACACGCCCGCCCGCCGGGGACGCTCCACCGCCGGCCACTCGCGCGTCTGCGTCACCAACTCCACGGCACCCGACGACCAGTCCACATGCGACGACGGCGCGTCCACGTGCAGGGTCGCCGGCACCACCCCGTGCCGCATCGCCAGGACCATCTTGATGATCCCGGCCACCCCGGCAGCCGCCTGCGGGTGACCGATGTTCGACTTCACCGACCCGAGCAGCAACGGCACGTCGCGGTCCTGCCCGTACGTCGCCAACAGGGCCTGCGCCTCGATCGGGTCACCCAGCGTCGTGCCCGTGCCGTGCGCCTCCACCACGTCCACGTCGGCGACACCCAACCCGGCATTCGCGAGGGCCTGCCGGATCACCCGCTGCTGCGACGGACCGTTCGGCGCCGTCAACCCGTTCGACGCACCATCCTGGTTCACCGCCGTGCCCCGCACCACCGCCAGGACCCGACGGCCGTCACGCTGCGCGTCCGACAGCCGTTGCACCAGCAGCATCCCGACGCCCTCGGCGAGCGCCGTGCCGTCCGCCGCGTCGGCGAACGCCCGGCAGCGGGCCACCGGGGACAGGTTGCCCTGCCGGGTGAAGTCGACGAACACCGCCGGGGTGGGCATCACCGTCACGCCGCCGGCCAGCGCGAGATCGCACTCGCCGGACCGCAGCGCCTGCACCGCCAGGTGCAGCGCCACCAGCGACGACGAACACGCCGTGTCCACCGTCACCGCCGGCCCCTCGAACCCGAACGAGTACGCCACGCGGCCCGAGGCGATGCTGCCCGCGTTGCCGAGACCCAGGTAGTCCTCCACGCCCGCCGGCGGGGTCTCCGGCGGATGGGCGTACCCGCTGTGGGTCATGCCGGCGAAGACCCCGACCCGGGCGCCCTTCAGGCTGGTGGGGTCGATGCCCGCCGACTCGACGGCCTCCCACGAGGTTTCCAGCAGCAGCCGCTGCTGCGGGTCCATGGCGAGGGCCTCACGCGGCGAGACCCCGAACAGTCGGGGGTCGAACTCGGCGGCGTCGGGCACGAAGCCGCCCTCGCGGACGGAGGAGGTGCCCGGTCGGGAGCGCTCCGGGTCGTAGAGCGCGTCCAGGTCCCAGCCACGGTCGGTGGGGAAGGAGGCGATGGCGTCGCCGCCGGCCGCGACGAGGTCCCACAGCTCCTCGGCCGTGCGTACCCCGCCCGGGAACCGGCAGCCCGTACCGACGATCGCGATCGGCTGCTGAGCCTCGGCCTCGACGTCCCGGAGCCGTTGCCGGGTCCGCCGCAGGTCGGCGGTGACTCTCTTCAGGTACTCCCGGAGCTTCTCTTCGGTGTCCATCAACCCAGCCCATCGCGATTCACGGCGGAGACTCGACGTAAGCGACGGTACGAATGCGCAGAAGTCTCAGGCGACACCTGTATCTGTCGTTCGGCTCGCTCGGCCGAGAGCCACGCAGATCCCCATCTGCGGGGAGAAGTTATTGGGTCTGCGCGAGCGCGGACAACCCCTAACCAGGCAACCGACCAGCTAGGGGTGTCCGGTCCCGACCCGTCGCACTAGCGTCGCCTCGACCGGGTCCGCGCCGATCCGGTCGGAACCGCAGCCGCCGGAAGGACCGCCAGAGGATGACCACGCCAGATACCGACAACGGATTGTGGGTGCGACGTTTCCACCCGGCTCCGGGCGGCGCCCGGCGGTTGGTGTGCCTGCCGCACGCCGGCGGCTCGGCCAGCTTCTACTTTCCCGTCTCCCGCAGCCTCTCCCCCGGCGTCGAGGTGCTGTCGATCCAGTACCCGGGCCGGCAGGACCGCCGCCACGAGAAGTGCATCGGTGACATCCACCAGCTCGCGCGTGAGGTGTTCACCGTGCTGCGGCCGTGGATGGACGAGCCGGTGGCCATCTTCGGGCACAGCATGGGGGCCAGCGTCGGCTTCGAGCTCGCCCGGCTGATCGAGCAGGACGGCGGTTCGGCCGCGCACCTGTTCGCGTCCGGGCGTCGCGCGCCGTCCCAGTCGCGGCACGAGACGGTGCACCAGCTCGACGACGAGGGCCTGCTGGCCGACGTACGGAAGCTGAGCGGCACCAACTCCGCCATCCTCGGGGACCCGGAGATGCTGCGGGCCGCGTTGCCGGCGATCCGCAGCGACTACCGGGCCGCGGAGACCTACACCTACCAGCCGGGTCCGCCGCTGAGCTGCCCGATCACCGTCTTCACCGGCGACGACGACCCGAAGACGACGGTCGAGGAGGCCCGGGCCTGGTCGACCCACACCACGGGACCGTTCGACCTGAAGGTCTACCCGGGCGGGCACTTCTTCCTGGCCGAGCACCAGCCGGCGGTCCTGCGGGCCATCTCGACGGCCCTGAGCACCGCGCCGGCGGTCTGAATCCGAACGGCCGAGGGGCCCGTCCACCGGTGTCACGACCGGTCGGCGGGCCCCTCGGCTGTTCGGGGGCGTCACCGCTTGTGGCCGACCGCGATCACGTAGTCGAGCTGCGCCAGCTCGCGCTTCATGAGGTCCTGGTTCTTCCAGTGCGCGGCCATGCTCTTGCGGACGGCGGGCTTGACGACGGCGCGGAACTCCGGGTCCTCGGTCCGTCCGGCCATGTACGCCCGCCAGCCCTCCCAGGTGCGGTCCTTGATCGAGTGCACCTCCGGGTTGGCGAAGCCGGCCTCGACGAGTTCCTGCCGGTACGTGTCCCGGTCGTGCCAGTTCTCCTTGGGGATGCTGAACTTGACGAAGCTCAGCGGGCCGGACTGGATGGCCGCGCGGACGACGTCGCCGCTGACCGGGATGATGTCGGCCGTGGCCAGTACGCCGCCCGGGCGCAGCACCCGCAGCGCCTCGGCGAAGAACGCGCTACGCGGGTAGAAGTGGAAGGCCGACTCGAGGGCGACGACCCGGTCGAAGGTGTTGTCCTCGAAGGGCAGCTCGGTGGCGCTGCCCAGCCGGAAGTCGGTCCGGTCGGCGAGGCCCTCCTCCTGCGCCCGGCGCTGCGCCGCCTCGACGTGGTGCGGGGTGATGTTCAGGCCGTACACCTTGGCGACCTGGCGTTCGCGCAGCCACTTGAAGTCCTGGTCGGCGTAGCCGAAGCCGACGTCGAGGACGGTGTCGTCGGGCTTGAACCCGGCGGCGTCGGCCAGCTTGTCGGCCAGCGCCTCGGCGGCCGTGTCGAGGTCGGTGACCCCCTCGGACCAGTAGCCCACGTTCATGTAGTGGGTGCGGCGGGCGGCGAACTCGACGTCGGGCGACTGGATCTCGTAGAAGCGCCGGACCCGGGTGATGGGGTCGGCGGTGAAGACCGTGCGGATCGCCCGGCCGGCGATCTTCAGGTTCTCGAACATGTGGGTTCCTTCCGGTGGATGGATGCCGATCAGCCGCGCCGGACCTGCTGGCGCAGGTCCTCGACGAGCGCGGGCACACCGGCCGGGTCGGCGGCCGTGCCGAAGACGTAGAAGTCGGGCCGGACGAGCACCGCCACGGCGTCGTACCGCTTGAGGTGGGGCAGGTACACGTCGTCGAGGTCGAAGGCGGTCGGCGCGGCGCCGGGCCCGGTGGCGGGCGCACCGGCGGGAACGACCCGGACGACCCGGGCGCCGAGCGAGTCCAGTACGGCCCGGGCGTCCGCGTCGAGCAGGCCGTCGGGGTCCTCGGCGCAGAGCAGGACGAAGCCGGTGCCGACGACCTCGTCGAAGAGCCCGGTGCGGCCGTCGACCTCGACGCGTCCCTGCGGCATCGGCACTCCGGCGCCGGCGGCCTCGTCGGTGCGGCCGTGCAGCACCCCGCCGGCAAGGGGCTCCAGCAGGGAACGGGTGCGCGGGCGGGCGGTACGCCGGCGCAGCTCGGCGAGCATGGCGGCGTCCCGGCCGGCCGCGGCGGCGCGGTCCGTCTCGCAGATGACCGTGCCCGAGTCCATGGACATCCGGATGGCGTGCTGCACGTGCGCGCAGCGCTCCTCCTGGTAGGTGTCCAGCAGGGCCTCGTCGGCCAGGCCGCGGTGCACCAGGTCGAGCTTCCAGGCGAGGTTGAGGGCGTCGCGGAAGCCGGAACTCATCCCCTGCCCCATGAACGGCGGCATCACGTGCGCCGCGTCGCCGGCGATGAGGATCCGCCCGGAGCGCCAGCGCCCGGCCGAGCACGCCTGGGTGGTGTAGACGCCGTACCGCTCCAGGGTCGCGTTGTCGGGCGTGATGTCGAAGAGGCCGAGCAGCCGCCACACGCTCTCGACGCTCTCGAACTCCTCCCGGCTCTCCCCCGGCACCCGCATGAACTCCCACCGCCGGTGCCCGGGACCGGCCGACACGGCCGTGCGGGGGCGCGCCGGGTCGCAGACCTGGAGGTTGTTCGGCTTGAACTCGCGGGCCTCGTGCGGCACGACGTCGCAGACCAGCCAGTCGTACGTGAAGCCGAGGTCGGTGACGCCGCCGCCCAGGTGCTCCCGGACGAAGCTGTTGGCCCCGTCGCAGCCGACGACCCAGCGGGCCGCGCGGACCTCCTCGCCGTCCGGTCCGGCGATGGTGACCTCGACCCGGTCGTCGTGCTCGACCAGGCCGGTCACCTGGTACGGGCGCAGCACCGTGACGCCCGGCAGTTCCGCTCCCCGCTCGGCGAGCAACGCCTCCAGTCCCGGCTGGTAGAAGGAGACCGAGTCGGGCCAGCCCATCGGGCCGTCGCCGGTCACCTTGACGTGCAGCAGGGTCCGGCCGAAGCCGTTCTTGAAGGTGTACTCGCCCGACGACTCCACCACCGGGCCGAGCCGGTCGGCGACCCCGGCGGCGGCCAGGATGCGGCTCGCCTCCCCGTCGTACGACACGGCACGCGGGAAGTTGTACGGGGTGGCCCAGCGCTCGACCGCCGTGACGGTGAGCCCTCGCTGCGCCAGCAGGATCGTGAGCATCTCACCGACGGGGCCGTAGCCCACGATCAGGACGTCGGTCATCAGCATCGGTATCGGTTCCTCGCAGGGTCGGTCGGACACGGTGTCGCAGGGACGGCTGCCGTGTGGGGCGGCCGGACGGCCATCAGAGACCGAGTTCGGAGTCGATGAGGTCGAAGAGGTCGTCGTCGCTGGCCAGTTCGAGGTCGAGGTCGGGATCGCCGCCCGATCCGGCGCGCATCGTCCGCCACTTGGCGATGAGCACCTCCAGGCGGGACCCGATCTGCTCGTGCAGCTCCGGCTCCACGCTGGCCTCGGTCAGCGAGCGTTCGAGGTTCTCCAGGTCCGCGAGGACCGGCGGAACCGCCGGGCCGGTGTCCGGCGCCAGCTGCGACACCAGGAACGTGGCCAGCTCGTTCGGGTCCGGGTAGTCGAAGATCAGCGTGGCCGGCAGGCGCAGGCCGGTGGCAGTGGTGAGCCGGTTGCGCAGCTCGACGGCGGTCAACGAGTCGAAGCCGATCTGGCTGAAGGCCCGGCCGGGGGCGACCGCGGCCCGGCTGCCGTGCCCGAGCACGCTCGCCGCCTGCTCGCGTACGAGGTCGACCACCAGGGTGTGGCGCTCGGGTCCCGCCAGTGCCGCCAGCTCGTCGGCGAGGGTGCGCGCGCCGCCGCTCGGGGTGGCCGAGCGCGCGGTCGGCCGTTCCCGCCGCAGGAGCCCGCGCAGCAGGGCCGGGGGCCGCTCGACCCGTTCGCCGAGCGCGGCGACGTCGATCCTGGTCGGCACCAGCACCGGCTCGGCCAACCGCAGGCCCGCGTCGAACAGGGTCATGCCCAGGTCGGACGGGATCGCGAGCTGCCCGTCGCGGGCGGTGATGCGGGGGTCGGTGCGGTCCAGCTTGGCGGTCATCTCGCTGGCCTGCTCCCACAGCCCCCAGGCGAACGAGCGGCCCGGCAGGCCCTCGGCGCGACGCGCCAGGGCGAGCGCGTCGAGGAACGCGTTGGCCGCCGCGTAGTTGGCCTGACCGGGCACGCCGAAGACGCCCGCGCCGGAGGAGAACAGCACGAAGCCGGCCAGGTCGAGGTGGCGGGTGAGCTCGTGCAGGTGCCACGCGGCGTCGAGCTTCGGCGCGAAGACCGTGTCGACGCGCTGCGGCGTCAGGGCGGTGACCACCCCGTCGTCGAGCACCCCGGCGAGGTGCACGACCGCGGTCAGCGGGTGCCGCGCCGGTACCGCCGCCAGCACCCGGGCCAGGGTGTCCCGGTCGGCCACGTCGGCCGCCACCACCGTGGCCTCGGCCCCCAGCGCGCGCAGTTCGTCGACCGCCTCGGTCGCCCCGGGGGCCCGCTCGCCGCGGCGGCTGACCAGCAGCAGCCGCCGTACGCCGTGGGTCTCGACCAGCCGCCGGGCGACCAGCCGACCCAGGGTCCCGGTCCCGCCGGTCAGCAGCACCGTGCCCTCGGGGTCCCACGCCCGGGGCGTGGTCAGCACCACCTTGCCGACGTGCCGGGCCTGGCTGACGTGCCGGAACGCCTCCGGCGCCTGACGGACGTCCCACACCTGGGTGGGCAGCGGGGTGAGCGTCCCCCGTTCGAAGAGCCCCAGCAGCTCGACGAGCATGCGCTGCACCTCGTCGGGGTCCTCCAGGGTCAGGTCGAAGGCGGTGTAGGCCACCCCCGGGTGGTCGGCGGCGACGCGGTCGGCGTCGCGGATGTCGGTCTTGCCCATCTCGATGAACCGTCCGCCGCGCGGCAGCAGCCGCAGCGAGGCGTCCACGAACTCGCGGGCCAGCGAGTCCAGCACCACGTCGACGCCCCGTCCGCCGGTGGCCTCGGCGAAGCGGGTCTCGAAGTCGAGGGTCCGGGACGAGGCCAGGTGCTCCTCGTCGAGGCCCATCGACCGCAGGGCGTCCCACTTGGCGGGGCTGGCGGTGGCGTACACCTCGGCGCCGAGGTGCCGGGCGAGCTGCACGGCGGCCATGCCGACGCCGCCGGCCGCCGCGTGCACCAGCACCGACTCGCCCCGGGTGAGCCCGGCCAGGTTGACCAGCCCGTGGTACGCGGTCAGGAAGACCACCGGCACGGAGGCGGCCTCGACGTACGACCAGCCGGCCGGCATCGGGGCCAGCAGCCGGCGGTCGGTGACCGCGACGGGCCCGAAGCAGCCCACGAAGACCCCGAACACCCGGTCGCCGGGGCGCAGGTCGGTCACCTCGGCGCCCACCTCGACGACCTCGCCGGCGCCCTCGCCGCCGAGCGGCCCCGCGTCGCCCGGGTAGAGGCCGAGCGCGTTGAGCACGTCGCGGAAGTTCAGGCCGGCGGCGCGGACGCGGACCCGGACCTCGCGGGGGCCGAGGGCGACGTCGGCGGCGTCGGTGGGAACCAGGGTGAGGTTCTCCAGGCTGCCGCGCACCGGCGCGTCCAGGCGCCACGCGGCGGCGGGCGGTGCGGTCAGCTCGCCGGCCGAACCGGCCCGCGCCAGCCGCGGCACGTACGCCGTGCCGCCCCGGATCGCGGCCTGCGGCTCGTCCGCCGCCAGCAGGGCGGCGACCTGGTCGGGGCCGATCCCGTCGCCGTCGACGTCGACGACGACCACCTGGCCCGGGTTCTCCGACTGGGCGGAGCGCACCAGACCCCACGCCGCCGCAGCGGCCGGGTCGGTCACCTCGCCGGCGTGGTGCACGGCCACCGCGCCCCGGGTCACCAGCAGCAGCCGGGACGCCGCCCAGCGGGGCTCGGTGAGCCAGCGCCGGACCAGGTCGAGGGCCCGTACGGCGGCGTGGCGCGCCGCGCGGGGGGTGGGCTGCGCGGGGTCCGCGTCGAGCGGCACGAGCACGACCCCGGGCAGGGCCAGTCCCGCGTCGACGGCGTCGGCGAGCCCGTCCAGTCCCGGCTGGAACGGGAACCCGGCCAGGCCGGGGGCGACGGCCACGGCGTCGACCGGGGTGGCCGCGTCGGCCGGCGGCAGCGGCGTCCAGTCGATCCGGAACAGGGCGTCGCGGGTGGCGCGGTCGTCGGTGACGGCCAGCTCCGCGGTGGAGATCGGCCGCATGGTCAGGGCGGTCACCTCGGCGACCGGGGCGCCGGTCGGGTCGGCGGCGGTCAGCGCGATGGCGTGCGGCCCGACCTGGGTGAGCCGTACCCGCAGGGCGTTCGCGCCGGTGGCGTGCAGGCTGACGCCGTTCCAGGCGAACGGCAGCAGCAGCCGCCCGTCGCCGGCCCCGGCGAGACCGCCGAAGTGCGCGGCGTGCAGGGCGGCGTCGAACAGGGCCGGGTGCAGACCGTAGCGGTCGGCGTCGACCCGCTGGGCCGCCGGCAGCTCCACCTCGGCGTAGACCTCGTCGCCGCTGGTCCACACCGCGCGCAGCCCCTGGAACGCCGGCCCGTACGCGTAGCCGTCGGCCGCCAGCCCGGCGTAGAAGCCGGTCAGGTCGACGGGCCGGGCGTCGCGCGGCGGCCACGTGGTGAGCTGCGGCGGTGCGGCGGGCTGGTCGGCGCAGAGGGTGGCGCTGGCGTGCCGGGTCCACGGGGTGCCCGCCGGCGCGTCGGCGGGTCGGGAGTGCACGGTCACCGGCCGGCGCCCGTCGTCGCCGCCCGCGCCGACCGCCACCTGCACCTGTGTGGCCCCGTCGGCGGGCAGGGTCAGCGGGGCCTCGATGACCAGCTCGTCGAGGCCGGGGTGGCCGATCTCGTCGCCGACGCGGAGGCAGAGCTCCACCAGGCCGGTGCCGGGCACCAGCACGCTGTCGGTGACGCGGTGGTCGGCCAGCCACGGCTGCGCGTCGGTCGACAGCCGCCCGGTGAACAGGTGGCCCCTCGTCTCGGCCAGCGCGATCGACGCGCCGAGCAGCGGGTGCCCGGCGGCGTCCAGGCCGGCGGCGCCCACGTCGCCGACCTCGCGCAGGGGCCGGGGCCAGTAGCGGCGGTGGGCGAACGCGTACGTGGGCAGGTCGACCCGCCGGCCGCCGGCCAGCGCGGGCCGCCAGTCCACGGCGATCCCGTACACGTGCAGCTGGGCCAGGGAGAGCAGGAACCGTTCCCGGTCGCCCTGGTCGCGCTGCACCGAGCCGACCACCACGGTCTCGCCCTCGTGGTCGGCGAGGGTCTCCTCGACGCCGACGGTGAGCACCGGGTGCGGGCTGCACTCGACGTACGTGTCGTGGCCCTGGGCCGCCAGCGAGCGGATCGCCCCTTCCAGCTCGACGGGCTGCCGCAGGTTGCGGTACCAGTAGTCGGGCCCCATCTCCTCGCCGTCGAGCCAGCGCAGGTCGGTGGTGGAGAACAGCGGCACGGCCGCCGGGCCGGGGGCGATGCCGGCCAGCACCTCGGCCAGTTCGTCGCGGATGCGTTCCACCTGGGCGGAGTGGGAGGCGTAGTCGACGGCGATGCGCCGCACCCGGGCCTGTTCGCCGGCCAGTTCGGCGAGCAGTTCCTCGACCGCCTCCGGGTCGCCGGAGACCACGACGGCGGCCGGGCCGTTCACGGCGGCGACCGAGATCCGGTCGCCGAAGCGGGCGATCCGGTCGCGGACCGTGTCCGCGGGCAGCGCGACGGAGGCCATCGCGCCGTGCCCGGCCAGGGCCCGCAGCGCCCGGCTGCGCAGCGCCACCACCCGGGCGGCGTCGGGCAGGGAGAGCACCCCGGCGACGCAGGCGGCGGCGATCTCGCCCTGCGAGTGGCCGACCACGGCGGCCGGCTGCACGCCGTGCGAGCGCCACAGCTCGGCCAGGGACACCATCATCGCGAACAGGGCGGGCTGCACCACGTCGACCTCGTCGAGGCCGGGCGCGCCGGGCACCTGGCGCAGCACGTCCAGCAGCGACCAGTCCAGGTACGGCCGAAGGGCCGCGTCGCAGGCCGCCATGCGTTCGGCGAAGACGGGGGCCTGGTCGAGCAGGTCCAACCCCATGCCGAGCCACTGGGAGCCCTGCCCGGGGAAGACGAAGACGCACCGGCCGGCGGGCCGGGCCTCGCCCCGCGTCACCGCCGGGTCGGGCCGGCCGTCGGCGAGGGCGTCGAGGGCGGCGGCGACGCGCTCCGGCGACGCGCCGACCAGCACCGCCCGGGAGTCGAAGGTGCTCCGGCTGGTGGCCAGCGACCAGGCCACGTCGAGGGGCCGCTGGTCGGGCCGCTCGGCGAGGTGCTCGCGCAGCCGGCGGGCCTGGCCGGCGAGCGCCTCGGGGGTACGCGCGGAGAGCAGCCACGGTAGGGCGTGCGCCTGCGGCGGCGTGGGAGCCTCGGGGGCCTGCGGCGTCGGTTCGGCGACCGCCTCGACGATCACGTGGGCGTTGGTGCCGCTGATGCCGAACGACGAGACGCCGGCGCGGGCCGGCCGGGCCGCCGGGCGCCACGGTCGTGCCTCGGTGAGCAGCTCCACGGCCCCCGAGTCCCAGTCGATCCGCGAGCTGCGGCGCTCGGCGTGCAGGGTGCGGGGCAGCCGGCCGTGCCGCATGGCGAGAACCATCTTCAGCACCCCGGCCACGCCGGCCGCGGCCTGGGTGTGCCCGAGGTTGGACTTGACCGAGCCGAGCAGCACCGGCGGGGTGCCGGCGGGGCGCTGCCCGTACGTGGCGAGGATCGCTTCGGCCTCGATGGGGTCGCCGAGCGACGTGCCGGTGCCGTGCGCCTCGACGACGTCCACCTCGGCGGCGCTCAGCCCGGCGGCGCTGAGCGCGGCCTTGATGACCCGTTCCTGCGACGGCCCGTTCGGGGCGGTCAGCCCGTTGGACGCGCCGTCCTGGTTGACCGCCGAGCCGCGGACCACGGCCAGCACGGGGTGGCCCCGGCGGCGGGCGTCGGAGAGGCGCTCGACCACCAGCATCCCGACGCCCTCGGACATACCGAAGCCGTCGGCGTCCTCGGCGAACGCCTTGCACCGCCCGTCGGCGGCGAGACCGCGCTGCCGGCTGAAGCCGGTCAGCCCGGCCGGGGTGGACATCACCGACACGCCGCCGGCGAGGGCCAGGTCGCAGTCGCCCTGGCGCAGGGCCTGCACGGCCAGGTGCAGCGCCACCAGGGACGCCGAACAGGCGGTGTCCACGGTGACGGCCGGTCCCTCCAGCCCGAGCGCGTACGCCACGCGGCCGGAGAGGACACTGCCGGCCGTGCCGGTGAGCAGGTGCCCCTCGTCGGCGGTGACCTCGCCGTCGTCGGACACGACGCCGGGGGCGACCCGGTCGGCGTAGTCCTGCCCGTGGGTGCCGGCGAAGACACCGGTACGGCTGCCGCGCAGGGTGACCGGGTCGATGCCGCCGCGCTCCAGCGCCTCCCAGGAGGTCTCCAGCAGCAGCCGGTGCTGCGGGTCCATGGCGAGGGCCTCGCGGGGGCTGATGCCGAAGAACGCGGCGTCGAAGTCGGCGAGCCCGGTGAGGAACCCACCGGCCCGCACGTACGTCCGGCCGGGCGTGCCGGGCACCGGGTCGTAGAGGTCGGCCAGCGGCCAGCCGCGGTCGTCGGGCAGGTCGCCGATGACGTCGGCGCCCGCGTCCAGCAGTCGCCACAGCTCCTCCGGGGAGCCGATGCCGCCGGGGAACCGGCAGGCCATCGCGACGATCGCGACCGGTTCGTCCAGGGCGACGGTGGTGGCGTCGGTGACCTCGGTGGCGGCGGTGCCGAGCAGCCGGGCGTGCAGGTGCGCGGCGAGCAGCTCCGGGGTGGGGTGGTTGAACACGGCGTGCGGGGCGAGCCGGACGCCGGTGACGGCGGTGAGCCGGTTGCTCAGCTCCACGGCCATCAGCGAGTCGAAGCCGAGGTCCTTGAACGGGCGGCGCGGCTCGACCTGCTCGGGGCCGGTGTGTCCGACCACGGTGGCGCACCGGGTGCGGACGAGCTCCAGCAGCAGCTCGGCGCGGTCGGGCTCGGCGAGTTCGGCCAGCCGGTCGGCGAAGCTGCTGGCGGAGGCGGGCGCGGAGGCGGCGTTGACGGCCCGGCGGGGCGGCGGCGGCAGCAGGGCCCGCAGTAGGGCGGGCACCTCGCCGGAGGTGCGTACGGCGGCCAGGTCCAGCCCGATCGGCACGAGCGCCGGCCGGTCGACGTGCAGGGCGGCGTCGAACAGCGCCAGTCCGGCGGTCGTTTCGAGGGGGCGGGTGCCGCCCCGGGCGAGCCGGGCCAGGTCCGCCGGGGTGAGCCGGCCGGCCATCCCGTCCTGGGCGGCCCACAGCCCCCAGGCCAGCGCGGTCGCCGGAAGGCCCTGGGCGCGACGGTGTGCGGCGAGCGCGTCGAGGAACGCGTTGCCGGCCGCGTAGTTGCCCTGACCGGGGCTGCCGAAGGTGGCGGCGGCCGAGGAGAAGAGCACGAACGCGGCCAGGTCGAGGCCGGCGGTGAGCTCGTGCAGGTGCCACGCGCCGTGCACCTTGGACCGCAGGGCCCGTGCCCAGCGGGCCGGGTCGAGGTCGGTGAGCAGGGCGTCGTCGGTGGCCCCGGCGGCGTGCACGACGGCGACCAGCCGGTCGGCCAGCGGGGCCACGACCTCGGCGAGCGCCGCCCGGTCGGCGACGTCGGCCGCGACCACGCGGACGGTGACGCCGGCCTCGGTCAGCGCGGTCGTCCAGTCGCCGGTCCGGCCGCTGCGGCTGACCAGCACCAGCTCGGCGACGCCGTGCACGGTGGCGAGGTGGGTGGCGACGTGCCGGCCGATCCCGCCGGTGCCGCCGGTGACGAGCACGGTGCCGCCGGCCAGCGCCGCGAGCGGCGTGCCGGTCGGGGGCCGGTCGACGGGGTGGAGCCGGGGCAGCAGCGCCCGGCCGTCGCGGACGGCGACCTCGGGTTCGTCCGCCGCGACGGCCAGCGCCGACCGGACGGTGGCGTCGTCGGTGGCGTCGAGGCTGAGCAGGAGGAAGCGGTCGGGCTGCTCGGCCTGGGCGACCCGGACCAGCCCGGCCACCGGGGCGTGCACCGGGTCGCCGTCGCGCACGGCGAGGGCGAGGCGGGTGGTCTCCGCGCGGGGGTCGGCCAGCCAGTCCTGGAGCACGCCGAGCACGGCGAGGCCGACGGTGTGCGCCCGGTCGGGCACCGGCCGGCCCGGCTCCCCGTCGCCGACCCGCAGCACCAGCAGCGGCGGCAGCGGCCCGTCCGGCGGCGTACCGTCGGCGAGCGTCCAGGTGGGCGCCGGGGTCGCCGGGAACGCCGCGGGCAGCCAGTCGACGGCGTACAGCCCGGCGGGCGCGGTCGGGGGCGCCGGCGCGTCGGCGGGCGGCAGGTCCACGCTCCGCAGCACCACCCGGTCCACGTCGAGCACGGGCACGCCCGCGTCGTCGACGGCGCTCAACGTCACCGCGTCCGCACCGGCCGGGGCCAGGCAGACGCGCAGCGCGTGCGCCCCGACGGCGTACCGGCGCACGCCCGTCCACTCGGTGGGCAACAGCCGGGCGGCGGGCCCGGCGTCGGCGCCGGGTGCGAAGTCGGCGAGCGGGAGCAGGCGCAGGGCCGCCTCCAGCACCAGCGGGTGCACGCCGTACCGCTCGGCGTCCGGGTCGCGGGCGTCCTCGGGTAGGCGTACGTCGACGAAGAGCCGGTCGGCGGCCACCCACGCGGCCCGGGCCAGCTCCCCGGCCAGCGCGCGGTGCTGCGGGGCGGTCAGGTCCACCGGCCGGGCCCCGGCGGGCGGCCAGGTCGGGGCGAGGGTGCCCCGCCCGTTCTCCGGGTCGACCGGGCCGAGCACGGCCTCGGCGACCTCACGCCAGGGCTGCCCGTCGCCGGCCCGGACGTGGCAGCGCGCCACGCGGCGCCGGTGCTCGTCGGGCGCGGAGAGGCCGACCTGCACGTCGAGGGTCGCCTCGCCGGGCAGCGGCACCGGCCCGGGGACGCTCAGCCGCTGCACGGTCGGTGCGCCGAACTGGTCGCCGAGGTGGGTGAGCATGTCCAGCAGGGCGGTGGCGGGCAGCACGGCGGCGGTGCCGTCGGCGGGGGCGGCCAGCCACGGCCGGGCGGCCGTGGGGACCTGACCGGTGCAGACGACCTGCCCGGTGCCGGCGACCGGCAGTACGCCGCCGAGCAGCGGGTGCCCGGCGTCGGCCAGCCCGACGCCGGCCGGGCCACCGGCGCCGGTGGGAGCGGGCAGCCAGTAGTGCCGGCGCTGGAAGGCGTACGTGGGCAGGTCGACGCGGCGGTGCGGCCCGGGGCCGGCGAGGGCGGCGCGGTCCACGGCGATGCCCCGCACGTGCAGCCGCGCCACGGCGGCGAGCAGCGCCTCGGCCTCGCCTGCGGTGCCCCGGACGGCGGGGACGAACGCCAGCTCGTCGGCCTCGGCGACGAGGCAGTCCTGGGCCATCGCGGTGAGTACGCCGGCCGGGCCGATCTCCAGGAAGGTGGTGACGCCCTGCCCGTGCAGGGCCCGTACGCCGTCGTGGAAGCGGACGGTGGCCCGCACGTGCGCCACCCAGTAGTCGGGCGAGCAGAGCCGGGCCGGGTCGACGGGGTGACCGGTCAGGTTGGACACCACCGGCAGGTGCGGGGTGCGGTACGTGAGGCCGGCGGCCAGCGCGCGGAACTCGTCGAGCATCGGCTCCATGCGCGGCGAGTGGAACGCGTGCGACACCCGCAGCCGGCTGGTCCGGCGCCCGGCGGCGCGCAGGGTGGCCGCGACGGCCAGCACCGCGTCGGTGTCGCCGGAGACGACCACGCTGGTGGGCCCGTTGACGGCGGCGAGGCCAACCCGGTCGGTCAGGTGCGCGGCGACCTCGGCCTCGTCGGCCTCGACGGCGACCATCGCGCCCCCGGCGGGCAGCTGCTGCATCAGCCGGGCGCGGGCGGCGACGAGTGCCGCCGCGTCGGCGAGGGGGAACACCCCGGCCACGTGCGCGGCGGCCAGTTCACCGACGGAGTGGCCGAGCACGGCGTCGGGGCGCACTCCCCAGGATTCCAGGAGGCGGTAGAGCGCCACCTCGAAGGCGAACAGCCCGGGCTGGGTGTAGAGGGTCTGGTCGAGCAGCTCCGCCAGCTCGGTGCCCTCGGCGGCGAGGACGACGTCCGCGACGGGGTGCGCGGCGTGGCCGGCGAGGCAACGGTCGAGTTCGGCGCAGGCGGCGTCGAAGGCGTCGGCGAAGACCGGGTACGCGGCGTGCAGCTCGCGCCCCATGCCGGCGCGCTGGCCGCCCTGCCCGCCGAAGAGCAGGCCGAGCTGGCCGTCGACGACCCGGCCGGTCAGCACGGTCGGCACGTCGGGGTCCGGCTCGCCGCGGGTCAGCGCGGTCAGGCCCGTACGGGCGGTGGCCGGGTCGGCGGCCAGCACCACGGCCCGGTGTTCGAGGGCGGCGCGGGTGGTGGCGAGCGCGTGCCCGACGTCGGCCGGGTCGGCGTGCGCCCCCGGCCCGTCGAGCCAGGCCAGCAGGCGGGCCGCCTGGTCGCGCAGCGCCTCGCCGGAGGCGGCGGCGAGCAGCCAC
Source organism: Micromonospora echinofusca (assembly GCF_900091445.1). Taxonomy (NCBI): domain Bacteria; kingdom Bacillati; phylum Actinomycetota; class Actinomycetes; order Micromonosporales; family Micromonosporaceae; genus Micromonospora; species Micromonospora echinofusca. Next base: position 3,821,934 of record NZ_LT607733.1, read on the forward strand.
GGCACGGGCGGTCGCCGGGTGGCGGCCCCGGGCGACGGCTGCCGTTCGGCGGTTCCGGACGGCGGCTGCCGGTCCGCGTCCCGCGGTCCGGCCGACGGGTCGGCGGGCGCCTCGACGATGACGTGGGCGTTGGTGCCGCTGATGCCGAACGACGACACGCCGGCGCGGCGGGGCCGGCGTACGTCGGGCCACGGGCGGGCCTCGGTGAGCACCTCGACGGCGCCGGCCGACCAGTCCACCTCCGACGTCGGGGCGTCCACGTGCAGGGTGCGCGGCAGCGTCCCGTGCCGCATGGCGAGCACCATCTTGATCACCCCGGCGGCCCCGGCGGCGGCCTGGGTGTGGCCGAGGTTGGACTTCAGCGAGCCCAGCCGCAGAGGTTCGGCGTCGCCGCGTCCCACCCCGTACGTGGCGAGCAGCGCCTGAGCCTCGATCGGGTCGCCCAGCCGGGTGCCGGTGCCGTGTGCCTCGACGACGTCCACGTCGGCGGCGGAGAGCCCCGCCGCGTCCAGCGCCCGGCGGATGACCCGCTCCTGGGCGGGCCCGTTGGGGGCGGTCAGCCCGTTGGACGCGCCGTCGGAGTTGACGGCGGAGCCCCGCAGCACGGCGACGACGGGGTGCCCGCGCCGGCGGGCGTCGGAGAGCCGTTCCAGCAGCAGCACGGCGACGCCCTCGGACCAGCCGGTGCCGTCGGCGCCGTCGGCGAACGCCTTGCACCGGCCGTCCGGGGCGAGCCCGCGCTGCCGGCTGAACTCCACGAACGCCTGCGGGGTGCCCATCACCGCCACGCCGCCGGCCACGGCGAGGGAGCAGTCGCCGGCACGCAGCGCCTGGGCGGCCAGGTGCAGCGCCACCAACGACGACGAGCACGCCGTGTCGACGGTGACCGCCGGCCCCTCCAGCCCGAGCGCGTACGCGACGCGGCCGGAGACGACGCTGCCGGCGGTGCCGACGCCGAGGTAGCCCTCGGTGCCGGGCGGCGCCTGGCGCAGGTTCGCGGCGTAGTCGTGGTGCATGACGCCGGTGAAGACGCCGGTGGCGCTGCCGCGCAGCGAAGTGGGGTCGATGCCGGCCCGCTCGAACAGCTCCCAGGACGTCTCCAGCAGCAGCCGCTGCTGCGGATCCATGGCGAGCGCCTCGCGGGGGCTGATCGCGAACAGGGTGGCGTCGAAGTCCGCGGCGTCGGTGAGGAAGCCGCCGACCCGCACGTACGAGGTGCCGGGACGGTCGGCGTCGTCGGAGAACAGGTGCGCCAGGTCCCAGCCCCGGTCGGTGGGGAACTCCGTGAGCCCCTCGCGGCCCTGCTCGACCAGCTCCCACAGCTCTTCGGGGGAACCGACGCCGCCGGGCAGCCGGCAGGCCATGGCCACGACGACCACCGGATCGTCCACGGTGGACGGGCTCGGCCGGTCCGTTTCGGGGCCGACCTGTCCGGTGGCGCCGCGCAGGCGCTCGGCGAGGTGTCGGGCGAGGGCGTCCGGGCTGGGCCGGTCGAACGCGGCCGTGGCGGAGAGCCGTACCCCGGTGGCCCGCGCCAGCCGGTCACGCAGGGCGACCGCGCTGACCGAGGTGAAGCCGAGTTCCTTGAAGGCGCGGCCAGGGCGGACGGCCGCCGGGCCGGACAGGCCGGCCACCTCGGCGGTGGCGGCGCGTACGAGGTCGAGCAGGAGCCGGTCCCCCTCGGCGGTGCCCAGCCCGGCCAGCCGGCGGCGCAACTCGGCGGCGTCCCGGTCGTCCGTGGCGTCGCCGGGCGCCGCGACGGGCCCGCGCCAGGCGGGGTGCGCGGTGTCGGCGTGGCCCGCCGGGCGGGCGAGCAGGACCAGGTCGTCGCCGTCGTGCGCCACGTCGAACGCGGCGAGGTCGGCGCGTACGGCCGCCGTCGCGGCACCGGTCCGCTCCCCCGGGTGGCGTGCGGTCGCCCCGGCGGTGCCGGGCGACGGCTCCCGGTCGGCGGGCGCGGTCGTGCCGACGAGGCGGGCCGGGAGACCGGCGGCGAGGCGGCGGGCGGCCAGGGCGTGCAGCGCCCCGACGGCGGCGGCGGCCCGTTCCCGGCCGGCGGCGCCCAGCAGCAGGGCGGACGGGACGAGGACGGTGAACGCGGCGGCCGGTTGCCGGGTCGCCGCGTCCAGCGCCGCGGCGAGGCCGAGCAGCCGGGCCACGCCCTCGTCGTCGGCCAGGTCGTCCTCGGACGGGCAGAGCACGACACCGCCGGTCGGCTCGTCGCCCGCCTGGCCGGCGGGCACGACGGCGGCCTCGGCGCCGGCGGCGGAGAGTTCGGCGGCCAGGTCGCTCAGGGCTGCCCCGGCCGTGTCGCCGACGTGCAGCAGCCGCAGCCGGCGGACCCGGTGCGCGGCGACGAGGTGCCGGGCCAGCGCCGCGCCGGTCGGTCCGTCGGCGCCGGTGATCGACACCGGGCGGTCCGGGTCGGCCACGGTCGCCGGCCGCGCCGGCACGGCCGCCGGGGCCGGCACGAGGGCCGCGTGCCGGGCGGCGCCGGCCCGCAGCGCGACCTGCGCGGCGCCGGCATCCACCACGGCGGGCAGCAGGGCGACCGACCGGTGTCCGGCGTCGTGGTCTACCAGCACGATCCGGTCCGGGTACGCGGCCTGGAGGGCGCGCCCGATCGCCGGGACGGCACCGGCCGCCGGATCGGGCCCGACCCCTCCGGCGGCGTCGCCTGCGCCGGCCGCGTCGGCGGGCGCGTCGCCCGCGTCGGGGCCGGTCGGGTCGTCGCCGGCCGGGCCGGTCAGCAGCACCAGCCGGGTGCCGGCGAACCGGTCGTCGTCGAGCCAGCCACGCAGCCGGTCGGCGAGGTCCGGCACGGCGGCGTCGGCCGGCCCGGCCAGCAGCACCGTCACGTCGGGCACGTCCGGGGCCTCGCGCAGGGCGGGCAGGTCCCGGTGGCACCGGAACCGGTCCCCGGGCGCCGCCGCGCGCAGCGGCTCCACCAGCGCCTCGCTGCCCGGGCCGACGAGCGCCCAGTGTCGGGCCGGGGCGACGGCGGCCTGCGCGGCCGTCGGGACGGGCGCTTCGAGCGGCGGTACGGCGGCAAGGTCCAGCGGCCGCCAGGCGAGCAGGCTCAGCGCCTCGTGGTGGCTGCCGTTGACCGCCCGCAGCCGCGCCGGCCGCTCGAGCAGGAGCCGCCGGGTGACCTTGCCGGAGGCCGTGCGCGGCACCTGCCCGATCTCGTACAGCTCCTCCGGCACCTTGTGGTAGGACAGCTTCTCCCGGCAGGCCGCGTACCCGGCGCGGGGGTCGAAGCCCTCCGGACCGGGCACCACGAACGCCACCGGCACCTCGCCGAGCACGTCGTGCGGGCGGCCGGTCACCGCCACGTCCGCGACGCCGGGCACGGCGCGCAGCGCCTCCTCCACCTCGGCCGGGTGGATCTTCTCGCCGCCCCGGATGATCAGTTCCTGGTGCCGGCCGGTGACGAAGATGTTGCCGTCGGCGTCGCGGCGGGCCAGGTCACCGGTGCGGTACCAGCCGTCGCGCAGGGCGGCGGCGGTGACCTCCGGCAGGCCGTGGTAGCCGAGCATGACGCTCGGGCCGCTGACCCAGACCTCACCCTCGGCGCCGATCGGCACGTCCAGGCCGGTCTGCGGGCTGACCAGGCGCACCTCGACGCCGGGCACCGCGCGCCCGCAGGAGCCCTCGACGCGGGGCTGGTCCGGCCGGGTCACGGCGATCGACCCGCAGGTCTCCGTGCTGCCGTACGCGTCGAGCAGCGGCGCGTCGAAGACCTCGTCGAACGCCCGGCGCAGCGCGCCGGTGGTGATCGCCCCGCCGACCAGGCAGACCCGCAGGGCCGGGGCGCGGAAGCCGGTCTCCCGGGCGGCGGTGACCAGGTGGTGGTACATGGCCGGCACGCCGGCCAGCACGGTGGCCTCGTCCTCGTCGACCGCGCGCAGCACGTCGTCGGCGGAGAAGCCGTCGATGAGCCGGGCCGTGGCGCCGACCGCGGTCACGCTGAGCACGCACCCGATGTGCGAGAGGCTGTGGAACAGCGGCAGCGGCCAGACCACCCGGTCGGCGTCGGTGAGCCCGGGGATCGGCACGTAGCAGGCGGCGACGGACCAGAGGCAGGTGCGCTGGGTGGAGAGCACGCCCTTGGGCCGACCGGTGGTGCCGGAGGTGTAGAGCATCCAGGCGACCTCGTCGAGCCCCAGGTCGTCGCGGGCGTCCACGCCCGGCTCGGTGTCGACCAGGTCGCGCCACGCGGTGACCCCGGCGGGCACCGGGCCGTCCCCGGTCACCACGAGCCGCAGGGCCCGCCGGTCGGCGCGCAGCCGCAGCAGTTGGTCGAGGTGCCGCTGGTCGGTGACCACCAGCACCGCACCGGAGTCGTCCAGCAGGTGGGCCAGTTCCGCGTCGGTGCTGTGCGGGTTCACCGGTACGCCGACCGCGGCGGCCCGCGTCACGGCCAGCCAGGTCTCGACCGTCTCCACCCGGTTGCCGAGGCAGAAGGCGACCCGGTCGCCCCGCCCGACGCCCGAGGCCGCCAGGTGACCGGCCAGCCGGCGGGTCCGCGCCGCCAGGTCGGCGTAGCCGACCGCCCGGCGCTCGTCGCGGAACGCGACCTTGTTCCCCAACCTGGCGGCGTGCGCCTCGATCAGATCGGACAACGGCTGGATCAGGTCGCTCCGAAGCATGTCACCACATCCGTCCGTCGGCGAGACTTCTCATCCGCGGCGTAGACCCCGCTCGCCGTAGCGGCCCAAGTCTTCCGAGCACCCTGCCGGTGTCCTACCCCTGTCACCCCCTAAGTCGTCCCCAGTTCGGACCGCCGATCCGGTGGCGGGACGGGCCGCAGGTCGATGATGGTGCGACCCCCGCAGACCGTCGAGTCCCGTGCTCCACCCGCCCGTCAGCCGAGGTGCCGTCGTTGGAACGCTGCTGGATGTTCGCCCGCTCGGCCGTGCCGGCCGAGGGATGCCCGAACGCGCGGGTGATCGAGCTGGTCGGAACGGTCCTCACCGGCCTGGTCGCCGCCGCCCGCCGGGCCGATCCGGGCCTGGACTGGTTCTTCGACCCGGAGGGCTCGCCCGCCGGGCCACACGTGAGCCTCGGCTTCCACGCCACCCCGCCCGCGCTCGCCGCGGTACGGACGCGGCTGCTCGCGTACGACCCGGGGGTGTCCTTCCCCGCCGACCGCCGGGTGGTGCGCGACGCCGCCCGGGGCGGCCCGCTCGCGTCCGCCGGCAGCGACCTGGCCCTGACCCTGCTCGGCGGGGACGCACCCTGGCTGGCCGGCGTCGAGCTGCCGCTGGCCGTGGCGCACCTGCGGCACCTGACGGCGCTGGTGCCGGCGGCCGACCGGCTGGCGTTCCTCTTCCTGCACTGGCAGGAACGCAGCCAGCGGCTCACCGGCGCGCAGCGGCGGGACCTGGCGGCGCAGGCGGACGCCGGGGCGGAGAAGATCGTCCTGTCGGCCGGCGACCTGCCGCTGGGCGGGGAGGTCGCCGTGGCGTGGCAGCACTACCTGGACCGGGTGGCCGACGTGGTCGGCCGGGAGCATCCGGCGGCGCCGTCCGGCTTCCTGCTGGCGCACCACGCGCAGCTCACCCACGACCGGTGGGGCATCGGGCCGCAGGTCGACTCGCTGGCCGCGCTGGCGCTGCGCCTGTCGATGGTCCGGGACCGCCCGGTCGTCGTCGCGCCCGTCCCCGTCGCCCAGAGGAGGCAGCAACCCCATGCAAGCGTCCGCACCTGAGCGCCGCGCCCCCGCCGAGCCCGCCCGGATCGAGGTGGCGCTCGGGGAGCGCGCGTACCCGGTGCTGATCGGCCCCGGCGTGCGCCACCGGCTGCCGGCGGAGGTGGCGCGGATCGGCGCGCGGCGGGTCGTGGTGGTCTCGGCCCGGCCGCCGGAGTGGACGCCCGACCCGGGCGTGCCGCACCGGGTGGTGCCGGCCCGCGACGGCGAGCACGACAAGAACCTGGCCACGGTGGAGCAGCTCTGCCGGGCGTTCGCCGAGTTCGGGCTGACCCGCGCCGACGCCGTCGTCTCCTGCGGCGGCGGGACGACCACGGACGTGGTCGGGCTGGCCGCCGGCCTCTACCACCGGGGCATCGCGGTGATCCACCTGCCGACCTCGCTGCTCGCCCAGGTGGACGCCAGCGTCGGCGGGAAGACCGCGGTCAACCTGCCGGAGGGCAAGAACCTCGTCGGGGTGTACTGGCAGCCCCGGGCGGTGCTCTGCGACACCGAGCACCTGGACACGCTGCCGCGCCGGGAGTGGCGCAACGGGTACGGCGAGATCGCCCGGGCGCACTTCATCGGCGCGGGCGAGCTGCGCGGCCGCCCGGTGGCGGAGCAGATCGCCGCCTGCGTGGGGCTCAAGGCCCGGGTGGTGGCGGCCGACGAGCGAGACTCCGGCCTGCGGCACATCCTCAACTACGGCCACACCCTGGGCCACGCGTTGGAGCGGGCCACCGACTTCGGGCTGCGGCACGGCGAGGCGGTCGGCGTCGGCACGGCCTTCGCGGGCCGGCTGGCCGGCGTCCTCGGCCGCGTCCCTGCCGAGCGGGTGGCCGAGCACCACGACGTCGTGGCGGGGTACGGCCTCGACACCGACCTGCCCACCGGCGTCGACCACGACGAGCTGATCGCGCTGATGCGCCGGGACAAGAAGGCGACCTCCGGTCTGTCCTTCGTCCTGGACGGCCCGGCCGGGCCCGAGCTGGTCGCCGACATCCCCGAGTCCGCCGTCCGGGCCGCTCTCACGGGCATGTGACGCCCGGCCGCTCGTACGGCGTCCGGGTCGGGCGGTTCGGCAGGCACCGTCGCCACCCACTGCGGCCCCGCTGGGGCGGACCGGTCTCCCCCGGGCCGCCCGCACGGCCCGGGGGACGACCACGTCAACTGCCCAGCGCCCGCTGGATCTGCGCGATCAGCACGCCGCAGGCGTACCGGTCCGAGGCGCCGACCATGCCGACGATGCTCGCCGGCAGCGGTCCGTTGTCCGTCTCCGCCGGGTCGTGGTGCATGAACACGACCAGCTCCCCCCGGTCGATGAACGGCGCGAGGATCGGCTCGGCGTCGACGCCGGGGGCCAGCGAGAAGAACGTGGTCATGGCGCACCGGTGCTGGCCCAGCAGCGAGCTGCGGTGCAGGATCGAACTGGTGGCCCCGCTGACCCGGAAGTTGGGATCGATGACCCGCAGTTCGCCGTCGCGGCCGATCCCGGCGTCGAAGGAGCAGTACCCCCGGTACCCGAGCGCACTGGCCTTTCGGACCCCTACGGTCAGCGCTTCGATCAGCTCCCCCGGCGGCTGGTCGTCGTCCATCACACAACCGACCCACGTCGACGTGGGCTGCGGCAGGTGTACGGACGCACCGAAGTAGTGCACCGCTCCGCTCTCCGTCACGCCGAACTGGAGGCCCCAGATCGTCCGGAAGGGCACCTCCTCCTCGACGATCCACCGGTCGCTGACCTGTTCGAGCTGGTTGAACAGCGACCGGTTCCGCCGGTCCTGCAAACGCCTGGTGAAGATCGCGATTCCGCTGTAGACCTCGACGCCGGCCGGTTTGATCACCGCGGGCCGGCGGTCCTGCCGCACGATGCGACGCACCTCCTCGGGGGTGGCGACCTGGCGACGGGGCAGGTATTCCGGTGCGAGCAGTGTCTCCAGGACGGTCTTGTTGTTGAGGCGGGCCAGCAGCTCCGGCGACACCCGGGCCGATGCGGCCCGCAGGTGCGGATCGTGCGGGGGAAACTGGAATTCCAGCGTCTCGCCCCGTTCGGCGGCGTCGCGGGCGAGGCGCACCGCCTGCGCTCCGGAGCGGAACTCGCGCAGATCGCTCGGCGTCTTCAGACCGCACCGGCTGATGAGCCGCAGTGACTTGTCGGCACTGGATCCGGTGCTGCAGATCGCCGCCGACTGGTGCGGGAGGGTCAGATGGAGGCCGGTGATCATGTCCAGCCCGTTGTGCAGGGCGGCGCCCGCGCTGGCGAGATAGCGGCTTCCGGCGGTCGCCACCGGGTCGGGCGGCCGGGCGAGGACCACCCCGTCGTGGGCGAACACTTGTACCTGGATAGGCCCGTGCATTTGGATCTCCTGACATGCCGGCCCACAAAGGGCCTCGGGGTGGCACGAAGTCCGGGTGCCCACGACCACGAACAGCGGAGAACGTGGACGGTTGCGGGGCTCCCGGTCCTGATGAGGCCGCTCGGCCACGAGAGTCGGGCGTGCCGCGTGCACCGACCGGACGGTCTCAGGGCTGGACCGGCCAGGTAGCGGGCTGGCTTGTGGTCAGCGCCGCGTCGGCGGGGTGCACACCATCAGTCGGTGGCTGACGTGCAGTCACCGACTTGGTCATGATCGGGAAAGCATAGTCCGTCCTCATTGCCCGGGGATGGGCCGGTCAGCCGAACACGGGCGGCCCTTTTCGCGGCCGGGATCGCCAGTTCTCCGAGCGGGCCCGTCGACTCGGGCTGACCGAAAAGACGCTTTTCGAAAAGGGCTGCGGGACCATTCACCGCCGAACCCGGACAATCGCACACCGACCCTCTCGGAGGGCACCTACTATCAACTATAGAAAAGATATAGCTGCATGTGTTTTCACTATAAGGTTAGCGCATCCGAGCGGGATCGTGACCGGCAATTCAAATGGACCACCGCACTGAGCAGGGCACTTCGGCAATCGGGCCGCGACGAGGCCGTACCGGGGCCCAACCGGGTCGCCGCCGGCGGCGGATCGCGGCGGTCCTCGGCGGGGGATCTCCGGCTGACGCGCTAGGGGTCGACGTGCGTATCTCTAGGGGTGTACGCCACTCCACGGGGCTTCGTAGGGTCGGGCCCCATCGGTTCGTCGTTCCCTTTTCAGTGCACCGGATCGGGGACGAATGTGGGTGCGCGACGCCCGGACGGACGGGAGGTGCCGGTGACCGGATCGGGCACCGGTCTGCTCCTTTCGATCAATGACGCGGCCGCGGCCCGGGATCCGGACGGTGACCCCGTCGCTGATCGCGCGGCGGTTCCCGCACGCCGGCCACCCGACCGGACCGCACGCCCCGCGAACCGCTCCTGCCGCGCCGACCGGAGTCCGCCCGGCGGTACGGCACCTCGGCTGACCGGCCGTTGCGGCCCCGTGCCTTCCGGTCGCCACCTTTCGATCGGAGGTTGAGCTGATGTCTGTCGGGTTCGATGGTGCCCGGAGCGTGGCCGGTGCGGTTGACGCCGGGACCCTGGACCTGGTGGGAGACCTGCGCCGGCCGACGGTGTGGCCCGCCCGGGCGGCCTCGGTGCACCGGGTGCTCCCCTCCTGGCTGCCGGACGTCGGACCGGCCGCCGACGTCGTGCTCGCCGGGCTCGTGGCGGTCCTGGCGCGCTGGACGGCCCAGGAGGAGATCGTGCTGGGCCTGTCGTCGGGTGACGGCGGGTCGGTGCTGCGGGTGGACGTGGCGGGTGATCCGGGCTTCGGGGAGTTGACGGCGCGGGTGGGTGCGGCGTTGGCCGAGCCGGTCGCGTTGGGTGCGGGTGTGGTGGGTCCGGTGGTGGTGGGTGTGGTGGATGGGCCGGTGGCGGTGGTGGGGCCGGGTGTGGTGGGTGTGGATCTGGTGGTGTCGGTGGCGTCGGATGCCTCGGCGGTGCGGGTGGATTACGCGGTGGAGGGTTTTTCGGGGCAGTGGGTGCGGAGTCTGGTGGATCAGGTGGTGGTGTTGGTGTCGGCGGGGTTGGCGGGGTCGGGGCTGGGTGTGTCGGGGTTGCCGTTGGTGGGTGATGCGGAGCGGGAGCGGTTGTTGGCGTGGGGTCGGGGTCCGGTGCGTGAGGTGCCGGGTGAGCCGATCCACGAGTTGGTGTTGGCGTGGGCGCGGCGTTCGCCGGAGGCGGTGGCGGGGGTCTTCGGTGGTGAGGTGTTGACGTACGGGGAGTTGGATCGTCGGTCGGGGGTGGTGGCCGGGTATCTGCGCGGCTCGGGTGTCGGCGTGGGTGATGTGGTGTCGTTGGCGTTGGATCGCAGCCTGTGGACGTTGGTGGCGACGTTGGGTGTGCTGCGGGCGGGGGCGGCGTACACGCCGATGGACGTGTCGTGGCCGGTGGAGCGGATGCGGATGCTGCTGGCCGACCACGGCGCGCGGGTCGTGCTGACCGTCGGGGAGGTCGCCCCCCGCGTCCCCCGTCCCGACGGCGTACGGGTGGTGGCCCTCGACGACGACTGGCCCGCCGTGCAAGCCGCCGACGCTGTCGACCTGCCGCAGGTGCCGGCCGACGCGCCCGCGTTCGTGATCTACACCTCGGGCTCCACCGGCACCCCGAAGGGCGTCGTACTGACCCACGACAAGCTCACGAACTTCCTGGCGTGGATGACCGACGAGTGCGCCATCGGCCCCGACAGCCGCATGCTGCACTCGGCGGCGCCGGTCTTCGACGCCGCGTTCGGGGAGATCTTCGCGACGCTCACCGGTGGCGGTCGCGTCGTCGTCTGCTCCCGCGACGACCTGCTCGACGCGCGCCGGCTCACCGACCTCGTCAACACCCACGACGTCACGCACACGTTCGGGCCGGCCACGAACATCGCCCCGCTCGACCCGGCCGCCTGCCCGGGCCTGCGCTGCATCATCTTCGGCGGCGAGGCCGTCCCGCCGCAGTTGGCCCAGCGCTGGCTGGCGGCCGGTACGCGGGTGGTGAACGCGTACGGGCCGGCGGAGATCGCCGTGGCGTGCACGTGGTTCGACGCGTCGGCCGGCTGGGGCGGCGCCTACGTACCCATCGGCTGGCCCATGCCCAACCGCCAGATCCGCGTCGTCGACACCAACCTCGGCCTCGTCCCCATGGGCGTACCCGGCGAAATCCTCATCACCGGCCACGGCGTCGCCGACGGCTACCTCAACCGCCCCGATCTCACCGCGCAGCGCTTCGTCACCGACCCGTACAGCGGCGGCGTCGCCTACCGCACCGGCGACCTCGGCCGATGGAACGCCTCCGGCGCCCTGGAGATCCTCGGTCGGATGGACCACCAGGTGAAGGTCAACGGCATCCGCATCGAACTCGGCGAGATCGAAGCCGTGCTCGAACAGCACACGGACGTCGGCACGGCCGTGGTGGTGCGCCGCGAGGACAACGGCACCGCCCGACTCGTCGCCTACGTCACCGGGCGCAACGGCCGTACCCCCGCCGTCGGCGACCTGCGCGCGCACGCCGCGGCCCTGCTGCCCGCCTACATGGTTCCCGCCGCCACCGTGCTCCTCGACCGCTTCCCCGTCGGCGGCACCGGCAAGATCGACCGAAACGCGCTGCCCGCACCCGACACCCAGCGTCCCGACCTCGGTGTCGAGTACGTCGAGCCGACGACGAACTCCGAACGCCTCGTGGTGGGGGTGTTCGCGACCGTCCTCGGCATCGACCGGGTCGGTACGCGGGACAGCTTCTTCGACCTGGGCGGCACGTCGTTGCAGTCGGCGACGGTGGCCACGCGCCTCGACGAGGCCGCGGACGTCGTCGTGCCCGTCTCGCAGATCCACCGCACCCCCACACCACAGGGGCTCGCCCGGTGGCTGACCACCGCGCCCCGCCGGGTGGACACCGGCGCGAGCGCCGGGCAGGCCCGTCAGCGTCCCGGTCCGGTTCCGCTCGCGCAGCAGGTGGCGAAGTGCCTGATGTCGCCGCTGGAGGTCGTCGTCCCGGTCACCTGGTGGATCGAGGGTGAGCTGGACCTGCGCGCGCTGATGGCGGCGCTCGGCGACGTGCACCGTCGGCACGAGGCGCTGCACGCCCGCTACCGCCGCGTCGACCCCCCGGTGGCGCTCGTGCCGCCGAACCCCGGCATGCCGCAGCTGCGGTTGCTCACCGACGCCGCCACCGAGCAGGAGGCCCTGGACCAGCTCGCCGACGCCGTGCAACAACCCCTCGACTACACCCAGGGCCGCAACTGGCGCGCCGCCCTCATCCGCGACAAGTCGACCGGACGGGTCCTGTTCGGCGTCGGCATCCACCACATCGCCTTCGACGGCTGGTCGTACGGGCTGCTGGTGCGGGACCTGAGTCACGCCTACACGGCGCGGTTGTCGGGGACGGCCCCCGAGTGGGCGCGGCCCGCGCCGACGCTGCGCCAGTCGTACGAGGAGTACACCCGACTGCGCGACGCCGCCGACCTCGAAACCCAGCGCGCCTACTGGCGCGAACAGCTGCGCGGCCTGCCCCGCCAGGGCAAGGGCCCGGCCACCGCCCCGCTGGAGCAGGCGCTGGCCTGGGGCCCGAAGGCCGGGCACACCGTCACCGTCACACCCGAGGTCATGCAGCGCTGGGACCGGGCCGCCCGGGAACAGCGGTTCAGCCGCTCCAGCTACTTCGTCGCGTCATTCGCCTCGGCGCTGCGCGCGATCCACCAGCAGGACGACATCGGCCTGCTGATGGTGGTGGCGAAGCGGGGCAGCCGCGTGCTCGACTCCGCCTTCACCACCCGACTCAACCTCAACTGCGTCCGGGTGCGCTTCGACGGGCCGGAGGACGACAAGCTCGTCCTGCGGGTCAACGAGACGATCACCGACCTCATGCGGGCCCAGGACGTCCCCTTCGCGGAGACCGCCGACGACCCCGCCGCCGGGCTCTCGGGCGAGGTCGTCGCCAGCCTGCCGACGTTCGTGTTCCAGGACAACGTGGTCGTGCCGCTGGAGCTGCCCGGCTGCCGGGCCGAGGAGGTCGTCGACCCGTACGCCCGGGAGGTGCCCAACGGGCTCACGGTCGAGGTGCTGCCCCGCCTCGACCACGCCCTGCTGCGTGTCACCATCCGCACCGACTACCTGCCGTACAGCTTCGCCGAGGAGCTGAACCGCCGCATGCTGCGCTTCCTGGAAGCCGGACCGGCGGGCTCCCCCACCGCTGGTTGACCGTTTCACCCCCGTCCACACCGGACTGCTCGTCAGCCGGGGACGCGCGCACCGCGTCCCCGGAGTTCGTGGTTCTTCCCGCCCGGCGTACCCGTGGGCCACGCCGGCACTGATCGGAGGTTGGCTCATGTCTGTCGGGTTCGTTGGTGGTGGGGTCGCGGCCTCCGGCACCGACTTCGAGGTCCTCGACCTGGTGGGCGACCTGCGCCGGCCGACGGTGTGGCCCGCCCGGGCGGCCTCGGAGTTCCGGACGCTGGACCTGCCCGGCCTGGCGGGCGCCCGGTCGCCCGGCGCGGTGGTCCTGGCCGGCGTCCTGGCGGTGCTGGCCCGCCACACCGGTCAGGGCGAGGTGGCGGTGGGGCTGTCGTCGGGTGGGGTGCTGCGGGTGGACGTGGCGGGTGATCCGGGCTTCGGGGAGTTGACGGCGCGGGTGGGTGCGGCGTTGGCCGAGCCGGTCGCGTTGGGTGCGGGTGTGGTGGGTCCGGTGGTGGTGGGTGTGGTGGATGGGCCGGTGGCGGTGGTGGGGCCGGGTGTGGTGGGTGTGGATCTGGTGGTGTCGGTGGCGTCGGATGCCTCGGCGGTGCGGGTGGATTACGCGGTGGAGGGTTTTTCGGGGCAGTGGGTGCGGAGTCTGGTGGATCAGGTGGTGGTGTTGGTGTCGGCGGGGTTGGCGGGGTCGGGGCTGGGTGTGTCGGGGTTGCCGTTGGTGGGTGATGCGGAGCGGGAGCGGTTGTTGGCGTGGGGTCGGGGTCCGGTGCGTGAGGTGCCGGGTGAGCCGATCCACGAGTTGGTGTTGGCGTGGGCGCGGCGTTCGCCGGAGGCGGTGGCGGGGGTCTTCGGTGGTGAGGTGTTGACGTACGGGGAGTTGGATCGTCGGTCGGGGGTGGTGGCCGGGTATCTGCGCGGCTCGGGTGTCGGCGTGGGTGATGTGGTGTCGTTGGCGTTGGATCGCAGCCTGTGGACGTTGGTGGCGACGTTGGGTGTGCTGCGGGCGGGGGCGGCGTACACGCCGATGGACGTGTCGTGGCCGGTGGAGCGGATGCGGATGCTGCTGGCCGACCACGGCGCGCGGGTCGTGCTGACCGTCGGGGAGGTCGCCCCCCGCGTCCCCCGTCCCGACGGCGTACGGGTGGTGGCCCTCGACGACGACTGGCCCGCCGTGCAAGCCGCCGACGCTGTCGACCTGCCGCAGGTGCCGGCCGACGCGCCCGCGTTCGTGATCTACACATCGGGCTCCACCGGCACCCCGAAGGGCGTCGTACTGACCCACGACAAGCTCACGAACTTCGTCACCTGGATGCGCGACGAGTGCGCGGTGGGCCCGGACAGCCGGATGCTGCACTGCTGCGCGCCCGTCTTCGACGTCGCCCTGGGCGAGATCTACACCGCGCTGACCTCCGGCGCCCGCGTCGTGGTCTCCTCCCGCGACGACCTGCTCGACGGCCGGCGACTCACCGACCTGATCGCCAAGGAACAGGCGACCCACGCGTTCTGCCCGCCCACCAATCTCGCCGCCGTCGACCCCGCCGACTGTCCGAGCATGACGTGCGTGACCCTCGCCGGGGAACCCATCCCGCCCCACATGGCACAGCGGTGGATGACCGCCGGCGCGCGGCTGATCAACGCGTACGGGCCCGCCGAGGCGTCCGTGGCGTGTACCTGGTTCGACGCGTCGGCCGGCTGGGGCGGCGCCTACGTACCCATCGGCTGGCCCATGCCCAACCGCCAGATCCGCGTCGTCGACACCAACCTCGACCTCGTCCCCATGGGCGTACCCGGCGAAATCCTCATCACCGGCCACGGCGTCGCCGACGGCTACCTCAACCGCCCCGAGCTGACCGCCCAGCGCTTCGTCACCGACCCGTACAGCGGCGGCGTCGCCTACCGCACCGGCGACCTCGGCCGATGGAACGCCTCCGGCGCCCTGGAGATCCTCGGTCGGATGGACCACCAGGTGAAGGTCAACGGCATCCGCATCGAACTCGGCGAGATCGAGACCACCCTCGCGGCGCACCCCGACGTCGGCACGGCCGTCGTGGTGCGCCGCGAGGACAACGGCACCGCCCGACTCGTCGCCTACGTCACCGGACGCAACGGCCGCACCCCCGCCACCGCCGAGCTACGCGCACACGCCGCCACCGTGCTCCCGCCCTACATGGTCCCCGCCGTGATCATGGTCCTGGACCGCTTCCCCGTCGGCGGCACCGGCAAGATCGACCGGCGGGCGCTGCCCGAACCCGGCTCGCAGCGCCCCGACCTGGACGTGGCGTACGTGGAACCGGCGACCGACTCCGAACGCCTCGTCGCGGGGGTGTTCGCGGCGGTGCTCGGGCTGGACCGGGTCGGCGCGCACGACGGCTTCTTCCACCTCGGCGGCACGTCGTTGCAGTCGGCGGCGGTCGCGGCGGGCGTCGACGAGGCGGCGGACGTCGTCGTGCCCGTCTCGCAGATCCACCGCACCCCCACCCCACAGGGGCTGGCCCGGTGGCTGGCCACCGCGCCGCGGCGCCCCAGGGTCGAACCGGAGGCGCCCGTCACCGGTCGCCCCGGCCCGTCGAAGCCCGTCCCGCTGACCCTGTCGGTCGCGAAGTGCGTCTGGCTCCCCTTCGAACTGGTCTGCCCGACCACCTGGTGGGTCGAGGGCGAGCTGGACCTGCGCGCGCTGATGGCGGCGCTCGGCGACGTGCACCGCCGGCACGAGGCGCTGCACGCCCGCTACCGCCGCGTCGACCCCCCGGTGGCGCTCATCCCGCCCAACGCCGGCATGCCGCAGCTGCGGCTGCTCACCGACGCCGCCACCGAGCAGGAAGCCCTGGACCAGCTCGCCGACGCCGTGCAACAACCCCTCGACTACACCCAGGGCCGCAACTGGCGCGCCGCCCTCATCCGCGACAAGTCGACCGGACGGATCCTGTTCGGCGTCGGCATCCACCACATCGCCTTCGACGGCTGGTCCCACTCGCTGCTGGTGCGGGACCTCAGCCACGCCTACGCCGCCCGGCTGTCGGGGACGGCCCCCGTCTGGGCGCGGCCCGCGCCGACGCTGCGCCAGTCGTACGAGGAGTACACCCGACTGCGCGACGCCGCCGACCTCGAAACCCAGCGCGCCTACTGGCGCGAACAGCTGCGCGGCCTGCCCCGCCAGGGCAAGGCCCAACCGCAGGCGCCCCTGGAGCAGGCGCTCGCGTGGGGTCCCAAGGCCGGACACATCGTCACCGTTCCCGGCGAGGTCATGCAGCGCTGGGACCGGGCCGCCCGGGAACGCCGGTTCAGCCGCTCCAGCTACTTCGTCGCCGCGTACGCCTCGGCGCTGCGCGCCATCCACCAGCAGGACGACATCGGCCTGCTGCTGATCGTGGCCAAGCGGGGCAGCCGGGTGCTCGACTCCGCCTTCACCACCCGGATCAACTCGAACTGCGTACGGGTCCGGTTCCGGCCGGGGGCGGACCTGCTCCGGCACGTCCAGCAGACCGTCGACGAGCTGATGGCCGCCCAGGACATCCCCTTCTCGGAGACCGCCGCCGACCCGGCCGTCGGACTGCCCGGCGAGGTGGTCGCGAGCATCCCCGGCTTCGCCTACCAGGACAACGTGGTCCTTCCGCTGGACCTGCCCGGCTGCCGGACCGAGGAGGTCGTCGAGCCGTACGCGCGGGAGGTGATGAGCGGGCTGACCGTCGAGGCGATCCCCCGCGACAGCGACGCCCTGCTGCGCATCACCATCCGCACCGACCTGATCCCGTTCGCCCTCGCCGAGGAGTTGGGCGCCCACATGCTGCGCTTCCTCGAAGCGGGGCCCGACGCGGCCCCCGGCACCGACTGAACCCCCACCCCGTCCTCCCCACGCCGGGGAGGTCGCGCTCCGGCCGTACCCCTGCGGGTGTGCCTGTCCTGATCGGAGGTCTGCCCATGTCCGTCGGGTTCGTCGGTGCTCCGTCCTCTGCCAAGGGTGTCGACGGGCCCGGCACAGGCTACGAGGCTCTCGACCTGACGGGTGACCTGCGTCGGCCGCCCGTCTGGCCGGCTCCGGCGGCGTCCGCACTGCGGACGCTGGAGCCGCCCGACCCGGCCGGGCCGGGGCCGGCCGGGCTGGTGGTGCTGGCGGGCCTCGTCGGGGTGCTGGCCCGCTACACCGGCCAGGAGGAGGTGGCGCTCGGCCTGACATCGGGTGGATCGGTGCTGCGGGTCGGCGTGGCGGACGATCCGCCGTTCGGTGAGCTGACGCGCCGGGTGGGTGTGGCGTGGACCGCGCCGGTGGCGGGCGCGGGTGTGGTGGGGCCGGTCGCGGTGGGCCTGGTCGACGGCCCGGTGGCCGACGCGGGCCCGGAGGTGGTGGACGTCGACCTGGTGGTCACCGTGGCCTCGGACGGTTCCGGGCTGCGGGTGGACCACGCCGTGGAGGGGTTCTCCGCGGACTGGGTGCGCGGCCTGCTGGAGCAGACCGTGACGCTCCTGTCGGCCGGCGTGCGGGAACCCGAGGTCCCGTTGTCCGGGCTGCCGCTGCTGGGCACGGCCGATCGGGAGCGGCTGCTCGCGTGGGGCCGGGGCCCGAGCCACCCGGTGCCGGACGAGCCGCTGCACGACCTGGTGTTGCGGTGGGCGCGTCGGACGCCGGACGCGGTCGCCGGCGTCGCCGGCGGCGAGGTCGTCACGTACGGGGAACTGGCACGCCGGTCGGAGCTGCTGGCCCGCTACCTGCGCTCGGCGGGCGTCGGCGTCGGGGACGTCGTGTCGCTGGCGCTGGACCGGGGCATGTGGACTCTCGTCGCCACCCTGGCGGTGCTGCGGGCGGGGGCGGCGTACACGCCGATGGACGTGTCGTGGCCGGTGGAGCGGATGCGGATGCTGCTGGCCGACCACGGCGCGCGGGTCGTGCTGACCGTCGGGGAGGTCGCCCCCCGCGTCCCCCGTCCCGACGGCGTACGGGTGGTGGCCCTCGACGACGACTGGCCCTCCGTGCAAGCCGCCGACGCGATCGAGCTGCCGGTGGTGGACACCTCCCGACCTGCGTTCGTGATCTACACATCGGGCTCCACCGGTACCCCGAAGGGCGTCGTGCTGACCCACGGCGACCTGACGAACTTCGTCACCTGGATGCGCGACGAGTGCGCGGTGGGCCCGGACAGCCGGATGCTGCACTGCTGCGCGCCCGTCTTCGACGTCGCCCTGGGCGAGATCTACACCGCGCTGACCTCCGGCGCCCGCGTCGTGGTCTCCTCCCGCGACGACCTGCTCGACGCCCGCCGGTTGACGGAGCTGATCGCGAAGGAGCAGACCACCCACGCGTTCTGCCCGCCCACCAATCTCGCCGCCGTCGACCCCGCCGACTGTCCGAGCATGACGTGCGTGACCCTCGCCGGGGAACCCGTGCCGCCGCGCATGGCGCAGGCTTGGATCGCGACGGGCGCGCGCCTGATCAACGCGTACGGGCCCGCCGAGGCGTCCGTGGCGTGTACCTGGTTCGACGCGTCGGCCGGCTGGGGCGGCGCCTACGTACCCATCGGCTGGCCCATGCCCAACCGCCAGATCCGCGTCGTCGACACCAACCTCGGCCTCGTCCCCATGGGGGTACCCGGCGAAATCCTCGTCACCGGCGCCGGGGTGGCCGACGGCTACCTCAACCGCCCCGAGCTGACCGCCCAGCGCTTCGTCACCGACCCGTACAGCGGCGGCGTCGCCTACCGCACCGGCGACCTCGGCCGATGGAACGCCTCCGGCGCCCTGGAGATCCTCGGTCGGATGGACCACCAGGTGAAGGTCAACGGCATCCGCATCGAACTCGGCGAGATCGAAGCCGTGCTCGAACAGCACACGGACGTCGGCACGGCCGTGGTCGTGCGCCGCGAGGACCGGGGCGTCGCCCGGCTGGTCGGCTACGTGACCGGCCGCGACGGCAGGAAGCCGGCCGTGACCGAACTGCGGGAGCACGCCGCGACCGTGCTGCCCCCGTACATGGTCCCCGCCGTGATCGTGGTCCTCGACCGCTTCCCCGTCGGCGGCACCGGCAAGATCGACCGGCGGGCGTTACCGGAACCGGGCTCGCAGCGCCCGGACCTCGGCGTGCCCTACGCCGAAGCCACGACCGACGAGGAACGACTGGTCACGGGCGTGTTCGCCGCCGTACTCGGCATCGACCCGATCGGCACCGGGGACAGCTTCTTCGCCCTCGGCGGCACCTCCCTGCAATCGGCTGCCGTCGCCGCCGCCATCGACGAGGCCGCCGACCTCGTCGTACCCGTCTCGCAGATCCATCGCACGCCCACGCCACGGGAGCTGGCCCGCTGGCTCGCCACCGCGCCCCGCCGCCCCACGGGCGAGCCGCCCGTCACCGGCCGTCCCGGCCCGGCCGAGCCGGTACCGCTGACCCTGTCGGTCGCGAAGTTCGTCTGGCTCCCCTTCGACCTGGTCTGCCCGACCACCTGGTGGATCGAGGGCGAACTTGACCTGCGTGCGCTGATGGCGGCGCTCGGCGACGTGCACCGCCGGCACGAGGCGCTCCACGCCCGCTACCGGCGGGTGGACCCGCCCGTGGCCGTCGTCCCGCCGAACCCGGGCATGCCCACACTCCGGCTACTCACCGACGCCACGAACGCGCAGGAAGCGCTCGACCATCTCGCCGAGGCGGTGCAGCAGCCCCTGGACTACACCCAGGGCCGCAACTGGCGGGCCGCGCTCATCCGCGACAGATCGAGCGGGCGCGTCCTGTTCGGCGTCGGCATCCACCACATCGCCTTCGACGGGTGGTCCCACGGGCTGCTCGTCCGCGACCTCGGCCACGCCTACACCGCCCGCCTGGCCGGCCGGGCACCCGTCTGGGACCGCCCCGCGCCCACGCTGCGCCAGTTCCACGACGAACACACCCGCCTGCGGGCCGCCATCGACCTCGACGCGCAGCGGGACTACTGGCGCGAGCAGTTGCGCGGACTCGCCCGCCAGGGCGAGGGCCGGCCGCGGCCGCTCCTGGAGCAGACCCCGCCCTGGGGCCCCCGGACCGGGCACATCGTCACCGTCGCGGCCGAGGTGCTCGAGCGCTGGGACCGGGCCGCCCGGGAACACCGGTTCAGCCGCTCCACCTACTTCGCCGCCGCGTACGCCTGCGCGCTGCGCGCCATCCACCAGCAGGACGACATCGCCCTGCTGATGATCGTCGCCCAGCGCGGCAGCCGGATCCTCGACTCCACCTTCACGAGCAGGATCACCTCCAACTGCCTGCGGGTGCGCTTCGACGGGCCGGAGAAGGACCTGATCCGAGCGGTCCAGCGCACCGCGGAGGGACTGATGGCCGCCCAGGACGTCTCCTTCGTGGAGATGACCACCGATCCGGTCCTCGGCATGTCCCGCGAGGTGGCGAACAGCATGCCCTCGTTCGCCTACCAGGACAACGTCGTGCCGCCGCTGGAACTGCCCGGCTGCCGGACCGAGGAGGTCGTCGATCCGTACGCCCGGGAGTGGTCGGGTTCCTGCGTCGCCGAGGTGCTGCCCCGTGGCGGCGACGCGCTGCTGCGCGTCACCATCCGCACCGACCTGGTCCCGGCCCCCGTCGCCGAGATGCTGACCACCGCCATGCTGCGCTTCCTGGAGGCCGGGCCCGAGGCCGCCGACGAGACGCGCTGAGCGCGCTCGACGCCGCTCGACGCGGTGGCCCACCGGGCGGCGTCCGCAGTTGGTCGTGCGCGGACGCCGCGACCGGCCTGTCGAGCGGACCCGGCGGCCGGCTCCGGACCGGAGTCCGGGACCGATGGCGGCCGGCCACGGATCGTCAGCGCCGGAAGCACCGCCTCAGGTACTCGTGGACGGACGCCAGGTCCGCTGCGGTGAGCACCGTGGTGGGGTGGTTCTCCCGCTCGCCGTATCGGTCGAGGGTGTAGCGCAGCGGGTCGTGGTGACGCCGGATGACGTACCGCACGTCGGTGCCGAACGCCGCCGACTCGCGGGTGCCCACGAACCGTCGCAGGGGATTGCCGCTGCGGTCCGCCTGGGCCAGGAGTTCGGTGGTGACCAGGGACAGGTCGGGCCCCTCCGAGATGATCCGCAGCGGCGGGTCCGGACGCTCGGTGCGGTACGCCCGGATGATCGCCGCGAGGTCGAGGGCACGCAGCGCCGCGAGTTCCCCCTCGTCGGCCCAGCAGATCCGGAACGCCACGCACGGCCAGCCCACCGGGCGTGGGGCGGAACGGTTGCCGACCTCGGTGAGCAGCACCCGGGTGACGTCGGCCAGGTCGTCGGCGGCGTACACCGGATCGCCGAGCTTGGCCACGCCGTGGTCGCGCAGGTGCAGCTCGAACCGGCCGTCGCGTTCGGCGATCCGGTACGACTCCCGGCCGTGGGTGGCGACGAAGGGGTTGCCGTACAACTGCACCGGCGGCCACCAGCCGCACTCGCGCAGCCAGTCGACCGCGACGGGATCGAGTTCGTCGGCGGTGACCGCCCGGACGCTGCCGGGCGGATCGAGCCTGCTGGCGATGGCCCACAGCGCCTCGCAGGCGGCCTGCTCGGTGGCGAAGACGACCGGCTCCGGGCCGTGGGTGTCCGGGGGGAAACGGGCGGGGCGGTTCAGGTCGCGGACGGTGACGGTGTACCGGCCGTGCTCGACCAGCAGGTTCCACGCGCCGTAGCAGACCGACGTCGACCTCCTCGACGCGGGAACCTGGCTGCGCAGCGTGTCGTAGTGCCCCGCGTACACCTGGAACGGGTCGTGCCCGGCAGCGCGCAGGCGCTGCTGCAGCTCCAGAAAGTTCACCCGGTCATGGTGCACCTCCCGCACGGGTTCGGCGCGGGCGGCCAGGCTGAGCCGCACGCCGCCGGGGATGCGGGCTGGATCATGGCAGCAAGGGCCGGCGGGTCCTGACGTCCGGAAGCGTCGGTGCCGGACACCATGGTGGCCCGCCGTGGGCCGACGACGAGCCCGGCGCTTTCGCTCTCAGAGGGCGGTTCGGCAACCTTCGGGTTGATCTATGCGGGGGTCCGTTTGGAGATCGTTCTGCGGGTTGGTGTAGATAGTGATCACTCGATGGCATGAAAGGTGGACCCGGGTCGCGACCGATGTCGTGGCTGCGGCGTTCGCGGGTCATGGATGATCGACGTGGGTGATCGGAAGCCGTACCCGAGCGATGTGACCGATGGGCATGGGCGTTGATCGGGCCGTTCCTGGATGCGTGGGCGGGCCACGCGTGTCTCGGTCGCGGGCCGTCAGGGCGAGCACGACCTGCGGGAGATCGTGAACGCGATCCAGCCGCCAGATCCTGACCGAAACCAAGCCCGGAATCTTCACCCTCACCCAGAAACGGACCCGGTCCTTTCGGACCGCCCTATCGGACGCTCATCGCGCCGATTCGGCCAGGATCTGGCGTAGGCGTCGTGCCTGTTTGATGGTTTGCGAGCTGCCGGTGCGGTCGGCGATCGCGTCCAGTTCGGGGATGCTGCCGGTCGCGCCGGAGGTGCTCGCGCAGTCGGCGGCCAGCGACAGCAGGGCTCCGAGCCGGCGTGGAAGCTCATTTGCGCTGAGTAGGCCGGGCAGTGCGCCGGCCAGGATGTTCCAGGCGGTGGTGTGGGCGCCGATGCGCGCGATCTCGGTGAGCAGGTCGAGCAGGTCTGGTGCCGGTTGCCGTCCACCCCGCTTGTTCCGCGGGATCAGGCATTCGCCGACATGCTTCGCGTCCATCTCGTTGCGGGCGACGAGCTGGAGCAGTGCGTCCATATCGCCGTCCGGGCGACCCCGTGACAAGGTGTTGGCCAGGAATCGGTGGAACAGCGGCCCGATCGGGCCGTCGGCCGCCGCCAGCAGCGGTAGGTCCGACACGTAGTAGTAATCTCGTCGCCAGGCGCCCGTCCACATCAGCTGTGCCGCGATGTACTCGCGCAACAGCGGCAACGTGGCGACCCACTGCGGCAGGTCCAGCGGCCGGGCCGGCTGGTGATAGATGAACGAGTCGGGCAGGTCCTGGTTGATCGGGCCACCGTCGTGGTGCTTGAGCAGCAGGACGTCCAGTCGCCGAAACGGGTCGGTGAACCCGTCCCGCAGCGCGGGCAGGGCCAGACCGGTGCTTTCTTCGACCACCGTGAGCCCTCCGGACGACAGCCACTGCGCGAACCTGGTGCCCTCCGCGGTGCCCAGTGCGGCGGCGGCGCCGGCCAGCCGGTCGCGGTCTGGGCCGACGGGGATCCGCACCCGTAGCAGAGCCTGATCGAAGTCGGCCGGTCCGGCCGTGATGCCGAGTCTCGCGTACTCGGCCAGCCGGTCCAGCAGGACGTCGGTGTCCACCACACCGGTACGCCAGGAGGGTGCGGACAGCAGGAACGGGGGCGGATCGGCCAGCACAGCGCGGGCGACTTCGAAGATCCGCGCTCGCCAGGCGGCACGGAAGACGCAGTGCCCGCACTGCGGTGGGAAGCCGGTTCCGTTGTCGGACATCTCGGGGGGTACGACGGGAAGACTCTCGGCGTCGAACCCGTCGAGGAGGAGAGCGAAAACGATGACGCCGATGCCCGCGACCGGGTACGGCTGCCGGTCGGGGAACCACTGGGAGGTCACCGGGCCCTCGCTCTGCCAGGGCCACTGCTTGGCGGGGACGGTCCGCAGCGCTGCGGCCAGGGCCGCCCGGTCCCGGTACGCGAAGCGAACCAGGTCGTCGAGGGCGTGTTCCGACTCGACGGTCGATGCGTGCGGCGCGGCGACGATCGCGACGATCTCGCCGATCAGCTCCGGCAGGGTCTCGGTCGGCGCCGTGGCACGTTGCGGCGCCATAACCGGCGGCAGCGTCTCCTGGTACGGCGTTTGCGCCCGCTCGCTGCCGGGCGTACTGCCGCCGAGTGCTGCGGTCGCCTGCTCTCGCAGGTCGGGGGTGAGGCCGGCGACCGCTTCGACGATCTGCGCACGGGCCGTCGGGTCCGCCGCTCCGACGTGCCGGGCGACGAGTTTCCAGGCCTGCTCCTGCACAGCGTTGTCCTCGTGCCCGAAGGCCACCGTCGCCGCTGTCAGCAACTGGCCGGCACCGTCCGTGCTCGACCGCAAGGCGTGACCGAGATGCTTGAGCTGCGCGCTGACCAGTCCCTTCTCCGGGCGCGCCAGCACGTCCCGCGAGGCGTCCGCGAGCAGGCCGACGTCCAGCCGTCCGGCATCGATCAACCGGCGCAGTCTCTGCACCGCGTCGCCGGCGGTCGGTGCGTCGGCGTCCGCGGCCAGCCGGGCCCAATCGCCGGCCCGATCCGCGAGTTCGTCGTCGGTGAGGGTCAGATCGTCCAGCAGCCGCCGGAAGCCGCGCAGCTCATGCGGTCGTCCGCCGCGGAACAGCCGACCCACGCACTGGTCGATCAGCGCCGTGCGATCAAGTTTCCCGGACTCCGTCATGTCCACCAGGCCCGGCCCCAGGTAGCCCATCCGCGCCCCGAAGCCCTCGACCTCCAGGGCGATCGGCACCAGTATCGGTGCATCCGGGTTGGTCAGTCCGCCGAACCGGAGCCGCTGAATCGCATAGCCAAAGTTGGTCGGCGTCGCACAGCCCGAGAGTCCGATCAGGTTTTGCACCAGGTGATAGTGCAGCGGCGTCCCCTCGAACTGTCTTCTTTCCTTGTCGAGTTCGGCGGCGAGCCGATGCGCCAGCTCGCCGAGCCATTCCGGGCCGTGCCCGGCCAGGATCTCGGCTGACGAGGCAGGGAACTCCTGTCTCCGCAGCCGGTTGATCCAGAGCACCCACTTCGCCGCCCCGGCCGGTGTGGATTGGCAGGCCAGGCCGGCCAGCCGGCCCGCGTAGAAGACCGACCACTCGTTTTCCGGGCGCAGCCCACGGAGGATCTGCGTCACCGCCGGCACACACCCGCTCCGGGCCGCGGCGTCCATCTTCTCGACGAGGGCGGCGGACAGTTCCTCGTCGCCGGCCCGGATCGCTTCCAGCAGCGCATCACGCTCAGCGGTCATCAGTTATCTCCCCGTGTGGTCATCCGTACCGCGAGTGCGTGTTTGCAGGGACCGCGGCCGCCCCGGTGCCCAGCCCACCACGGGCACGTGCACCCCATGACCGCGCTGCGGTGGTCGACGAGATAGACCTTGTCTCCGGAGCGGACCGACGCCGTCTCACCGTCGACCGTCACGGCGCCTGCCCGCACCAGCGCCCGGGCGTCGCGTAGGCGCGGGTTGTGCAGTTCAACCTGGCCGACGCGATACGGCAACTCGCGATGGAAGTACGCGGCCTCCGCGGCGTCGTAGCCCACCCGGCCCGCAGTCCCCAGCCGGGTCAGCGCCGAACGCACCCGGTGGGTCGTCAGCCCGGCCTGCGCCGCGAGGTCAGCCACGTCGATGCGCGGCTCCCAGGCGAGCAGTGCGGAGATCAGGTCCGTATCGGCCTGCACGTCGTCCGCGGCCAGGGCCTCCAGCACCGCGCCCTCGCCGGAGAACCCGCGCGACACCTGCGGCGACAGCATCAGCGTCAGCCGCATGCCGGGCAGCGTCACCTCCCATGCGCTGGCCACCGGTGGGCTGCCTGCGGTCACCGCGGGACCGTACAGGCGAAGGGTCCGAGCGTGTCGTAGTACACGATCCAGTGTCGCCAGCCGGCTGGGCCCGGGAAGGCAGACAGCCCCCGGAGCCGGACCGCCCGTCGTTCGCAGGGTCCGCCCGACGGGCAGCACCCAGAGGTCCGGTACCCGGCCGCGGGTCGGTAACGACCGCAGGAACCGCGCCGCGTCTGCGGCCGGCACCTCGGCACGCAGGTCGAACCCCGAGGCGATCACCTGCGTCTCCGCGAAACCACGCAGCCAGCGTTGCGGCAGCGGTACCTTCTTCTCGACGAGCGGTCCGTCGAGGGTGGTGACGGCAAGCTCGTCCGGGCCGACCCGCAGGTACAACGGATCGTTGGCATGGATCCGCGACAGTGCGATGCGCAGCGGTGTGTTGACGTCGACATTGGTCGTTCCTTGACCAACCTCGCCTCCGTCGAGGCCGTCGGTGAGGATGTCCAGTCGCGCGTACACCCCGCAACAGCCTGAGAAGGACTCGAAGCGCAGCCGGTCGCCGTTTCCGGTGACTACCGGATCGAGAGAGCTTCTCAGTGTCGGCTGGTAGTAGCGGGTGGCGGCCACGTCAGCCACGGCGAGCAGCCCGGACGCGGCTATCCGCGGGTCGGTAAGGAAGCCGGAGAAGAACCCTGGATTGGCCTCCGCCCCCTTCGACGTTCTACCGCCAGAGGTCTCCAAGCCGACGATCTTGCTTCCGTCTGCGGAGTACACCTCGGAGGATCGGACGTACGAGACCGCGTGCGCTGTCTCGGTCATGACGCGACCGCCCCGATCGCAGACGGCCGACGCCGAGGCGGAGCACATGCTGGAGGGCGGTGTCGCACGGCGATCCTTACCGTCGGCGGGTCCAGGTGATGGCGGCATGCGACATCAACGCGAATGCCCGTCCACCTCACAGGAGGACAACCAGGAGAGCCAGGTTCCGATGCTCCGTCGGGCCATTATAGGGAGCGCTCTCTCAAGGCATCATCAACGAGTCCTACCAACGAATCCTGGCCGTGCTCACCGCTGACGGTGCCGGCCTGCGCGCCGAAGACGTCTGTCTCGCCCTGGGCGTCGGCACCGAACCCGAAGACGTCGACCTTCCGGACCGTCCTCTCAACCCGGAGGACTCGCTGGCGGAGATCCTCGAGGCCTACCAGGCTGAGTGCGCGCGGTCCTCGGCGGTCGTGGCGGGCGCGGCGCTCGACGACCGCGCCCGGGCCGCCGATGTCTCCTTCACCCTGCGAGACGCGCTCGCGCACACGATCCAGGAGACCGCGCGTCACTGCGGCCACCTGGACCTGCTGCGCGAGAGCATCGACGGGCAGGCCGGCGAGTAGCCGGAACCGCCGGTGCGGGTCAGTGGACGAGGGCGGCGGGGCAGTGCGCGAGCAGGTCCGTCGGGGCGTGCAGGACCAGGTCGGGGCCGGCGGCGAGCAGCGCGGCGACGTCCCCGCCGTGCCACGTGGTGGCCACGGCGGTTGCCCCGGCGCCCCGGCCGCTGAGCAGGTCGATGACCGCGTCGCCCACCATCATCGCCTGCGCCGGCGGCACGTCGAGGTGGCCGAGGGCCTGGAGCACGATGTCGGGGGCCGGCTTCGGGCGGGCCACCTCGTCGGAGCCGATCACCTGGTCGAACAGGCCCAGCACGCCGAGCGTGTCCAGCAGGGAGCGGGCCCGGGGCCCGCTCTTGCCGGTGGCGATCGCCATCCGGATCCCCCGCGAGTGCAGCGCCTCCAGGGTCTCCCGTACGCCGGGGAAGAGCGGCACCAGGTGGGCCATCCGGTAGCTCTCCCGGACGAACGGCTCCTCCATCTCCAGCGGCAGCCCCATCAGGCGCATGATGTCCGGGAAGTACCGGCCCATGTGCCGGTTGTACTCCTCGAACGGCGCCGGCCCGTCGCCCACCACCTCGGCGTACGCGATGCTGAACGCCTCCCGCATGACGGCCGAACTGTCGACGATGACGCCGTCGAGGTCGAACACGACCGCGCGGATCGGGCCGCGGGCCGGCGACGGCGCGGTCACCTCGACGGTGGACGATGGATGGCTCATGGCTGCTCCCGGAAGCGAGTGGGGCCGACGGTGGTTCTCACCGGTCGCGATGGCCCGCCAGCGCGTGCTGCCGCTCCGGCCGGATGGGCCGGGCG
Source organism: Micromonospora echinofusca (assembly GCF_900091445.1). NCBI lineage: Bacteria > Bacillati > Actinomycetota > Actinomycetes > Micromonosporales > Micromonosporaceae > Micromonospora > Micromonospora echinofusca. Next base: position 3,849,403 of record NZ_LT607733.1, read on the forward strand.
GACTGGTAGATCCGTTCGATGATGTCGATGGTCCGGTGGGCCTCGGCGACGGCTGCGCCGCGGGACGCCGGGTCGGCGAGCAGCGCGGGCAGCTCGTCGAGCTGGCGGTCGTACTCGGCGCCGATCGGCTCCTCGGACAGCGGCAGCCGTACGGTCTCGCCGTCGCGGGTCCGGGTCAGCACCGGCGTCGGCTCCCGGTTGGGGCTGAACCCGAACGTGCAGCGCAGCGTCGCCGACCCGGCGGCACCGTGCACGGTGACCGTGGTGCGGTCCAGCGACTCGTGCGACGCCCAGCAGGCGTGCAGGGCGACCGACGCCCCCTCGGCGGTGAGCAGGAAGCCGCGCGCGGTGTCCTCGACGTCGCCACGGTCCCGGCCACCGCCGCCGGCGTCGCTGCGCCAGGCGGCGTGCGCGGCACTGTCGTTGACGAAGTCGTCGGAGACGCTGCCGATGGCGTGGGTGACCCGGGTCGTACCGAGCAGCGGCAGCACCGTGTCGAGCAGGTGCCAGCCGAGGTCCACCAGCGCTCCCCCGCCGGACAGGTCGCGGCGGGTGAACCAGCCGCCCGCGTCGGGCACCCCCCGGGCGCGTACCCAGGCGACGTCGACGTGCCGGATCGGGCCCAGCTCGCCGGCCACGGCGGCCAGCGCCCGGATGTCGGCCCGGTAGCGGGCGGCGCTGCCGGCGAGCAGCACCGCGCCGCCCTCGCGCTCGGCCTCGGCCAGCAGGGTCGCCTCGGCGGAGGTCAGGCAGACCGGCTTCTCCAGGAACACCGGCACGCCCCGACGCAGCAGCCGGACGGCGACGGCGGCGTGCAGGTGGTTCGGCACCGCCACCACCACCAGGTCGGCCGCTCCGGCCGGCAGGTCGTCGACGTCGGCGTACGCGGACGCGACGTGGTGGATGTCGCGCGCCCGGTCGCGTACGCCCGGCTCCGGGTCGACCACGGCGGTCACCTCGAAACCCGGATGCGCGGCGAGCCGGGGCAGCCAGATCTCCCGCCCGGCCCACCCGAGGCCGGCCACCGCGACCCGCACCGGTCGGTCCGACGCGGCGGCCGGGGGCAGGGCGGTCATCCGGCGAGGACGTCGGCGAGCACGGCGGCGATGTCGTGCATCTGCTGCTCCGTGCCGAGCAGGGTGCGGTGGTGCAGCCAGATGCAGTCGGAGTGGATCTGCTCGACGTTGGGGCAACGGGCCGCGATCGCCTCGACCGACTCGTCGGGGGCGCCGGCCTTCCAGAAGCCCTCGCACCGGTAGATCGCGCGGAACGCCACGAAGGCCGGGACGCCCCGGGCGATGAGCGCGTCCACCACCGCGCGGCGGCGCTCGATGGTGATGCCGGGAACCCGGAACATCGCCATGTAGTGCGGGTTGCGGTCCGTACGGGGGTCGGTGGTCTGCGGGACGACGCCGGGGATCTCGGCGAGCAGGCGCGACAGCAGCGGCCAGCGCTGCTCGCGTACGGCGATCTGCTCGTCCAGCCGGGACAGCTGCGCGCGCAGCACTGCGGCCGTGAACTCGCCCATCCGGTAGTTCGAGCCGGTGGTGCCGTGCAGGTAGTCCCGGTCGGTGCGGGGCCGGCCGCAGCTGTGCACGAGGAACGCCCGCTCGCGCAGCTCCTCGTCGGGGAAGACGACCGCTCCGCCCTCGCCGGCGGTCATCAGCTTGCCGTTCTGGAAGCTGAACGCGGCCACCGAACCGAGCGCGCCGGCCCGCCGGCCCTGCCACTGCGCGCCGTGGGCGTGCGCCGCGTCCTGCAGCACCGCCACGCCGGCGTCGGCGGCGAGCTTGTCCAGCGCGTCCATGTCGGCGAACTGCCCGGCCATGTGCACCGGCATGATGACCTTGGTGCGGGGCGTGATCGCGGCCTCGACGGCGGCCGGGTCGACGCAGTAGGTGTCCAGGTCGACGTCGACCGGCACGGCGACCGCGCCGAGGCGCTGGGCGGCCAGCGACGAGGAGATGAACGTGAAGGCCGGGACGATCACCTCGGTGCCCGGCCCGACGCCCAGCACCTCCAGCGCGACCTCCAGGGCGTGGGTGCCGTTGGTGACGGCGAGCGCGTGGGGCGTGCCGTGGTAGTCGCCGAACTCCCGCTCGAAGGAGTCAACCTCGCTGCCGCCCATCCGCCACCACTGGCCCTGTTCGAGGGCGCGGATCAGGCCGGCCCGCTCCTCGTCGCCGAACTGCGGCCACTCGGGGAACTCCGACACCGTCGAGGGCTGACCACTCATGACTTCCCACTTCCCAACTCGGGCAGACCAGGGGCTTCGCCGGACCATCGGCCGGGACGACCCGGGACCGCCGGTACGCGGTCCGGGCACACCGGGGCGCCGGATGGCCGGTACGAGGTAGGTGACGCTGCCGTTGGAGCCGGCGTCGTCGCTTCAGCAGGGAGGACGGTAACCGACCCGGCAGCACGGTCACCGCCCCTAACAGCCCCTAGCCACCCCTTAGTCCGCCCGTGCCACCGCCGCCGCCGGTTCGCCCGGCGCCGCGGGCGTAGTAAGACTGCGTGGACCAGTCATCGGGCCTTGTCGGGACAGGGCCACGCCCCGCGAGGTGAAGTGTGTCGGACGTGCTGCTGCTGAACGGCCCGAACCTGGGCATCCTCGGCCAACGGGAGCCGGAGATCTACGGCACCGACACGCTGGACGACATCGAACGCGCCGTCGGCGAGGAGATCGCGGGGCGGGGCTGGCGGGTGGTGGCCGAGCAGCACGACTGCGAGGGCGCCCTGATCCGCGCGATCCAGAACAACTACGACACCGTCGGCGCCATCGTCAACCCGGGCGCCCTGATGATCGCGGGCTGGAGCCTGCGTGACGCCCTGGCGAACTACCCGCGCCCCTTCGTCGAGGTGCACCTGTCCAACGTCTGGGCCCGGGAGAGCTTCCGGCACGATTCGGTGATCGCCCCGCTGGCCAGCGGCGTCATCGTCGGGCTCGGGTCGCTGGGCTACCGGCTGGCCGCCCGCGCCCTCGTCGCGACCGTCCGGTGACGACCGCGGGCCCCGCCGTCCGGTCCCGGCTGCGCCGCCACGGCAGCGGTACGGTCGTCCGCACGTCCCGACTCTTCCCGAAGGACCTCACGTGCACATTCCCATCCTCGTCCTGACCCTCATCCTCGCCGCGGTGTTCGTGGGCACCGCCGTGCCGAAGCTCACCGGGCAGGCACAGATGCGCGAGCGGATGGAGCACCTCGGCGTCTCGCCCGGGCTGACCCGCCTGCTCGGGGTGCTGGAACTCGCCGCGGTCGCCGGCCTGCTGCTCGGCCTGCTCTGGCCGCCGCTGGGCATCGCGGCCGCGATCGGTCTCGCCCTGCAGATGGTGGGCGCGGTCGTCTACCACGCCCGCGCGAAGGACCCGGCCGCGATGACCCTGACGCCGGTGATCTTCGCGGTGGCGGCCGTCGCGCTCGTGGTCCTGCACGTGCTCCAGGGCTGAGGCCCGGGCGTGACCGGTCCACAACGGACCCCCGGTGTGCTGGGCGTCGACGTCGGCGGTACCAAGGTGGCGCTGCGCGCGGAGGCGGCCGGGCGGCCGGCGTACGAGCGCAGCTTCCGCTGGCCGCCCGGCGCCGACCTCGCCGGGGACCTGGCCGCGCTCGCCGCCGAGGTCAACCGGCTGCGCGACGTGTGGGGGCCGGTGGGCGCGGTGGGCGTGGCGATGCCGGCGACCACGGACCCGGCGGGCACCGTCACCACCTGGCCCGGGCGGCCCGGCTGGGCCGGGCTCGACCTCGCCGGCGCGTTGCGCCGCCTCTTCCCGGACGCGGCGACCGCCGTGGCCGACGACGGTGACCTCGCCGCGCTGGCCGAGGCCCGACGCGCCGGCGCGGACGACGTGGTCTACCTGGGCGTCGGCACCGGGATCGGCGGCGGCGTGGTGCTGGCCGGGCGGTCGGTGCCCGGCCGGTCCTCCGCCGAGATCGGCCACATGGTCGTCGCCCTCGACGGCGAGCGCTGCGACTGCGGCCGGCGCGGCTGCCTCCAGTCGATCGCGTCCGGCCCCGCCACCCTGCGCCGGGCCGGCGCCGGCCGGGGCGCCGAGGTCAGCTTCGAGGACCTACGGGCGGCACTCGACGAGCGCCGGACATGGGCGGTGGCGGCGGTCGACGCGAGCTGCCGGGCGCTGGCGGCGGCGGTGGTGAGCCTCGGCGAACTGCTGGACCCGGCGCTGGCGATCGTCGGCGGCGGGTTCGCCGCCGGTCTGCCCGACTTCGTGCCGCTCGTCGCCGAGCGGGCCCACGCCGCCGGCCGTCCCGGGCGGCCGGCGCCGCCGGTGCGCGCCGCCGCCCTCGGCGCGTCGTCGTCCCTGCACGGCGCGCTGGAGCTGGCCCGTGATCTGGCCGGCCTGCCGGTGCCCGTACGTCCCGTCCCCACCCCGTAGAGGAGATCAGCCATGGTCAGGATCGGTGTCATCGTCGGCAGCACGCGGCCGGGCCGCAAGGCCGACGCCGTCGCCCGCTGGGTGACCGACGTCGCCGCCAAGCGGAGCGACGCCACGGTCGAGCTGGTCGACATCGCCGACTACGACCTGCCGCACTTCGACGAGGTGCTGCCGCCCTCGATGGCACCGTCGAGGCGCCCCGCCGTACGCCGTTGGGCGACGACCGTCGCTGGCTTCGACGGCTTCATCTTCGTCACCCCGGAGTACAACCACTCCATCCCGGGCGCGCTGAAGGACGCCGTCGACTTCCTGTTCAAGGAGTGGCAGCATGCCGCCGCCGGCCTGGTCAGCTACGGCGTGCACGGCGGCACCCGGGCGGCGGAGCACCTGCGGCTGGTGCTCGGGCAGCTCGGGGTGGCCGACGTCCGCTCACAAGTCGCGCTCTCGCTGACGACCGACTTCGTCAACTTCCGCGACTTCCGGCCGGCGGCGCACCAGGAGCAGGCCCTCGCCACCGTGCTCGACGAGGTGGTCGCCTGGGCCGGCGCGCTGCGTACGCTCCGCCGGGGCTGAGCCGCCCACCCGCTCGGGCCGGGCGTCCCGGGGGCTGGCGGCGGTACCGTCCGCCCGAGGCCAACCGGCGCCAACCGGCGCCGCCCGGCGGCGGGCGGAATCGGGCAGCGGCGGGCGGGACCGGACCGCCCCCCGGGTCAGCCGGCCCGCTCGGCGCGGCGCAGCAGCGCGGCGGCGACGCAGCCGCCCGCGAAGACGGCCACGGCGCCGACCGTCTGGCCGGTCTCCAGGGCGGAGCGGAACGCGTCGGAGACGAGCGCGCGCTCCGATTCGCTGCGCGCGGCGGCCAGCGCGGCGGGGAACGATCCGGCGCCGGCCACGGCGGCCGGCAGCAGGGCAGCGAACCGGGCGTTGAGGATGGCGCCCAGCACGGCGACGCCGAGGCTGCTGCCGACCTCGGTCATGGTGCCGTCGACGCCCGCGCCGGCCCCGGCCTTCTCCGGCGGGATCGCGCTCATCACGGCCTCGACGATGGCGGGGTTGGCCACGGCGCAGCCGGCGCCCATCACCAGCAGGCCCGTCAGCAGCACCGGGTAGCCGTCCGTCGGGGCGTGGGTGATCAGGGCGAGACCGCCGGCGAGCAGCGTCATGCCGAAGGCGATCGACCACGCCAGCCCGAGCCGGCGGATCACCAGCGCGGCGATCCCGCCCACGTTCAGCAGGACGATGGAGAGCGCGAACGGCATCATCCGCAGCCCGGCCTCCCAGGCCGGGTAGCCGCGCACGAACTGGAGGTGCTGGGTCAGCAGGAACAGCGCGCCGGTGGCGCCGAACGTGATCAGGACGACCCCGGAGACCGCCCCCACGAAGCGGGGGTTGCGGAAGAAGTGCATGTCCAGCATGGGGTCGGCGACCCGCCGTTCCCAGGTCACGAAGGCGGCGAGCAGGAGCACCCCGGCGACCGCCGCGCCCAACACCGAGGCGGCGGCCCAGCCCTGCTCCGGCCCGGCGATGATCGCGTAGACGACGGCGGTCAGGCCGGCCGTGGAGAGCAGCACCCCGCCCAGGTCGAGGCGGCCGCGGGTCGGCTGGCGCGACTCCGGCACCAGCGCCCACGCCGCCACCAGGCAGACCAGCACGATCGGGACGTTGACCAGGAAGATCGCCCCCCACGGCAGGTGGGCGAGCACGAGCCCGCCGAAGGGCGGCCCGGCCGCGAACCCCAGGGCACTCGCCGCCGCCCAGAGGCCGATGGCGCGGGTCCGCTCGGCGTCGTCGAAGACCTGCATCGCCACCGCGAGGGTGGCGGTGACCAGCAGCGCGCCGCCGATCCCCATGCCGGCGCGGGCGGCGATCAACTGGCCGCTGGACCCGGCGAGCCCGGCGGCCAGCGAGCCGAGCCCGAACAGCACGAGCCCGGCCAGCAGCATCCGACGGCGGCCGTACCGGTCCGCGGCGCTGCCCGCGGTGAGCAGCAGCCCGCACTGGACCAGCGCGTACGCGTTGATCATCCACTGCACGTCGGCGGTGCTGGCGGCCAGCTCGGTGGTGAGCACGGGGATCGCCACGGTCAGCACCGTGTTGTCGAGCACCACGGTGACCTGGGCGAGGCAGAGCACGGCGAGGATCAGCCACCGGCCGCGTACCCGGCCGTCGGCGCCGCCGACCGGTGGTTCCGCGGCCGGCGCGAGCGTCGTGGTCGTCATCGGGCCGACGGGGCGAAGCGGGCGATGGGGTTGGTCAGGGTGCCGACGAGTTGCAGCGCGGCCGACGGGTCGGCCAGGTCGACCATCTGCTGGTTGTTGCGCAGCTGGAGCCGGTTCAGGCAGGACAGCGCGAACTCCGGGGCGAACAGGTCGTAGCGCCGCAGCCGCTCGGCGAGGTGCGGGACGCTGTCGGCGTAGTCGGCCGCGCACTCGGCGACCGTGCGCCAGAAGGTCTCCTCGTCGAGGACGTCCTCGGTGACGAGGATGGCACTGAGGTAGCGCAGGAAGCAGTCGAAGACGTCGGTGAAGATGGACAGCAGCTTCATGTCCTCCGGCACGTCGGCCCGGACCCGTCGGACCTGCGGCGGCAGGTCGGCGTCGGGGTCCATCACCACGATCTCCTCGGCGATGTCCTTGAAGATCGCCCGCTCGACCGTCGCGCCGTCGAGGACGAGGATGACGTTCTCGCCGTGCGGCATGAAGGCCAGGTCGTGGGCGTAGAAGCTGTGCAGCAGCGGGGTGAGGTAGGCGTCGAGGTAGCGGCGCAGCCACGCCTTCGGCGCCAGGCCCGAGCGGGCGATGAGCGCGGCGGCGAACGAGCGGCCGTCGCGGTCGGTGTGCAGCAGCGACGCCATGGTGGCCAGCCGCCGACCCGGCTCCAGGCCGGGCACCGGGCTCTCCCGCCACAGGGCGGCGAGCATCTTGCGGTACGGGGAGTACCGGTCGGTGGCCGCCTCGTACTCCAGGTGGCGGTAGCCGACGGCGGCCCGTTCCCGGATGATCGTCAGCCCGGTGCCCTTGAGCACCTCGTCGCCGTCGATCAGCTCGGCGAGCCAGTCGTTGATGGCCGGGGTGGCCTCCATGTACGCGGCCGACAGCCCCCGCATGAAGCCCATGTTCAGCACGGACAGCGCGGTCTTGACGTAGTGCCGGGACGGGTCGGTCACGTTGAAGAAGGTGCGGATGGACTGCTGGGCCAGGTATTCGTCGGGGCCGGGGCCGAGGCAGACCAACCGCCGCTGCGCCACCTCCGCGGCGAAGGTGACCGAGATCCTGTTCCACCACTGCCACGGGTGCACCGGGACGAGCAGGTAGTCGGCCGGATCGAGGCCGAGCCCGGTCAGGGTGTCGGCGAACCGGGAGAGGGTGTCGTCGCCGAGTTCCGCGCGGATCAGCGCGTCGTAGTCGAGGTCGGCGGCGCAGGTGAAGGTCGTCCGGTCGCGGTGCGCGGCCACCCAGATCAGCCGCACCGGGTTGCCGGCCTCCGGGGCGTACGCCCGGTATTCGTCGACGCCGAAGCCGATGCGGCCGTTGTTGGCGACGAAGCCGGGGTGGCCCTCGGTCATCTGGGTCTCGATGGTCTGGAAGTCCGCGTCGGCGAGCTCGGCGGCGCTGACGGCCGGCTTGTCGAGCTTGTACGCGGTGCTGGCCAGGGTGGAGCTGATCTCCTCCAGGTAGACGGGGAGGATCTGGTCGGTGAGGCCGAGCGCGCCCCGCAGGTCGAGGCAGAACTCCAGGGCGTCCAGCGGCAGCTCGGTGTCGCCGCGGTGACGGGTGATGCTGTCGGCGTCGATGCGCCAGTGCTCGAGGGCCAGCAGGCTCGCGGTGAACCGGTAGACGACCTCGCCGTCGTCGCCGCGCACCTGGTACCGGCGCGCGCCCGCCGCCGCGCCGGCGGGGGCGGGCACGTCGGCGGGGACGGGCTCGGGCGCGAGGAGCCGCTCGTGGGCGAACTCGGCCAGCGCCTTGCGGACCAGCAGCCGGTTGGCGTGGGCCCAGTTCGCGGGCGTCAGGTGGGCCACGGATGCGAGCGGGTTCACGCGGGCACGTCTCCTCGGGTTGCGGCGTGGAACTGGTCACGGGTGCAGACGCTGAGCAGCGCGTCCTTCTCGGGCTTGCGGATCGGGCCGACGACGGTGAAGCCGACGGCCGCGTTGAGCGCGTGCACCGCCGTGTTGCGCACGTCGGGCTCCACGACGACCCGGCGGGTGGCCGGGTCGGCGAAGAGCCACGCCATCACCGTCGTGATCACCGCCAGGGTGAAGCCGTGCACCGGGGCGTCGGCGGGGGCGCAGAGGAAGTGCATGCCGACGTCGCCGTCGGCCGCGTCGTGGAGGCCGACGAGTTCGACGTGGGCGGGGTCGTAGCGCTCGGCGAGGAACGCCGGACGACCCTCGTGCAGGCCGAGGAACGCGTCGTGGTGCGGGTGCGCGGCGATCCGCCGGTACTCCTCGGCGACCCGGGCCACGTCGGCGTCCTGCATGAGCCAGAACGCCGCCTTCGGGTGGGTCACCCAGCGGTGCAGCAGCGGCGCGTCGGCGTCCGGATCGAGGGTACGCAGGGCGAACTCGCCGAGCCGCTCGTCGACCCGGCGGTGGACCACCTCGGTCACGACGCGGCCCCGGCCGGCACGCCGAACTCCTGGAAGGCGATGCCCTTCTCGATCGGGTAGTGCTCGCGGCCCAGCAGCTCCCGGATGATCCAGGAGTTGCGGTACGGGCCCATGCCCAGGTCGGGCGAGGTGACGCTGTGCGTGTGGGTGCCGGCGTTCTGCAGGAAGATGCCGCGGCCGGTGTGGTCGATGCTGTAGTTGCGGGCCACGTCGAAGCGCCCGTGCGCGTCCCAGCGGATGCGCTCGCGCACCGGCTCCAGGAACTGCGGGACCCGGTAGTGGTAGCCGGTGGCCAGCACCAGGCCCTCGGTGTCCAGCGTGAAGTCGCGCTCCTGCTCGACGTTGCGCAGGCCCAGCGTGTACGTCCCGCCGGACCCGTCGTACGCGGCGGCGGTCAGCTCGGTGTTGGTCAGCAGCCGGGTGCGGACGGGGCCGGGGATGCTCTTGGCGTAGAGCAGGTCGTAGATCTCGTTGATGAGGTCGGCGTTGATGCCCTTGAACAGCCCCTTCTGCTCGGACTCCAGCCGGTAGCGGGTGGGCTCCGGCAGGGCGTGGAAGTGGTCCACGTAGTCCGGCGAGGTCATCTCGAGGGTGAGCTTGGTGTATTCGAGGGGGAAGAACCGGGGCGAGCGGGTCACCCAGTTGAGCTGGTAGCCGCACGTGTCGATGTCACCGAGCAGGTCGTGGTAGATCTCGGCCGCGCTCTGCCCGCTGCCGATCACGGTGATGCTCCGCTTCGCGCGCAGCGCCGCCCGGTGCTCCAGGTACCGGGAGTTGTGGATCATGTCGCCGCCGAGGTCCACGCAGGTGTCCGGCACGTACGGCGGGGTGCCGGTGCCGAGCACCAGGTGCCGGGCCCGGTAGGTGACCGACTCCCCCGTGGCCGCCACCGTGGCCGTGACGGTGTAGTGCTCGTCGGCCGGATCGTAGCCGACGGCCGTGACCTCCTGCCCGAACCGGATGCTGTCCAGCTTGCCGGCGGCCCAGCGGCAGTAGTCGTCGTACTCGCTGCGCAGCGGGAAGAAGCTCTCCCGGATGTAGAACGGGTAGAGCCGCCCGGACTCCTTGAGGTAGTTCAGGAAGGAGTACGGCGAGGTGGGGTCGGCGAACGTGACGAGGTCGGCGATGAACGGCGTCTGGAGCCGGGTCGACTCCAGCAGCATCCCGGGATGCCAGCTGAAGCTGTCCCGCGCCTCCAGGAAGATGCCGTCGAGTTCGTCGATCGGCGCGGTCAGGCAGGCCAGGCCCAGGTTGTACGGGCCCAGCCCGACGGCGATGAAGTCGTGCGTCGACATGCGGTTCTCCAGAGCGGGGGGCGGATCGTCAGCCGACGGGGCAGGACAGCTCGGCGGTGGCCCTGGTCCGGGCGTACCAGCCGGCGTGTTCGGCGATGAGGTCGAGGACGTGGGCGATGTCGTCCAGCGTGGTCTCGGGGTTGAGCAGGGTGAACTTGAGGTAGTGCGCGCCGTCGACCTTGGTGCCGGCGACGAGGCCGGCGCCGGAGGCGGCCAGCGCCTCGCGGGCGTACAGGTTGGCGTCGTCGACGACCTCCCGGCCGGCGGCGGCCGGCAGGTAGCGGAAGACCACGGTGCTCAACTGCGAGCGGGTGACGACCTCGAAGCGGGGGTCCTCGGTGAGCAGTTGCCACGCGGCGGCGGCGCGGTCGATCACCTCGTCGAAGAGCGCGCCGATCGCGTCCGGCCCCATGATCCGCAGGGTCAGCCAGAGCTTGAGGGCGTCGAAGCGGCGGGTGGTCTGGATGCTCTTGTCGACCTGGTTGGGGATGCGCTGCTCGACCATCCGCGCGGGGTTGAGGTAGTCGGCGTGCCAGGTGGCGTGCCGCAGCACGCGCCGGTCGCGTACCAGCAGCGCGCTGGAGCTGACCGGCTGGAAGAACGACTTGTGGTAGTCGACGGTGACCGAGTCGGCCCGCTCGATGCCGTCGAGCAGGTGCCGCCGGGTCGGCGACACCAGCAGCCCGCAGCCGTACGCGGCGTCGACGTGCAGCCAGACGCCGGCGGCGGCGCAGATGTCGGCGATCTGCGGCAGCGGGTCGATGGTGCCGAAGTCGGTGGTGCCGCCGGTGGCGACGACGGCCATCACCACCAGCCCCTCCTCCCGGCACCGGGCGATCTCCCGGGCCAGGTCGGCGGTGCGCATCCGCCGGTCGGCGTCGGTGGGCACGGTGATCACGGCGTCGGCGCCGAGGCCGAGCAGCTTGGCGGCCTTCTGCACGCTGAAGTGACCGGCCGCCGAGGTGAGGATGCGCAGTCGGGACAGCAGCTCCGGGCGGGACTGCCGCTCGGTCGCCCGGCCGACCAGGCTCGCGCAGGTCTCCTCGCGGGCCAGCAGCATCGCCTGGAGGTTGGACTGGGTGCCGCCGCTGGTGAAGATGCCGTCGGCGGCGGGCCCCAGGCCGATCCGGTCGGCGGTCCAGTCGATGAGCCGGCGCTCGATCAGGGTGCCGCCGACACTCTGGTCCCAGGTGTCCAGCGAGGAGTTGACGGCGCTGAGCACCGCCTCGCCGAGCAGCGCGGGGATCACCACCGGGCAGTTGAGGTGCGCCAGGTAGCGGGGGTGGTGGAAGTAGACGGCGTCGCGCAGGTAGACGTCGTGCAGCTCGTCGAGCGCGGCCCCGCTGTCGCCCAGCGGCCGGTCCAGGTCGATGCCGGCGATCCGCGGCGCCAGCTCGTCCGGCGTCGCACCCGTGAAGGGCCGGTCCACCTCGCTCACCCGGGCCGCCACCCGGCCGATCCCCTCGGCCAGCACCCGCCGGTACTCCTCGACCGAGCCGGCGGTGAACAGGTGGGCGCGGGCACCGTCGGACCCGGGGGTCACCCCGGTCGAAGGCACCTGGACGGTGGATCCGGGCAGGCTCATGCGGGTCCTCAAACGGTCGGGAATGGACGTGGGCGGAATGGCGGGACGTCACCGCCCGCCCGCAGCCGGTGATCGAGCGAGCTTAGGTTACCCTAACCTAAGGATGTGTCAACATCGCCGTCCACATTGAGCTGCATCACTCAGCCCGGCACCTTCGCGAGCTCCCGCTCGCCCGGCGCCGCACCGGATCGGTGCCGGAAGCGCCGCTGGTGCCCGAGGCCCAGCGCGACGCCGAGCGCCACCAGGACGACGGCGGCCACGGCGACCACCGGGTAGCCGAACACCTCGGCCGCCGCCAGCGCCACGGAGGCCGCCACGAAGGAGCAGACCAGCCCGAACGACGACAGCACGGTGAAGTCCGTACCGCCCGTGCCGGGCCGGGAATAGTCCATGTTGACCGTGTAGAGCACGACGTTGGCGATCGTGTAGGCGGCCATGAAGCAGCAGAGCGCGGCAACCGTCCCCGCGAGCGGGGCCCGGCCGTTCATCAGCGGCAGCAGCATCGCCGTGGAGAGCGCGAGCGCCACTCCCCCGGCCACGAGGACGCGGCCGCGCCCGAACCGGCCGATCGCGGCCCCGGCGAGCAGACCGGCCACGATGGCCGGCAGGCTGGTCACCACGCCGGTCACCACGCCGATGCGCGCCAGTGACCAGTCCGCGTCCACCAGGGCGGGCGTCACGAGGGCGTACGTCGCGCCGGCGCCGATGTAGACCGGCGGCACCACGCCGAAGGTCCACCACCGGCAGCCGGGCTGGCCCAGCACCGACAGCAGCGCCCGGTACGCCGCGCCGGCGCTGGCCACGCGGTCGGTGCGCTCCGGTTCCCGGAACCGCCACACCACCAGCAGCCCGACGGCGGTCAGGGCGGCGAGCAGCAGGATCGCGGGCACCCAGCCGAACCGGTCGTAGACGACCACGCAGGCGCCGCCGCCGAGCAGGTTGCCGACGTAGCTCGCGGCGACCTGGATGCCGTTGCCGGTTCCCCGCGAGCGCTCGGAGAGCAGCCGGACGGCGACGGCGTCGACGGCGATGTCCTGCGTGGCGGAGAGGAACACGTACGCGACGCAGATCGCCACGACCGGGCCGAGCTGCCCGGCCGGGCGGTCGAACGGCAGCAGGGCCAGCAGGGCCAGCACCATGCCGCCCTGGAGCACCACCAGCCAGGACCGGTAGTGACCGCGGTGGCGGGAGCCGTACCTGTCGATCACGGGCGCCCAGAGGAACTTGATCGGCCAGACCAGGCCGACGAACTGCAACAGCGCCAGCGTGTCGAGGGAGGTGCCGCCGTCGCGCAGGATGGCGGTCAGCCCGACGGTGATGAAGCCGATGCCGAGGTACTGCGTGACGTAGAGCGCGGTCAGGGTGCCGAGCCGACCCCTCACCTGGCGCTCCAGTAGGCCAGCGAGGTGAGCTGGTGCTTGCCGACGCCGAGGTTGCGTCGTACGTGCTTGGCGATGCCGCGCGTGCTGGCCGCCTCGCAGGCCACCCAGTAGTGGGCGTCCTCGGCGGCGGGCAGGGCCGCGCAGACGGTCTCGACCAGGTGCCGACCGTCGTCGCGGCGCGGCACCCAGTTGACGTCGTGCGGGGCCGCGGCGCGCGGCGCCAGCTCCTTCTCGCCCTCGTGGGCGTACTCCAGCCAGACCGTCGCCGGGACGTCGGGGGCCGCGGCGAGCAGGCTGTTCACCGCCGGGAGCGAGGCGGCGTCGCCGACCAGGTACAGGTGTCGCGGGGCGGGGTCCGGCAGGCTGAACCCGGTGCCCTGCACGGTGGCGTCGATGGTGTCACCGGCCTGCGCGGCGGCGGCCCACCGGGCGGCGCATCCGTCGTGGATGGCGAACTCCAGGTCGAACCGGCCGGTCTCCGGGTCCGGGTCGACGATGGTGTACGCGCGCTGGTGCGGCTTGCCGTCGTTGTCGAACCACAGCCGTACCCACATGGTGGGGTGCACGCCGCACGCCTCCAGCAGCCCGCCGCCGTCCATGCGCAGTCGGCGGTAGTGCTCACCGACGGACTCCGTGCCGAGCACGGTCAGCCGGAAGTCGCGGCCGCCCATCGCCTTGAGCACCAGGGCTTCCCAGTTTCGCTTCACGCACCCCTCCAGGTAAGGTTCGCCTCAGTTAGGGGAGGGTAGCCTAAGTTGACATTCCTGTGGCAGGTGGGCCGAGCGCCCAGCCGCGAGGCGCGACGATGACCGGCATCCATCGCGACCGGTGGGGGATCCCCCACCTGCGCGCCGACGACGTCGACGGGCTCGCCCGGTTGCAGGGGCGGGTCGCCGCCCTCGACCGGGCCTGGCAGATCGAAGTGGAGCGGTGGCGCTCGGAGGGTCGGCTCGCCGAGCACGTCGGCCCCGCCGAACTGGGCTGGGACCGCTTCGCCCGCCGGGCCCGCCTCGACGACACCGCCCGGCGCTGCTTCGAGCGGCTCACCCCCGACACCCGGCGGTGGGTCACCGCCTACGTCGACGGGGTCAACGAGGGGCTGGCCGAGGGGGCCGCGGCGGCACCGGAGTTCGCGGCGGCCGGCTGCGTCCCGGGACGGTGGCGACCGTGGTCGCCGCTGGGTGTCTTCCTCGTCCAGCACGTGCTCTTCTCCACCTTCCCCAACAAGCTGTGGCACGCCCACGTCGCCGCCACCCTGGGCCCGGCGGCTGTCGACCTGTTCGCCGTCGAGGGGCCGGGCGGGTCTGGCAGCAACGCCTGGGCCCTGCCCGCCGACCCCGCCGCCGGGCGGGCGCCCGTCATCGCCGGCGACCCGCACCGCATCCTGGAACTGCCCGGCATCTACCAGCAGGTGCGCCTGGCCTGCCCCGAGTTCGACGTGTTCGGCTTCGCCTTCCCCGGGGTGCCCGGCCTGCCCCACTTCGGGCACGCCGGCGAGGTCGCCTGGGCCGTCACCAACGCCATGGCCGACTACCAGGACCTCTACCGGGAACGGTTGCGCCGCGACGGCGACGTGGTCCTGGTCCGCGAGGCGGACGGCTGGGCGCCGGCACGCCGGCACGTCGAGCGCGTCGAGGTCCGCGGCGGCGAGCCGGAGACCGTCGAGGTGATCGAGACGCCGCGCGGGCCCGTCGTCGACCACGACCGGGGCACCGGCGAGGCGATCAGCCTGCGCGTGCCCAGCCGGGTCGAGCAGCGCCTCGGCTTCGACGCGCTGCTGCCGCTGCTGCGGGCCCGCAGCGCCGACGACGTGGCCGACGCGCTGCGCGACTGGGTCGAGCCGGTCAACAGCGTCCTCGTCGCCGACCGGCACGGGGCGGTCCGCCAGCTCGTCGCCGGGCTCGTCCCGCTGCGCGACGACCGGTGCCGCCGCGAGCCCGTGCCCGGCGACGACGCGCGCTACGGCTGGCACGGCGGCTACGCCGAGCCGCGCCGCACCGTCGTCGACGGGCCGGCCGTCTGCGCCAACGACCGCCGCCCCGACGTGGCGGACCTCGGCACCGGCTTCGCCCCGCCGCACCGGGCCCGCCGCATCCGCGCCCTGCTCGCCGAGGGCGCCCGGGCGGAGGCCGTACACATGGACACCCGGCTGGAGGCCGCGACGCTGCGGGGCGTGCTGGACCGGGTCGACCCGGTCGCGCTCAGCGGGCCGGCGCGGCGTCTGCGCGAGCGGCTGACCGCGTGGGACGGGCAGATGCGGGCCGACAGCGCCGACGCCGGCGCCTGGGCCGCCTGGCGCGCGGCCCTGGCCCGCCGCCTGCACGACCACCCCTGCCTGCGCCCGCTGCGCGACGCCCCGAGCGCGTTCGACGGCCTCTTCGCGCCGTGGACCGACCCGCTGTCGCGCATCGGCCACGCCCTGGACGGGGTGGCCACCGGGCTGCACCGCCTCGGCGGCGAGATCGGCCCGGTGGCGGCCGGCGCGCTCGAGGACGTGGCGGCGGGCGAGCCGCCGGGGCCGTGGGGCCGGCGGCACGTGCTGCACCCCGTGCACCTCGGCGTGGCGGCGGCGGTCGACGAGGCGGTACGCGGCATGCGCGAGCGGGTCGCGCTGGGCGGCGACGCCGACTGCGTGCTGGCCACGTCGAGCGTGCCCGGCGTGTCCGACGCGTGCTGGCGGGGCCCGGTGGCCCGCTACGTGTGGGACCTGACCGACCGCGGGAACAGCCGCTGGGTCGTCCCCTTCGGCGCGTCCGGGCGACCCGGCGACCCGCACTTCGACGACCAACTGCCGCTGTGGGCCGGCGGGGAGCTGGCTCCGGTGGTCACCGACTGGCGTGAACTCACCCGAGAAGCAGGAGACGCGACACCGTGACATACCAGGAGAAGATTGCCGGCTTCGGCGAGCTGTCGCTCGTCGTGCTGGACCCGAAGGCCCACGCGGAGCTGGTGCACGGCTGGGTGACCGAGCCCCGGGCGGCGTTCTGGGGCATGGGTTCGCACTCGGTCGACGAGGTGCGCGAGATCTACGAGTTCGTCGACAGTCTCGACACCCACCACGCTTACCTGATCATGCTCGACGGCGCGCCGGTCGGCCTGCTCCAGACGTACCAGCCGGAGGCGGATCCGGTCGGCGAGCGCTACCCCGTGCGGCCCGGCGACGTCGGGATGCATCTGCTGCTCGCCCCCGGCAGGCGCCCGCCGAAGGGCCTCACCACGGCCATCGGGCCGGCCCTGGCCCGCTTCCTGTTCGCCGATCCCACCCGGCTGCGGATCGTCGTCGAGCCCGACGTCCGCAACGAGCGCGCGCTGGAGCGGCTGCGGCGGGAGGGCTTCACCTTCGCCGACGAGATCGACATGCCCGACAAGCGGGCCCAGCTGGCGTTCCTGACCCGGGAGCGGTTCGAGTCGGAGCACGCGGTACCCGCCTGAGGGTGTGGTGCGACCGGTGAATCGTCCACGACATCAGCTCGCCAGGGTCCCGCGGGTGGATCCTCCGCCGGCCGGCGCCTCGTTCCGACGAGCACGGCGAGGCCCCGCCGGGTGCGGCGGGGCCTCGCGCGGGAACGGGATCAGGCGGTGGGGAAGTTGTCCGGCGTACGGATGCGGTCACGGATGAGGGCGCCCGACTCGGTCAGCACGCCCGGGCCGGTGTAGGTGCTCCCGGCGCAGGTGCCCGGCCGCAGCGCGGCACTGCCCTCGGCCTTGTCCGAGTAGGTCCAGTTCGCGTAGCTGATCTTCAGGCGGTCCAGCAGGTCGATCCAGGCGTTGCTGCTGGCGACGTCCACCCCACCGTCGCCGGTGTAGTCCACCGTGCCGAACTCGGTGACGAACAGCGGCAGCCGGGCGGCGGCCCGCTCCACCTCGGCGCGGTAGTTGTCCCGGTGCGACGCGGCGTAGAAGTGGAACGTGTACATGACGTTGGCGGCGTTCACCGGGTTGTTGATGACCTCGTTGGCGTTCGAGCCGTCGGAGACGCCCAGCGAGGACCAGCCGCGGGTGCCGACCACGACCACCGCGTCCGGGTCGTTGGCGCGGATCACCGGGATGACCTGCTCGGCGTAGCTCTTGATGGTCGCCCAGCTGACGCCGTTGGGCTCGTTGGCGATCTCGTAGATGACGTTCTTCTTGGCGGCGTTGCGGGCCGAGACGGCGGCGAAGAACGTCTTGGCCCGGTCGAGGTTGTACGTCGGGTCGCCCGGGGTCAGGGTGTGGAAGTCGATCAGCGCGTACATGCCCCGCTGTTCGGCCTCGTCGACGAGGGCGTTGACCCGGTTGGTGAACCCGGCCGGGTCGGTCTCGTAGCCGTCCTCCTGGACGTACATGGCGATGCGCAGCAGGTCGGCCCGCCAGTCGTCGGCGAGCGCGTCCAGTGAGACGTCGTTGTAGCAGCGGGCGAACCACTGGATGCCGTGGGTGCTCATGCCCCGCAGCTGGATCGGCCGGCCGTACTGGTTGCACAGGTTGACCCCGCACACCCGCAGCTGGCCGTTGATCGCGACCGGCGTCTGCCCGCCCGGCGGCGGGGTCGTGGGAGGCGGGGTGGTCGGCGGCGGGGTGGTGGGCGGGGGCGTGGTGGGGGGCGGCGGAGTGGTCGGTGTGGTCGCGCCGGTGCAGGCGGTGCCGTTGAGGGTGAACGCCGTCGGCGCGGGGTTGGCGGCGCTCCAGGTGCCGTTGAACCCGATGCTGGTCGACGCACCGGTCGCCAGCGCGCCGTTCCAGCTCACGCTGCGGGCGGTGACGGCGGCGCCGGCCTGGCTCCAGGTCGCCGACCAGCCCTGGCCGACCCGCTGGCCCGCGTCGGGGAAGGCGAAGCCGAGCGTCCACCCGTCGACCGCGTCGCCGAGGTTCTTGATCGTGATGTTGGCGGTGAAGCCACCGGTCCAGCTGCTGGTCGTGTAGGTGACGGCGCAGCCGGTGGCGGCCTGGGCGTCGGCGGGCGGGACGGCGGCCGACGCCGCGACGGTCAGCGCGCCGACCGCGCCGGCCATGAGCAGGGTGCGCCGGGACGGGCGCGCAGGGAGCTTCATGCGGGTGCCTTCGCTTCCGAGGGGGTGGTGGGGGTGCCGGCGGTCCGACGGCGGATCGTCCGGTGGGGAGGCTCGCGGACGCCCTGCCCACGGGGCCGGGAGCGCTCCCATTGACGGCAGCCTAGGCGGGCCGCCCGCTCCCCGCAACATGGACGCATGTCGACGTGTGCACACGCGCCGACCCCGGGGCGCGTACGCCCCGGGGCCGGTGTGCCGACGGTGTCGGTCAGAACGTGGGAGCCAGGTAGAGCAGGCGGTTCGGGGAACCGGTGCCCGGGTTGGTGATCACGTTGGTGGTGGCCTGGCCGACCAGGTACGAGTGCACCTGGGCGGGCGTCCAGCTCGGGTAGACGCTGAGCACCCGGGCCGCCGCGCCGGCGACGTGCGGCGACGCCATCGAGGTGCCGCTGATGGTGTTGGTGGCGGTGTTGCTGTTGTACCAGGCCGACAGGACGCCCACGCCCGGGGCGAACATGTCGGTGCAGGTGCCCCAGTTGGAGAACGAGGCCCGCGCGTCGTTGCTCTGCGAGGCGTTGACGGTCAGCGCCGTCGGCACGGAGGCCGGCGAGAAGTTGCAGGCGTTGGCGTTCGAGTTGCCGGAGGCCACCGCGTAGGTGACGCCGTCGGCGATCGAGTTCGCCACCGCGGTGTTCAGGGAGGCGTTGTAGGAGCCGCCGAGGCTCATGTTCGCCACCGCCGGCTGGCCCGCCTGGTGGTTCGAGGTCACCCAGTTGATACCGGCGATGACCTGCGCCCAGGTGCCGCTGCCCTGGCAGTTGAGCACCCGCACGCCCACCAGCCGGACGTTCTTCGCCACGCCGTA
Source organism: Micromonospora echinofusca (assembly GCF_900091445.1). Taxonomy (NCBI): domain Bacteria; kingdom Bacillati; phylum Actinomycetota; class Actinomycetes; order Micromonosporales; family Micromonosporaceae; genus Micromonospora; species Micromonospora echinofusca. The sequence goes on from NZ_LT607733.1 coordinate 3,868,522, forward strand.
GGTGTTGCCGCCGACGGTGCCCGCGACGTGCGTGCCGTGGCCGTTGCAGTCGGCGGCCGGCAGCGCGTTGTCGATCGCGTCGTAGCCGTCGACGGCCTGACCGGCGAAGTCGTTGTGGCTGGTCCGGATGCCGGTGTCGATGACGTACGCCGTCACGCCGGTGCCGCTGCTGTTGTAGGTGTAGGTGCGGCTGAGCGGGAGGGGCCGCTGGTCGATGCGGTCCAGGCCCCACGGCGGGTTGCTCTGGGTGGCCGCGAGCGACACGGTGTGGTTCTGCTCGACGTAGGCGACGTCGGGGTGCGCGGCGAGGCGCTTGGCGGCCCGCTCGGAGAGCTTCACCTCGAAGCCGTTGAGCGCGTCACCGTAGACGTGCCCGACGCTGCCGCCGAAGCGGGCGGCGAGCGAGCCGGCGGTGCTCTTCACCTCGCCCTGCCGGGTGCCGGCACGGCCGCCGACGCTGGCGTCCTTGAGTACCACGATGTAGCTGTCGGCTACGGCGGTCGCGCCACCGGCGCTGAGGATCTCGCCGGTGGCCGAGGCCGCCGCCGGCGCGCCGAGCATGGTGGTGACCATGGCGGCGCTGGCGAACACGCTGGCCGCAGCGGCGAGGGTACGCCGATGAGTGCGAGGGAGTGTCATCTCCCGGTCCTCCTACTGTGGTGGCCCCCGGGTGGCTCGTGGCGCACCCGACGAGCGATCTGGACGATGAGCAAACCTTAGCCGCCGCATTCATGGTCGTAAATTTTGTTGATGTTCACGATGTGAGGACGATGTTGAGAAAAGAATTCGTGAATGTCTTGCGTGAGGCGGGATTCCATTGAGACACGTCGACTCTCCTGGTTGACCGCCCCGGGAGCACCGGGCCGTCACGCCTGCTCGCCGCGCTGGCGGCTTCAGCACGGCCACCGACACCTACGACGGCGTGCACCCGAACGCGTCCGGCGACCAGAAGATGGTCGACCGGTGGTACCCGGCGCCGACCGAGGCGCTGGGCGGCGTCACCCCGACGCCCACCGCCAGCCCCTCGCCCACCAGCCCCTCGCCCACGCCCAGCGGCCCGGCCACCGGCTGCACCGCGAGCTACCGGGTGGTGGGCCAGCGGCAGCCAGTCCTGGAACGCCCGGCCGACCCAGAGCGGGGCCGAGGTGACCGCCGGTGACGTCGACTGGAACGGCGACCTCGCTCCCGGCGCGCGGGCCACCCTCGGCTTCCTCGCCAACACCTCGGAGGCGCCGGCACGGGGCCCGTGAGCTGCACGGCCACCTGACCCGTACGCACCCGCCAGGACACCGCGGAAGGCGTCCGGCCACCTGGCGGGGCGAGCGCGGCACCGGTGTCGCCCACATCTCGGCCCAATCGAGAGTGATTTTCGCCACACACCTGAACGTGACGGTGCCAGCGGCCCGCACCACCGGCCACACAACGGAATTCCCTTCCGGCGGCCCGGATCCACGCCGTCGACAAGTCCGGGGCGATCCGGCGTCTCTACACGTACCGAGCCGTAACTCGTACGCAGAGTCACCTGCGGCGCCGTCGACGTAGGACGGGACTCCCTGCGGGTTCAGCCGCCCGTCGTCGCAATTTGCGGCGCTCACTACCCTGATCCTTGATCCCGTGCCTGGGCACACGTCGACAGCGATAAGGGCTTCACATGAGCGACAGTTACCCTCCGTACGGAGGGCAGCAGCCTGACCCGAACGTCACCCCCTGGAGCGGGCCGCCGGCTCCGCAGCAGGGCGGGTACCCGGGATACGGGCAGCCAGCGCAGGCGCCGCAGTTCGGTGCTCCCTTCCCGCCGCCGAAGAAGTCGAACAAGGGCCTGATCATCGGGCTGGTCGCCGGCGCGGTGGTCCTCGTGCTCGCCATCTGCGGCGCGGGCATCGGCCTCATCCTGGTCAACGGTGACGACGACGAGCCCATCACGGTCGCGACCGCCGGCCCCAGCGCCGGTCCCGGTGCCAGCGGCACCCCGGGCACCGACGCCTCCCCCACGCCGGGGCAGCAGGAGACGCAGGAGCCGAACAACAACGCGGTGACCGCCCGCTACTCCAGCGACCTGTCGAACGTCTGCGAGGGTGGCCAGATCCTGAACGCGGCCCCCTACAACGGCCCGACCGGCGCCAAGGCGTACACGTTCTCGAACAACCCCGACCGGCCGAACTTCTGGTCGACGAAGTCGGTCGCCTCGAACAAGCCCTACTACGCCAAGAGCGCCGACTTCGAGACGGTGTCGGTGGTCGGCTGCCTGAAGTTCGTGGAAGGCAGCGAGGGCGCGCCCAAGAAGTGCCAGTACAAGGACAGCGCGGGCAAGCAGGTCACCATCGACTACATCTCGTCGCGCTACACCCTGACCTTCTACGCCGCGAAGACCGGCGAAAAGATCGGCGACGGCGGCACCATCACCGCCCCGGCGGCGCGCTGCCCGAGCTTCATCTCGTACAACAAGACCACCATGAAGTCGCACGCGGCGCCGGACTCCGGCAGCATCGAGGCCGCCCTGGACAAGTTCCTGTCCTGAGCGGTCCGCGCACGGTGTGGGGAGGGACGCGGCGTCGTCCCTCCCCACCGTCGTCTTCCCACCGGGGGCGCTCCGGCGGCGTCAGTCGGCACCGGTGACGTCGAGGACGGGCTCGCTGACGTGATCGTCCGGGCCGGTGCCCGGCGCCGTCGGATCGGGCAGCGCCCGCCCGGGAGAAGACGACCCGTCGGGGCAGTCGCTCCGCCCGCCTGAAGCGGCCCGTTCGCCGACACTCCGGATCGTCCCTCGCTGGGCGTCCCAGCCGCCCGAAACTGGTCGGGGCCGCCACCGTCGCAAGACGGTGGCGGCCCCGGGTCGTACGCGCGGCGGGCCCGTCAGCGGCGGGCCGGCACCTCGCGTACGGGGACGTCCCCGGTCACCTGGTCGAGGGCGGGAGCGCCGTCGACGGCGTCGGCGCCCACGGCCGTCGACCTGGCCGGGTCGGGCAGGTCCAGGCTGCTGCGCAGGCCGACCGGCTTCAGCAGGACCGCGGCGATGACGCCGACGACGGCGATGGCGGCGGAGATGAGGAAGATGTGGCCGGTGGCGTCCCCGTACGCCGCGCGCACGATCTGCTGGACGGCGGCGGGCATGGCGTCGAGGTTCAGGCTGCCGGCTCCCGCGCTGCCGGAGGTGGGGATGCCGGCGGCGGAGAGGTCGGTGGTGATCTGGTCGGTGACCCGCCGGGCGAGGACCGCGCCGAGCACCGAGACGCCGATGGTGCCGCCGAGCGAGCGGAAGAAGGCGACGGTCGAGCTGGCCGCGCCGATGTCCCGCAGCGAGACGGTGTTCTGCACGGCGAGCACGAGGTTCTGCATCGTCATGCCGACCCCCACGCCGACGATGAACATGGCGGCGCCGACCAGCACCAGCGAGGTCTCGTGGTCGATGGTGCCGAGCAGGGCGAACCCGATGACGAGCACGATCGCGCCGAAGACGATGTACGGCTTGATCTTCCCGGTCCTGGTGATCAGCCGGCCGGCGATGATCGACGAGCCGAGGACGCCGGCCATCATCGGGATGGTGAGCAGCCCGGCCTCCGTGGGGCTGTAGCCACGGCCGATCTGGAAGTACTGCCCGAGGAAGACGGCGCCGCCGAACATCGCCATGCCGACCGCCAGACTGCCCAGGATGGCCAGGGCGGTGGTCCGCTGCCGGACGAGGTCGAGCGGGACGACCGGCTCCTCGGCCCGGGACTCCACCCGCACGGCCAGGGCGAGCAGCGCCACCGAGCCGCCCACCATTGCGGCGGACTGCCAGGAGAGCCAGGCGAACGAGTCGTCGACGAAGGAGATCCAGATGAGCAGCACGCTGACGCCGGCCGCGATCAGGGTCGCGCCCAGATAGTCGATCTTGACGTTCTCGCGGCGGGCCGTCGGCAGGCGCAGGGTGAACTGGAGCAGGACCAGCGCGATGGCGGCGACGGGGACCCCGACGAAGAAGCACCAGCGCCAGCCGAGC